>QEVJ01000063.1 GCA_003576845.1 Planctomycetota bacterium
AACCACCGGGGAAGGGGCCGCCGCGCCCGCATTTCATCCCGACGCCACGCACGACGCTCAAACGCTCAATTCATATCGAGGGTGAATAAGTCCGGGTTAAGACTTCGGCTGCAGGGCGCCGGCGTGTGCTTCCGCGGCATTGAACTTTCGCAGCATCCAGACCGTTTCGAGCGCTCCGGCCGCGAGGACGACGAGCAGAATCGGCCGGGCGTTGTCGAGCAGGTTGGCAAAGATTTCCATCGGCAGCCGATCCGTCGCCGGGGCGCGCTCGGCAAGCTGGCGATAGGCGTCGACATCCGGCGGGAAAAACGTCAGCCAGGCCAGCGCGGCAAGAATCGCCGTGAAGCAACACACCTGCACGAGGGCATACCCGCGGCGTGTGATCGGCAGCAGGCCATACGCGCGGATCTTGACCGGCGGTGCGGCCGCGGCTTTGTGAGTCGTTTGGAGCGAGGACATCGTTCGCCTAGTGCGCACGCCGGCGCGAGTACGGCCCGATTCGCCCAGAGGGCCTATGCGTAATCGTAGCTTGTTGGGACGGGGGCGTCCAACTTGGTTTGTCGGCGTTTCAAGGCGCGCGTTAGGCAGCGGCGCTACTCCCGGCCGCCGAGGTCGGCGTAAGTAAGGCGAATCCGGACGCGCCCCTGCTTGGAAACGGTCGCGATCAATGGCGGTTGCCGCTTCTGAACGATGTTCGCGATCTGCGGAAGCGCCTGGACTAAAGCCGCAGCCATTTCCTGGCCGGTGCAACTCGCCGCCGTCAGGAGAAACGCGTGCGCGTTGGCGCGAAGCAAGGCGAGGACCTCGATGTGGTTGTGCCGAATCGCCGCGTCTTTGGACAATACGACCCAGCCTCGCCGCCCTACTTCGGGAAGTCAAACGCTGTCTTCCACGTCGGGCGGGAAGTGATCGTCCATAATCTCGACGCGCGCTCCCACGTTGCGGCCGAGGCATCGGTCGATGAAGAAGACCAATTCACGCCGCGCTTTGGAGCCGGAGTTCGCAGCGGATGCCTTCTTCGATTTCGAGCCTCGGGCAGCCATAATCCGACGCCAACGAGTCGATCGATTCGCCTGCTTTGTAACGATCCGCGACCACCGCGGTTGCGACGCGAGACGATATCAGAACGGGCCTGCCAAAAGCGAACCGGGGGTCGATCATCACGGTTCTCGGCGCGTCGGCCACGGATTGCCGCGTGAAGGGATAGAGCCGGGCTGCAAGGGAGTGTTCCCATTCGATGCGGTCGAGATGGTCCTCCAATATCTTGCGCATGACTTGTTGGCCGCCGGCCGATGCTTCGACGAGCTTGCCGAGCCGTTCGACGAATAGCGCGGCGCCATCGGTGCGGAATTGTTGCTGAATCAAGGGCCGCTTCCAGCCGAACTCGTTTCGGACGTAATCGAGAGCCGCGCGGACGGCCGGCAGCGATATGCCGTGATAGTCTCGCAGAAAGCGCAACACGTGGGCTTCTGCAAGATTGTAGAACGAGAGCAGATTGGAGTTGCGCTGCGGCAACTCGATTACGCGGCGAAAGCGACGTTTCCGATCGCCCGATAGGGCGTACTCCTGCCCCTTGACCCAGGCCCTTATCGTCGTCGCCGGGATGTTCAGGAAGTGACTGGCGTCGGCGATCGTGTATGCCGGGAGCTCGCGCGGATCGTCGTGCCGCAGAAGTTCGGCGAGTTCCGGTTTCGCACGCGTCATAGTGCGTTGTGATCCTTGTTGGCGAGCGGCGAGCCGACGACGACGGCGTGCCGGTGGATGAGTCGGCGGCCGAACTTCTGTATTCTGGTCGCGGCGACCGGTCGCGGCAAGGCGGGTTTATGGCCGCTCGACCAAATCTTCGCCCGAGTTGCCGCGTCGAATGCGTGCATTTAGACTGATATCGGCGTCCGACTAGCGCAGAACTCGGGCCAATCCGGCGGCCAAATCAACTCCTGGGGACTTTCTCGAAGTCTCGAAACGATGAATCGAAAACACCGGACGTGCTGCTTGGTGCTCGTCATTGCTGGCACGGTCGCCTTCGGTTGTGGAGCGTTGCGGTCGGCGAGCGTGCGTGCCGCGGATGGTTCGTCGCCACCGCTTCCCGAGCGGGTCGAATTCAACCGCGACATTCGCCCGATCTTGTCCGACAACTGCTATTTTTGCCACGGGCCGGACAAGAACAAGCGCGAGGCCGATCTGCGGCTCGATACGAAGGAAGGGCTGGCCTACATCGCGGACGACGGGGCCATCGTCGTCGCCGGTAAGCCCGAGGAAAGCCTGCTCGTCCGCCGCATCACCGCGGCCGACGAGGGCGAACGGATGCCGCCGGGCGACTCGGGCAAGAAACTCACCGACCGCGACATCGCCCTGTTGCGGCGCTGGATCGAGCAAGGCGCGAAGTGGCAAGGGCATTGGTCGTTCGAACCGATCGAGCGCCCGACGCCGCCCGACGCGAAGGAACCGCGTGCTGCCGGCGGCGAGCCGTTTGCCCGCAGTCCGATCGACGCCTTCGTGCTCGCGGCGATGGCCGGGCATGGATTGTCGCCGTCGCCGGAAGCGGATCGCCGGTCGCTGATCCGGCGGCTGAGCCTCGACCTCGTTGGCCTCCCGCCCGCGCCGGAAGAAGTCGAGGCTTTTGTCGCCGACCGCGATCCCTTGGCATACGAACGACTCGTCGACCGGTTGCTCGATTCGCCGCATTTCGGCGAACGGCTTGCCATGTGGTGGCTCGATCTGGTCCGCTATGCCGACAGCGTGGGCTATCACGGCGACCAGGCCGTGAGCGTGTATCCGTTTCGCGAGTACGTCATCGAGAGTTTCAACGCCAACAAGCGTTTCGACCAGTTCACGATCGAGCAGCTTGCCGGCGACCTGCTGCCGGGCGCGACGCTGGAACAGAAAGTCGCGGCCGGCTACAACCGCCTGGGCATGATGAGCGCGGAAGGCGGCGTGCAACCGAAGGAGTACCTCGCCAAGTACATCGCCGAGCGGGTCCGCAATGCCAGCGGCGTCTGGATGGGCACGACCCTGGGCTGCGCCGAGTGCCACAATCACAAGTACGACCCGTTCACCACCAAGGACTTTTACCGCTTCGAGGCCTTCTTTGCCGACATCAAGGAGCAAGGACTCTACAGCGGGGCGCACGAGACGGGCGAATGGGGCACGACGATCCGCGTCCCCACCGCAGAGCAAATGGCCGAGATCGCCCGGCTCGACGCAAAACTCGCCGAGTTGCGCAGGAAGCTCGACGCGCCGACCGCCGAATTGGAAGCGGCCCAGCGCGACTGGGAGGCGAACCAAAAGCCGGTTGCCTGGCACGTGCTCCGGCCCGCGAAGCTCGAATCTCAAGCCGGCGCGACGCTGACGCTCCGCGACGACGGTTCGATTCTCGTTTCCGGCAACCACGGCGCGACGGATACGTACACGCTGTCGATCGAGGACCTGCCCTCAGGCGTCACCGCGTTCAAGCTCGAAGTCCTCGCCGATGATTCGCTGCCGGCAAAGGGACCGGGCCGCGCGTCCAACGGCAACTTCGTTCTCAGCGAATTCGTCCTCAGCGAATTCGCCGTCGAGCAACGAGCGAGCGGCGAAAGTGCGGCGCAACCGGTTCCGCTCTCGGCGGCGACGGCCAGCTTCGCGCAGAGCGGCTTTGGCACGGCGCAGGGCGACGGGACGTTCGCGATCGGCGCTACGATCGACGGCAATGTGACCGGCGGCAATCAAGGCTGGGCCGTTATGCCGAAATTCGCCCAAGCGCACGAAGCGGTGTTCGAGACCAAGACCGACATCGGCGGTGGCGAAGGGCGGACGCTCGTCGTCAAGCTGGTGCAGAACTTCGAGCCGGCGAAGCAACACACGATCGGCCGGTTTCGGCTCTCGGCCACTTCTGCCTCGCGGCCCGTGCGTGCCGGGGGCGGCGTTCCCGCGGAAGTTGCGGCGATTCTCGCAAAGGCGACCGAGTCGCGAACCGCGGCCGAGCGCGACGCGCTCGCGAAGCACTATCGCTCGATCGCCCCGGCGCTCGAACCGGTCCGCGCGGAGATCAAAGCGACGGAAGCGGCGCGGCTCACCGTCGAAACGCAAACGCCGATCACGCTGTCGACGGTATCCGTGGAACCGCGGATGGTGCGCGTGCTGCCGCGCGGCAATTGGATGGACGACAGCGGCGAAGCGGTGACGCCGGCCGTGCCGGCGTTCTTGCCTCAGCCGCCGGCGAAGGAGGGCCGCCTTACGCGGCTCGATTTGGCCCGGTGGCTCGTCGCCCGCGAGAACCCGCTCACGGCCCGCGTGACCGTCAATCGGCTCTGGAAGCTGTACTTCGGCGCGGGCTTGTCGCGCAAGCTCGACGATGTCGGCGCCCAGGGCGAATGGCCGACGCATCCCGAACTGCTCGACTGGCTGGCGAGCGAGTTCGTCGACTCGGGCTGGGACATCAAGCGAACGATCAAGCTGATCGTTATGTCCGGGACGTATCGCCAGTCGTCAGCCGCGTCGGCCCGGCTTCGCGAAGCCGATCCGTACAACCGCTTCCTCGCCCGGCAAACGCGGTTCCGACTCGACGCGGAACTGGTCCGCGACAATGCGCTCGCCATCAGCGGGTTGCTCGTGAAGAAGCTCGGCGGACCGAGCGTGAAGCCGTATCAGCCGCCGGGATACTGGGCGTATCTGAACTTCCCGCAACGCGAGTGGCAAAACGGCAAAGGCGACGAGCTGTATCGTCGCGGGCTGTACGTCCATTGGCAGCGGCAGTATCTGCACCCGGCGCTGTTGGCATTCGACGCGCCGAGCCGCGAGGAATGCGCCGCCGATCGGCCGAGGTCCAACACGCCGCTGCAATCGCTGGTGCTGCTCAACGACCCGTCCTACGTGGAAGCGGCCCGGGCGCTGGCGGAACAGATGATGCGCCGCGACGGGGATGTTGGCTCGCGGCTCGATTGGGCTTTCCGTCGCGCGACGGGCCGCCGCATTCGCGACGCAGAGACGAAAATCCTACTGGCGCTGTTCGAGAAGCATCTCGCCGAGTACCGCGCGGACGAGAACGCGGCGAAGGCTCTCGTATCGCTCGGCGCGAAACCCGCGCCAACCGATCTCGACGTCACCGAACTGGCGGCGTGGACGAGCGTCGCCCGCGCGATTCTGAACTTACACGAAACGATCACGCGGATGTGAACGGCGCACTGTGCTGTGGCACGGTCTTCTCGTTATGGCACGATCTCGCGACCGTGCGATCGCGGCTACACCTGCGCCGGCGACTGCACCTGCGCCTGCGTTTCGAGTTTCTCGATCCGCTCTTCCAACTCGTCGACCCGCGCGGCGAGTTCCTCCGAATCGTCCGGCGAACCGTTGAAGGCCCGGATGATTCCCGCGATCGAGTACCCCAGCGTCGCGATGATGCCACTGCCGAAGATGAGAATGATTGCCAGCTTGCCGGTGTCGAGCGAGCGGAAGGCTTCGGCAAAACCGTTCGCATCGGAGGCGGGTGCTCCCGCTTGGGCGAGCAGCGTTCCCGCACACGCGGCCCACATCGCACCGGTCGCCAGCGTTCGCCGCAAGGTTGCGTTCATACTCGCCGCCCTCGAAACGGTTAAGTGGTTCTCCGCCGGCCAACAGCTGTCTCCATGATAGCCGGCGTCGCGCCCGTCAACCAGCAATTCGCCGGGCGAGGGTCGATCTTGGAATTCGGCAAACAAATCAATCCAAGCTCCCCGCCTGAATCCCGAATCCTGACTCCCGACGCCCGACTCCTCCCCCGCCCTATTCCCCAATGATCTTCACGAGCACCCGCTTCCGCCGCTTGCCGTCGAACTCGTAATAGAAAATGTGCTCCCACGGGCCGAGGTGCAGCTTGCCGTCGGTAATCGCCACGACCACCTCGCGGCCCATGATCTGCCGTTTGTGATGGGCGTCGGCGTTGTCTTCGCCGGTGCGATTGTGGAGGTATCCGCCCTTGGCCGGATCGCTCCCGGCATCAAACGGGGCCAGCCTTTCGAGCCACCGTTCATAGTCGGCGTGCAAGCCGCTCTCGTCGTCGTTGATGAACACGCTGGCCGTGATGTGCATCGCATTGACCAGCACCAGCCCCTCGCGGACGCCGCTCTCCGCCACGAGCCGCTCGACCTCGCGGTGAATCGACACGATCGCCCGGCGCTGGCTCACGTGCATCCAGAGTTCTTTGGTCAGCGATTTCACGGGTTCGGCCCCTTCGAGCAACGCGCTACTCGCTCTGCTGATACACGCGCACGTAATCGACGAGCATCCGGCTTGGAAACACCGTTTTTTCGCTCGGCCGGCCGACGAACCGTCCGCCGACTGCCAGGTTGAGAATCAAGTGAAACTCCTGGTCGAACGGGGCGGGGAATTTGCCGCCGGCCGATTGCCAATCGCTCGATTCGTACACAGGCTTGCCGTCGATGAGCCAGCGGATCGACTTCGCTTGCCACTCGATCGCGTACACGTGAAAGTCGTCGGTGTACTTGCCTTCGTCGAGCTTATGCTTGCCGCCGGTCTGGCGATTGTTCGGCCAGCCGCCGCCGTGATGGATCGTCAGGTGCGCGGTTTCCGGCGACTTGCCGTTGATCTCGATGATGTCGATTTCGCCGCTGGCTGCCCAACCGCCGTACTTCTCCTCGGTGGGCAACATCCACACCGCCGACCACATGCCTTCGCCCTCGGGCAGCTTCGCGCGGGCTTCGATCTTGCCGTATTTCCAATCGCCGCGGTGCTTCGTCCGCACGCGGCCGGAAGAGTACGGCCGCGTCGTGCCTTGGATGTTGGGGTTGTCCTTGCGGGCTTCGATGACGAGCGACCCATTCTCGACGCGGACGTTCTCCTTGCGGTCGGTATACATCTGCTGCTCGTCGTTCCCGCCGCCGAAGGCGTTGACTTCGGCTTCCCACTTGGAGTAGTCGAGCTTGTCGCCGTCGAACTCGTCGCTCCAGATGAGCTTCCAATTGCCCTCGTCGGCACGAAGCGTTCCGGCAACGGCGACAACGCTGAGCAACGATATCCAAATCGGACGGATCATAGGGTGTTCTCCGGCTCGCACTTAAACGCACGGTTGAAGTTGGTTCGTTTTTTAACGCCGAGGCCACGGAGGACGCGCAGAGGCCGCAGAGTAGAACCAATGTCGCCGTCATGCTCCGCATGACGGCCGATGCGGCGGGGACCGCTCTGTGCGTTTTATCGCATCCCAATTGTCGATCATATCATGCCGGAGGAGCCGATCGAAACCGGCCTTGAATTGCATTTAGTCGGCCGAATTCGCGTCCTTGACCGTCCCCTAGGTCGTTCCTAGGATGGCTTTGCGTCGACAACGACATCGGCGGGAATCTCGGCATTATCGAACGAGCGAGTTTTTGATGAGCAAAACTTCGGCGGAGAATCCAAGCGACCCAAATGTAGGCGCTCTGGCGAGCGGATTGGCCCCCAGCGGCGTCGACCAGCCGCGGATCGAGCGGGCCGTGCGGGAGATTCTCGCGGCGATCGGCGAAGACCCGGACCGCGAGGGCCTCCGCGACACGCCCGGCCGCGTCGCTCGCATGTATGCCGAGATGTTCCGCGGGCTGCACGAAGACCCGCGCGACGTGCTCCGTAAGTTCTTCACCGAGAAGTACGACGAGGTGGTCCTCGTCCGCGACATCGAGTTTCACAGCATGTGCGAGCACCACATGCTCCCGTTCATGGGCAAGGCTCACATCGGGTATATGCCGAGCGGCAAGGTGATCGGCCTCTCGAAGCTGGCCCGCGTGGTGGAGGTCGTCGCCCGGCGGCCGCAGGTGCAAGAGCGGATGACGGAGACGATCGCCGACCTCGTGATGCAGGAGCTCTCGGCCCGCGGCGTGGCGGTGGTCATCGAAGCGACGCACACGTGCATGACGATCCGCGGCGTCCGCAAACCCGGCAGCATGTGCGTCACGTCGGCGATGAAGGGCATCTTCCGGTCGAACCTATCGAGCCGGGAGGAGATTATGACGCTGATTTATGGGGGGCGGAAGTAGCGGAGCGACGCGATACGATCAGTTCTCTGCCGCTATCCCGTTGCTCTCGAACTCCAAACTCCGGACGATGCGTTCGCAGATGTGCAGTTCACGTTCGTCGAGCGGACTGCCGCCGGTATAGGTGACAAACGCGAAGTTGCCTCCCTTCGATAGGTACCAGACACGAAACGGCTCGGCTTCGCTCGCCATTGTCGCTGCTGCGAGCACTGGAGGGCCTGCTTCGATCACAATCGACGCGAGCGGTCCCGTGTTCCGTGCCGCCGCGTAATCCTGAAGCATTTCCAGTAGTACCGCTGCCGACGGATTCGGGCGCGGCCCTCTCTTGTAAAGTGCGATGGAGAATTGCAACGCACCGTTACCATCGGTCGCCGCAAGAGTCCACGGCACGTTCGGAATGTCGTCGAGCAACTCCGTAATGTCATTCCAATCGTGCGGAACCGACACCCGAAAGGTATCGCCCACGGAGAGTTGTGACCAATTGTCGGGAACAGTTTCGTCACGTTGCATCGAATGCCTGCCGAGCACTTACGGCCGCAAGTACCCGCCCCAATCGCGCGATGCCTGCGGCGGCACGACGTCGGCGGCGTGCTTACCGTCGGCTAGTTGGAACGCGATGCCGAACGGGGTTTTGCCGGGACGCGCGCCGCGGGTGTACGTCCCTTCGCCCCAGTGGTCGCCGAGGGCCACGACGTCGAATCGCGCGACGGCCGGTTTACGGCGATCGATGTCGATGTATCCGAGCAGCCGGGCGTCGTACCCGCGCTCGTTTTTGGCGATCTTATCGGACTTGGGCACGTCCGGCGTCGTGGACAGCAACACTTCGCCGTCGAGCCGCAGCTTGAGCGTGTTTGGCGTTGCCTCGACGACCGTCAGCGAAAGCGCGTTCTTCCGCACGTCCTCGCGGCGCCACATCGGCGGTTCGCCGCGGGTGTTGTCGACGAGGTGGAAGCGGGCGATCCGTTCGGCAAGCGCGGCGGGAATCGCGATCTTGTCGCCGGCCTTCGCTTCGCGCGGGATGAGCGACCGCCATTCATCGGCCGTGATCCACAGGTGATCGAGCGACGAGAGCAAGCCGCGGCGCGATTCGCCTTCGCCGGCCGTGCAAGCCGTGCAATTGCCGTGCTCGTCGCGTTCGAGCACGCGGGCGAAGACGCGCACGGCGATCGCGCCCTCGGGCGGCTTGCGGGTGAATTGGCGATCGAGCGTGGCGTCGTCGAGCGGCGGAACCTTCACCGCCCCCGGCTCGCGCTCGTCGGAGGGAAGTTTCGCGAACTTGTCGAGGGCCCTGCGAAACTCGTCGAGCATCACGCCCGGATCGCGATGATTGCGAAACGCCAGGAGCTTGCCCGAGGCCGTGAAGCAGTAGATTCCCTGGCGGGTGCTGCCGCCTTCTCCCCTGCGGGGACCTTGAATGGCGACGCCGACGAAGAACTTGCCCACCGCGTCGTCGCGGCGGCGCTCGTACCAGTCGTCGGCTGCGACGGCGACGAACCGCTCGTTCAAGAGCTTGATGACCTCGGGATTGGCGAAGGTGGACTCACGGTCCGCCACGCCGTTGTTTCACGTGCAACCGAGCGGATGCCCGTCCATCTCCCACAGCAAGATCGGCTTGCCTTCGGTGGCGGCCTTTTCGCGGGCTTGCCAGAGATCGGTCTGCCAGCGGATGGACAGCCAGGCCGACTCGTCCGCGGTGGGCTGAATGAGCTTGTGCAGCGCGGCGAACTTGTCGGGCGCGATCGGTTCCGCCGCGTCGCCGCGGGGCCCATAACACGCGGCGGCGAACAGCACGGCCGCGACAACCACCGGCGACGGAAACGAACGACGGCACAAACGGCGACGTAGAAAGCCCACGGCATCGACCTCCGGCGGAATGCTGGCAACGTTCGGTAAGCGGCGCCGCGAGCCGACGGAGCGCGACGCCTTGTCGTCCATCTTGACTCGCCCGGCGCGCCCTGTCCAGCTTCCGGAAATCGGCCCTGCGGTTCGTCAGCCGATCGCGCCGGCCTGCCGTCCGGCGCGGGCGAGGACGTCGAGCGCGAAGTCGATGTCTTCGGCCGTATGAATCGCCGAAACGCAAGTCCGCAGGCGCGGCGCGTCGACCGGAACGGCGGGGAAGCAAACCGGCACAACGAGCAATCCCTCCGCGCGGCAAAGACCCGTCATCGCCAGCGCCCGGTCGTCGTTGCCGGTCATGATCGGCACGATCGGCGTCTGGCACGCGCCGGTGTCGAAGCCGAGTTTCTTCAACCCGCCGACGTAGCGTTCGGCGTTCTGCCAAAGCTGCTCGACCAGCTCGGGTTTTTGTTCGAGCACCTCGAGCGCGGCGATCGACGCGGCCGCCTGACACGCCGGCAGCGCGCCGCTAAAGATATAGCCGCGGGCGTGATGGCGAAGGTACGTGATGAGCGACTCGCGGCCGGCGACGAATCCGCCGCTGCCGGCGAGCGCCTTCGACAGCGTGCCCATCTTGATGTCGATGGCGTCCGCGTCCAGATCGAAATGCTCCTGGATGCCGCGGCCCCGCTCGCCGAGCACGCCGACACTGTGGGCTTCGTCGACCATGAGCAGCGCCCCGTGGCGCCTGCACAGCGCGACGATCTCCGGCAGGTCGGCAATGTCGCCTTCCATGCTGAACACGGCGTCGACGATGACGAGCGTCCGGCGGCCGCGCGTGCGAGCGAGCACTTCGGCCAGCGACGCCATGTCGTTGTGCTTGAATTCCAGGAGCTCCGCGCCCGACATACGACAGCCGTCGGCGATGCTGGCGTGGTTGAACTGGTCGCCGACGATGCAATCGCCGGGACCGACCAAGGCGGAAATCGTGGCGAGATTGGCGACGTATCCGCTGCCGAACACAAGGGCGTCCTCGGCGTCCATGAAGCCGGCGAGTTTCGCTTCGAGCTGTTTGTGGACGGTCGTGGTGCCAACGAGCAGCCGCGCGCCGTGGTGGCCGGTGCCGTAGTTTTCGAGCGCGGCGACGGCGGCTTCCTGCAAATGCGGATGCCCGAGCAAGCCAAGATATTCATACGAACTGAGCATCAGCATCCGCCGGTCCTCGGCAGTCACCCACGCGCCGTCGTGCGCGGAGATTTCCGGCTCGAAGAAGTAGACGCCCTGCTGCTTCGCGGCGCGGACGCGGCGGTTGAGGCGTTCGTAGTGCGCGGCGGGATCGACGCGATCGGGAGACGGGGCGAGTTCTTCGCTCGGCGGCGTCGGCGTTGCAGACGGCAAGTCGCACCGCGTCTCCGCCGCCGGAGCCGACGGGGCGCCAGCAATCTCTTGGTACGGCAGAATGCTGTCGAGATGTTCGGCCAACTCGCGGATCGATTCGAGGTCGAAGACCACGTCGGAATGGAGCCGCTTGCCGGTTTGCTTTTCGAGCGTTTCGCCGATCGTGGCGATGCCCAGCGAGTCGATGCCCAAACTAACGAGCGGCGTGTCGTGATCGACGTGTTTGGTGGGAACGCCGCCTTCGTTGCGGAGCCAGTCGACGACGGCATCGTGGACGATTTGGGCCGTGGATGCGGACGCAATGGCCGGTGCGGGCGTAGGCAATGTGGCGGCGGGTGTCATGGCGTGCGACTCCTTTGCGCAAAAGATTCCTACGCGATTCGCCGGCCCAACGCTTGGGCGGCGTCGCTCGCTATCCGTTTCCTACGGCCGGACAAAAGAATCGGTTCGCCAAACGCTGGCGAATTCCTGGCGTTCTGCCGCCTTCGATGGGTAGGCTTCGGCGATCGCGGGATGGGGCCGAAGCGTCGCAGCACTAGCATTCTTCCGAAGAGACCACGGCAATGTACCCGATATCGCGCGACCGCGATAGCAACCTATTCGGCGGGTGCGAACGGCGGCAAATGCGAAGTGCCCCGCTCGAATCTCTCGGGAATCCGCAACGAGCAATTGCCTTCGCTTCAATCGCGCCGTAGATAGCCCGCGCTCGATTGAGAATATTTTCGGCGGCGGGTTTCGGCTTCGCCGGCGGCGACGGCTTCGCCTTGGCGGCTTTTGAGATCGTCGAGACTGGCCTGGCAATAGCGGCAGCCGACTTCGCCGGCGTGGAACTCGACGTAATCGGCCTCTTCGGCGCCGAGCGCGCCGAGCAGAAAGCTTCCCAGTTCGTCGCGCGAAGGGCAGCTTGCCCGGGCGAGCCGCCAGATTTCTCCGAGCGTGTGCTCGCCGGCGTCGCGGCGGACGTTGATCCGGGCGAGTCGCTCGGACAGGGCGCTATCCGTGCGCAGCGCCGCCTCGATCTCCGCCATGCGATCCGCGGAGAGCGCTTCGTCGAGATAGGACTCGAGTTCTTGGTCGGAGAAAAGCATTTCACATGTGCGAACAACGGGATTTCGAAAGAATGCAAAATGAAGAATGCAAAATGAGACGCCGCGATGACCTCAAGCCACGTTTCTCATTCTTCATTTTGCATTCGTGCATTTCCTCCGCGAACTCGGTGTTTACGAAACCAACTTAGAGCTTCGCAAGTTCCGACATCGACCGCGGCTTGTTGCCTTCGGGCGTTTCGTCCTTGTCGATGTCGAACCATTCCTTCTTGAAGTCGATGCGGCGGTTTTCGCGGATCGAGATATTGCTGGTCAGCGCGATCACCGCGTCGGCCATCGCGACCTTGGGGTGGCAGCGCGGGTTCTTTTCGTAGTTCCACTTCTTTTCCTTGAGGGCCGCTTCGTCGAGATTGCGGACGCACCAGGCGAAGTGCTCCATCTCTTCCTTGTAGCCCTTGCTGACTTCGCCGATCGTCGTCGCGGCCTGGGCAAGCTGCGGCGGGCCGCTCGCCGTCGTGTCGAGCACGCCGCTCTTGGCGTCTTTCTTGACGGTGATCTCGGTCGACGTGTCGTTCCCCTTGTAGACCATCACGTTCTGCTCTTGTTCGAGCACGAGGGTTCCCTTGTCGCCCATCACGACTTCGCCGTAGCCGCCGAAGCCGTTGCCGTTGATCGAGCTATAGGTCACGACGACCTTGCGGTTGGGGTCTTTCACGATGAGCTTCTCGTAGTCTTCGTAATAACCCGCTCCGGGGAATTCGAAGAAGCAATAGACGTGGTCTTCGCACTCCCGCATCGTCGGATCGAGCAAATGGACGCCGCCGGTCGCGTTGACCGACAGCGGCAGCACCTTGTGGCCGTCGGGATTCATCGCGCTGATGAAGATGCTCGACGCATCGAGTTGGTGACTGCCCAACTCGGCCATCAAGCCGCCGCCGGTGCGTTCCCAAAGCCGCCAGCGGATCAGCTCTTCCATCGCCGAGCGCTTGTCTTTGCGGCCCGGGAGATCTTTGTCTTCATAGCCGTATTTCTTGGCGTTGACCTTGGCGTCGAGCTTGCGGAGCTCGGCGAGCTCGACGTTCTTGCGCAGGGCGGCGATGCGGTCTTTCATGCTCTTGGCCATCAATTGCGAAGCGCGCTTGAGCTTTTCCTTGACGAGCTTGCCGGTGTCGCCCTCGAAGCTCTTGAGTTCCGCTTCGAGTTGTTTGAGTTCTTCGAGTTGTTTGTAGCCCGCCGCATCGCCGTCCTTGGTGAGCAGTTGGTCCGGCAGCGCCGGCGACCACGTGTCCGTCTGGCGATGCCATTGGGCCCGAATGTGGTGGAGCGTCCCCAGTAAGCCGAGCCGAATCAAATCGACCGAGTTCTCGTACAGCACGCTGTAGTGCCGCTGGTGCCCGGTGGCGAGAATCTTGCCGGTTTCGTAGCTGACGCGGGCCATTTCCTTGCACTCGGCGATGCTGTGGCCCATGAGCTTTTCGGTGAGGACGTGTTTTCCGGCCCGCATCGCCTGGATCGCCGCTTTGGCGTGCAAGTGCAGCGGCAGGGCGATGATGACCGCTTCGACTTCCGATTCCTTGAGCAGCTCGGTGTACTCGTCGTCGAAGACTTTGACGTTCTTGCGGGCTTCCTCTTCCGTCTTCCAGCCGTAGATGTTCATCAAGCCCTTGCGGATTTTCGCCGCGTTCGGACTGGATTGGTCGCCGTGAAACGCGCGATGGACGTTGTAGGGCCGGATGTCGGCGATGGCGACGACTTGGATGTATTCGGGATTGATGTTGCCGATGAGGACGCCGCCTTCGTCGCCCGTGCCGATGATGCCGACGCGCAGCGGGCGTTCGATCTTCGTGTATCCGAAGTAGGACGCGCCCAAACCCGCCGCGGCGACCGCGCCGGCCGCGCCTGCGCCGACGAGGAAATCGCGACGGTTGATCCCGCGATCGCCGACGGCTTTTTTCGTTTCCGGGTGGGTCACGACGTTGACGAAATTCTTCGTGCCGACCGCTTTTTCTTCAGGCTTTAGTTGCATCGCAGTTCCCCTTGCCGCAGCAGCAGCCGCAGAGCTTGCTTAAAAAGTAGTCCAAACCGAGCCAGCGTCCCGACGCCGTCGTGGCGATGGCGACGAGAGCCAGCATTTCGATCGTTTGTTCGTAAACGGGTAGCGCGTCCATGACCCACGGCGGCTGCGTCCCCATGACGGACAGCAGGAAGAACGCCCCGCCTATTGCCGCGAGCCGCGTCAAGAAACCAGCCATGAGGCAGACGCCGATCGCCATCAGGCTATACATCAGAAACTTGTCGAACCTGGCGAGCAACGGCTCTTCGCTGGCCATCGGTTCGTGTTTTTCGCGATTCTCCGGCGACAAAACCGTGTACAGATCGGTCTCGAGGTCCTTCTCGGCCTTGGCGGCTTCCGTTTTGAGCTTCGTCCGCTCGGCAAAGACCTCGGCTTGTTGCGTGGCGAGACGCGGCTTCTCGAACGGCACCTCGTTGCCCGTCTTGCTCCGCTCCAGCCGGTGCCAGTAGGCGACTTCGTGGGCGTTGTCGACGAGCCACGCGCGAAACTCGCCGACGGCGTCGTCGAGTTTCTCGAAGGCTTCGTTGAGCCGCGAGTCGGCGGCCTGCTTTTCGTTGTTTACGGGCGTTTCCGCGTACTGGTAATGCGCCGCGGCATCGGCGGCGTACTTGCCCCAGTCCTGCTTGACCTGGTTCGCCCAGCGGTCGAGCGGGTTATTCTTGTCGGCGAGCACCTGGCGGACGTCCTTGATCTGGGGCTGGTTATCGCCGAGGAGCTCGTCCATGGCGTCGTCGAAGCCGTGGAAGTCGGGAATCATCGAGCGATAGGTCGCGGCCAGCGGGCCTTTGGCTTGGCGGAGAAACGCCTCGGACGAGAACGTCGGATTCTCGTACTTTTCGACGCCCTGCTGGAAGAAGTGCCAGCCAATGCCCGCGCGCAGCGCGACCAATGCCAGGACGCCGAGAAAACCGATAGAATAGCGGGGAGCGTTCAGGGGACGAGCCTCGGGTGTGGGAGAAGGCTTGGCTTTCAAGTATCAAGGTTCAAGTATCAAGGTTCAAATAAGGTTCAAGTTTTAAGGCTCATTCAAGTTCAAAGGCTCAATGGTTCGTCCGGACTCGAGTCGTTCCGCTCCTTCGGCCTTGTGCCTTAGGCCTTATTTGAGCCTTGATACTTGAACCTTCATACTTTTCTCCCGTCATTATGTAACAAGCCCCGCCCGTCGCCAACCGCCAATTTGCCCTCCCTGACCCTCCGCGCGGGGCTGCGTTCGCCCGCTTGCTTCGTCCCGCCAATCACGTTTGCTTGCCGCCGCCATGCCCGCTGCCACGATCGTTCTCTGCTATCCCGCCGAGCCGCGCCACATCGCCCAGATCGAACGAACGGCCGCCGCCGCCGGACTCGACGCCCAGGTCGTCGACGCGGGTCAGGAGCGGATCGCGGGGGAACTCGCGAATGCCGACATCTTTTTCGGCCATGCCAAGGTGCCCGTCCCCTGGGACGACGTCGTGCGGCAGGGCCGGCTCAAGTGGATTCAATCTTCCGCGGCCGGCATGGACCACTGCCTCGTGCCGTCCGTGGTCGCGTCCGACATCGTTATCACCAGTCTTTCGGGCGTGCTCGCCGATCAGGTCGCCGAGCACTGCGTTGCGCTGCTCACCGGGCTGCTCCGCAACCTGCCGACGTTCTTCCGGCAGCAACGGGAGCACGACTTCACCCGCCGCCCGACGCGCGACCTGCACCGCAGCACGATCGGCATCGTCGGGCTGGGCGGCGTCGGCCGGCGCATTGCCGAGGTCCTCGCCCCGTTCAAGACGCGGATTCTGGCGACGGACTATTACCCGATCCGCAAGCCGCAGCACGTGGAATCGCTTTGGCCGCCGGAGCGCCCCGGCGAGATGCTGCCGCAAGTCGACATCTTGATTCTTTCCGCGCCGTTGACCGACCAGACGCTGGGCCTGATGAACGCGGCGACGATCGGCAAAATGAAACCCGGCGCGGTGCTCGTCAACATGGGCCGGGGGCGGATGGTTGTGGAGCGCGATCTCGTCTCGGCGCTCGAATCGGGCCATCTCGCGGGCGCGGCCGTCGACGTGACGGAGATCGAACCGTTGCCGCCGGACAGCCGCCTGTGGGACCAGCCCAACGTCCTCATCACGCCGCACGTCGCCGGTCAAAGCGCTCGCCGGATCGACGACACGACCGCTTTTTTCTGCGACAACCTCGTTCGATATGCGGCCGGGCGGCGGTTGCGAAACCTGCTGGTCGACAAGCGGCTTGGCTTCCCACCTCCGGAGGCGGCGGGCGAATAGGATTTGTGGCCGATGCGAGCGCCATGCCGTGCCCGTGGCTCAAACTCACTCCAAAGCCTCGCGGGGCGTTTCGCCGTAGAACTTGGTAATGTCGATCCCGCCGCGGTGTTCCTCTTCGAGCAGCTTCATCCGCGTTTCGAGCCGCTGTAGCTGGCGTTGCAGGGCGGGGATCAGGTTCGGCGATTCGCTCGGCGGCATCGGCCGCGGCACCGACGGATAGCCGAGTTGCCGCTGGAGCGCGGCGAAGAGATAGAGCGGGTCCTTCTTGCGGTTCGCCTGGGCGATGCGGCCTTCTTTTTCG
Source organism: Planctomycetota bacterium (assembly GCA_003576845.1). Classification (GTDB taxonomy): domain Bacteria; phylum Planctomycetota; class Planctomycetia; order Pirellulales; family PLA5; genus PLA5. The sequence goes on from QEVJ01000063.1 coordinate 16,887, forward strand.
CCGAACAAGACCGGTTTGGGCGGCTCGGCGGCGGCAGATTCCTCGGCCGTTTGCCGCTGGGCCTGTTGCTTGGCAAACAGTTCGCTGCGCACGTAGATCAGGTCGGCAAAGTCCACCAGGCCCACTTGCCGCCGGACGGCGTCGATCCAGCTCTTCCAGGCGTCGTCGAAGATCGGGTCGCCGGCGATTGCATCGAGTCCCCGGTCGTAGCCGAGCCGATTGCGGCACAAGCACTCGAATTCGTACAGAAACATGCCCTGCGGCGTGGTGCCGGCGGCGCGGTAGTCGGCCTCGCGGCGGAGAATTTCGAGCGCCGTGCGGAAGTCGAACTTGCCGGTCTCGCGCTCGGCTTCGGCGACGAGATAGGTCTGAAACGGGGTGAAATAGTGCGGCAGCTTGGCCATCGCCGTGTGCAGCGTTCCGGTCAGCTTCAGCTCGGCCGCCATGAAGTCGAGCGCCATCGGCAGCTTCGTCGTCGAAAGGATTTCATCCTTGAGCGACTTGAGCAGTTCCTGCGTCGACTCGGCCAGGGCCATCCGGTCGAGCATCGAACGGAAGAAGTACGACTGTTCGATATACTCTTCGCGGTCGAGCATGAGGGGCGCACCGGGGCGTTGGCGAATTGCTGGCGACGGCCAAATTCGGCGAAGGGATTCGCCTCCTACAGGTGGATTCGCCTGTTTGGAGCAGGCTGTTAGGGCGTCATGGCGTACCCTGCGGCCGCATTCGTATAATAGTATCGTTTGCCGGCGAGCGCGGGAACAAGGCTTCGCTCGCCGCCGCGTCGCGATGCCGCTGGCCGGCCGCTTTCCCCTTTTGCTTTGCCCCGTTTATGACCACGCGCTTCTCTACAATCGACCAGGCGATCAAAGCGATCGCACAGGGCCGCATGATTATCGTCGTCGACGCCGAAGACCGAGAGAACGAGGGCGATTTCATTTGCGCCGCGGAAAAAGTGACGCCGGAGATCGTCAACTTCATGATTACGCACGGTCGCGGCCAGCTTTGCATGCCCGTGTTGCCGGAAGTTTGCGAGCGGCTCGACCTCGCGCCGATGGTCAATCAGAACACGGCGCCGCTCGGCACTGCTTGGACGGTGCCCGTCGATCATCGCTCCTCGAAAACAGGCATCACGGCGCAGGAGCGCGCGACGACGATCCGGGCAATCGTCGAGCCGACGAGCCAGCCGAGCGATTTCGTTCGCCCGGGGCACTTGTTTCCGCTCGTGGCGAAGCCGGGTGGCGTGCTGCGACGCGCGGGGCATACCGAGGCGGCAGTCGATCTCGTCCGCATGGCCGGGCTTTCGCCGGCGGGCGTGCTGTGCGAAATCCTGGACGAAACGGGCGATCGGGCGAATCGCGAGCGGCTTTTCTCCCTCGCCGCCGAGCACGGTCTGCCGATCATCTCGATCGAAGAGCTGATCCGCTATCGCCGCGTGCGGGAAAAGTTGGTCTTTCGCCAGGCGGAAGCGAACCTGCCGACGAAATACGGCCCCGCGCGCGTGATCGCCTACGGCGTCAAGCACGAGGCGCAAGAACCGGTCGTGCTCGTGTTCGGCGACGTGGCCAATGTCGCCGCGCCGCTCGTGCGATTGCACTCGTCGTGCTTTACGGGCGATCTGTTGGGCAGCTTGCGGTGCGACTGCGGCGATCAGTTGCACATGGCCCTCGATATGATCCAGCGGGAAGGGGCCGGCGTGCTCGTCTATTTGCCGCAGGAAGGCCGCGGCATCGGCTTGACGGCGAAGATCAAGGCCTACGCGCTGCAGGACGAAGGTCTCGACACAGTCGACGCGAATCTCGCGCTCGGCTACAAGGCCGACACCCGCGACTACGGCATCGGCATCCAGTTGCTCAAAGACCTGGGCCTGCGCAAGATCCGCCTGTTGACCAACAACCCGAAGAAGACGGATGCGTTCATCTACGGCGGGTTCGATCTGGAAGTGGTCGACCAGGTGCCGATCGTTCCGCCGATCCACGAGCACAACGCGGGGTATCTGCAAACCAAGCGGGCGAGAATGGGGCACGTTTTGCCGGAATGATCGGTCGTGCCGGCCGAATCGCCTAGGCCGCTTGGCTTCTCGGCGACGTTTCTTTTCCGCCACGCGTCCGCACACCGCGACGTAGGCTAGTGCATTGCGATTTCGCTGTCGCAAAGTCTGCGCAGCAATGTCAGGCCGGCGCGGGCGGTAGTTTTCGATGATGGGAAGTCGCTTACCGCTTGGCCTGACCTACGAGTCTACGAGTTTGGCGTGGTGCCTTTGATGCGCGGAGACGGATTGCCGATGCGTGGCGGATGGCTTGTGCTTTTGGCGGCGGTCGCGTTGGCGCAATCGGCGGCGGCGAACGAGGCGTTCGTGTGCCGAGCGCACGAGGAGCTGGCCGCGCTGGAGGAAATTGCGGGACGGTTGCCGAATTCGCCGGCCGAGCGGGCGATGCTCTCGGATGCGTCCGACGGCCGCTGGGACGAGTTCGATCTGCTGTCGGCCGCGTTGCTCGCCCAAGACGGCACGGCGGCCGCGCGCGAACGGGCCGCGCGCGCTTTGGAACGACACGTTGCACGGTTGCGGCGCGCGTTGGCGGCGGTTCCCGAGGCTCGCCGCGCGGAAGTGCTGTTCGGCTTCCTTCACGAAGAGATACTCGACGGCGGTTTTGCCGCGGATTGCCATGCCATCGAGCGCACGCTCCGGACAGGGGAATACAACTGTCTGAGCGGGACTCTGCTGTACGTGGGTTTAGCCGAGCGGTGCGGCGTCGCGGCGCGGGCGGTGCTCGCGCCGAGCCACGTCTACGCTCGGGCCACGATCGGCGGCATTTCGCAGGACATCGAGACCACGTTGCCGAACTGGTACGGCGAGTCGCCTTTGCAGCGGCGACAACTTCTGGCGGCGGCGGTTGGCGGCGATGCCTCGGCGGGACGAACGCGGGCGATTTCGCCGGTCGAGCTGTTGGCGGTTGTTTACTACAATCGCGGCGTGGAAGCGTTTGCCCGCCGCGACTTCGCGGGATCGGCGGCGAGCAATCTGGCGGCATTGAAGCTCGATCCGCAAAATGCCCCCGCCGCCGACAACCTGCTGGCGGCGGTCAACAACTGGGCGTTGCAGGCGGCGAAGCGGGGCGACGTGAAAACGGCCGCGTTGCTGCTGGATCGCGGCCGTCGCGTCGACCCGAATCGCAAGGATCTCAAAGCGACGGCTCGGTTCGTATCCGGCCGTTAGGAGCGGGCGGTCGGCACGTGGACGCGGGCCATGGGGCGCGGCGAGAGTTCTGGGGGAAAATCGCCATTTGACGTTCCGCCAATCGCGACCTAGGTTTTAGTTGTGCCCCGGCGGGGAGCCGCCGCGGCTTCTCTCATCGATATCACGCCGGGTTCCCGGCGGTTGCTGCATAGCTTTTGGTTCGCATCGATGGCGTGGGTCAGCTCTGCCGTTGCGTTCTCTTCGTGACCCAAGCGCGCTGCGGCGCGTTGGTTCCGATTGCATCATTTTCAAGCGTTGGCTGCGGTCTTTGGCGAGCGAGTCGCGCGACTTGCGCCGCCCCCGCCGGTCGTTCGATCAGGAGTTTTCGTCGTGTCGCTTTGCGCTCCCGCCGGTAGATTGTCTGCGCGCGTTTCGGCATTTGGATCGGGGTCGCTCGACGCCGTCGGCGGCGAAGTGCGCCGGGTGCTATTGTCCGTCGCGTCGCCCAGCATCGGGGTCCAGCGACGCCGGGCTCAGCGCGCGCCGTTCCCGCATCTCGTGCGGCTCGAGGCGGTCGACCCGGCCACGCTCGTTCCCGTGGACGAACCGCTGGTCGTGGTGGGGAAGCACTTGTCAGAACAGGGGTTGGGGTTCTTCCATCCCGTTCCGCTGGCGCATCGGTTCGTCATTGCGACGCTCGACGTCAACGACGGGCGTCCTGCGCGGCTGCTGGTCGACGTTTCGTGGTGCCGGTTCACGCGGCTCGGCTGGTACGAGAGCGGCGGGCGGTTCTTGCGGGTGGTCGAGTAGGCCTGCGACTTGGCCGCAGAAGGATGCCGAACGTGTTCGCTTTGCCTTAAGTGCTTTGTCAACGCTAAGAATTGGGGTGCCACTGCTGGCTTGTCTAGCAGTAAGAGTTGCCGCTTGACATCACCTCGCGAATCGCACTGCTGGACAAGCCAGCAGTGGCACCCACTCCAAAACCAAGGTTTGACAATCCGCTAGGGGCGCGGCGCGATTGGCGGTTCTTTCGCGTCGGATGCAGCCGCCTCGTCGGCGAGCTTGCGCATCGACCGTGCGAGCGTTTCCTCGCTTCCGTCGCCGACGAATGCCTCGATTTGCTCGGCCGTCGGCGGCACGCCTAACAAATCCAAATAGGCGCGTCGTGCGACGGTTTGCGGATCGGCATTGGCGTTCTCGGCCGCGACGCCTTTGTCGAGACGTTCGAGAACCAGCCGGTCGATGGCCATCGCCGCGTCGGCTTTTGAGGCATCGCGCGGGTCGGGCTTGGGCGACGACTTGGGCGACACCTTCGGCTCGGCACGCGGATCGGTGGCCGGCAGCGGTCCGGCCTTCACGGTAATCGCCACGTCGATCGTTCGACCGTTTTGATCCCAGCATCGCAGCCGGCCGGCGCCGGGTTCGCTGCCGACGAACTCCAAGGCTCCGTCGTTCGTGATCGTGATCGACAGCACGTTCTTTGCGTCCTTCGTTTCGACGCGCTCGGCGCAGACGATCGTTCGGTCCGGCAGCGAAAAGTGGCCGCGCTCGCCGGCGGCAAGCGCGATTTGCACTTGCTCGGCGGCGGCAAGCGCGTTCGCGGCCGCAAGCCAGTCCTCGAGCCGCTGATGGCCGTCGAGTTTGTTCTTATCGGCCTTGGGATCGCCCTGCCGTCGAGCGGCGGCGGCGACTTGCGCGTCGAAGGCTCGCTGGTAGGCGTCGATTCGGTTTGCGACGTCGCCGGGATGTGCCTGGTTCGCTCGGACGCGTTTCGGATCGAGCGCATCGAGCGCCGGCTCGGTGATCGACTTCGAAGCATCGACGACGAGCACATCGCCGTTTGCGTTATTGGGATCGGATCCCCGAGAGTTGCGCGGGTCGGCTTGGCTGCCGCGATTCGCGGGCACCGCGTTGGGATCTGCGTCGTGGGGCTTTGTCGGGCGTTTCTCCCCATTTCCTGGCTGCTTGGGCCGCGTTTGGATGGCGTCGAAGAAGAAGTCGACCGCGCCGCCTTGGACGGTCGCGCCGCCGTCCTCGTCGATGTGGATGTTCGCCGCGTCGTGCTGCTTGAGCCAATCGCGGAGTTCGGAATCGGACATGTCCAGCAAATCGCCGACGCGCATGCGGGCCGGCTGGCGATTGTCCGCGGAGCCGGTGGCCGCGTCTTCCTTGTGACAGCTCGCGCACGAGGCGTTGCTCGTTTGCCGTCCAGGGTGCCGCCACGCTCGATCGAGCCGGTTGGCTTTCGTTGTCCGGTCGGCGACGTCGGCGCGCGTGCTGGTCGCTTGGGCCCAATCGCCCCAGTGGACTTGGCCCTGGTCATCGATGAGACCCACCGCGTCGATATCGGTCCAACCGGGCTTTGCGGCCGTGTCGAGGCCGAGGACGACCGAACTCACGGCGAGCTTGCCGTCGAGGGGCAGGCTGAGCACGCCGGCGGCCGCGGACTTCGGGTTCCGCTCGGAAAGGACGCGGAACTCGGTTTGCTGGGCGTCGCGGCACACGATATCGACCACGCCCGGCTCACCCAGTTCATAGACGAGGAGCAGCTTGGCCTTCACCGGTTCGTTATAGACGATGCGGAGCGTTTCGCGGCCGGCGTCGGGCTCTGCGGGCCGCCAGGCGTGCGTGCGATCGTTCACGTCGGCGACGCTCAAGTCGGCCGGCGCGCCGGTGGCTTGATCGGGTGACCAGTCGCGGCCGTCTAGCCGCGTCTTACGCTTCGGTTGGGCCATTTGTGCGAGAAGTTGTGCCGACGCCGCGTCCTCGAGCGCGAGCTGCGCCTGAGCGATCGCCTGACGATAGAGCAGACGCTGCATAGAAGCATCCGCGCTCGAGACGGTCGCCCCGGCGCGTTCGGCGTACGTGCTGCTCGCCGTCGCGCCAGTGGCCCAGTGCGTCTTGCCGTTGGCGTCGAGCAACCCGACGGCGTCGATCTCGTTCCAGCCCACGACCGACTTCGACGCGAGTTCGATTCGCACGCGATTCGTCCGGATCGACGCCGGAATCGTGACGATCGACACGCCGCGGCTATACGGGCCGCTCGTCTTCACCGGGTCCTTGCCTTCCCACGTGTATTGCAGGCCGGCGGTATGGGCGTCAAAGACGGTGACGCGCGACACGGCGCCCACACAGTAGTTCGCGAAGACTTGCACGGCGACGACCTCGACCGGCTCGGCGTAGGTCAGTTCGAGCCATTCGTCCTGGTCGTCTTGCGTGAGCGCGGCCCACGCGCGGGCATCGTCGCCGGCCTGCGGCACGTCGGGCGCGCCGGTGGCTTGTTCGGGTCCCCACGGACGTTTATTGCCGGTCTTTTCCGGGATCACGTAGAGATCGCCGGTGACGCCCAAGATGCCGCTGTCGCTGTTTTGGCCCAGCGTCACGCCGACCGTTTCATCCGAACCGACGGTCAGGCCGGTGGACGCCGCGTCGGGCGGTGTGGCATTCGCGCCGGCCTTCAATCCTTCGTCGACGGCCGCCACGTACTCGCCGGAATAGTACGTCGCGCCCTCCGCCAACCCGTCGACGGACGTCACGCGACCGCTCGGCGCGTCCGCAATACTCGCGGCGGGTTCGCTTGGGCTCGTCGGCGTTGCGTCGTCGGCGGCCGAGGGTTTTTCGACCTCGGGCGACGTTTGCGCCGCGCCGGACAAAGACAATCCAATCACCAGGCATATCGCACCGGCGATCGCGACGATCTTCGGAGATAGCGACATCGGCTGCTCCTCTTTGCTGAGAATGTGCTGAATCCGCGAAACGAGTTGATGATTGGCCATCGCCGCGGCGGCGTAGGCCGGAGAGATGCCGGGCATGGCGAGCGAAGCCAGCGTTTCGGCGTAGCCCTGCGGGTCGCCCGTGTACGACAGCACCATGTTGTCGCAGCAGTGCTCGCGTTCGAGCCGCACCCAGCGGGACACGAACCACACGGCGGGCTGGAAGAACAACACGGCCTCAACCACGCGCTGGATCAGGTTCACGAGGTTGTCGGCGCGGCGCACGTGCGAAAGCTCGTGAAGCAGAATCATTTCCATCTGCTCGGGCGATTGTCGCGCGACGATCGCGGCGGGAAGCACGATCATCGGCCGCACGATGCCGATTACCAGCGGGGCGACGACGCGATCGCTCACGCCGACGGCGACGGCTCGCGTAATCCGCAGCGCCTCGGCCCACCGCCGCGCTGCTTCCGCGATCGGGCCATCGACAAGGAGCGAGCTCCGTTGGCGCAAGCGTTCCGCGCCGATGAGACCGGTGGCGAGGAAGGCAAACGTCAGCGGCATTCCGACAAGCCACACGGCCGGCGCCCAGTGAACCGCGATCGAAAGCAAGTTCGTCCCGTGCCGCGCTACGAATGCGTCGATCGTTTCGACGGGCGGAGCGGCCGGCGGTAGCGGCGGCAACACACTCGCCGGTAGCGCCGGCGCGAGGCGCGTGGGCGCGGTCGGGTCGAGCGGCAACGGCTGTTCGGCAGCGGCGGCCAGCGGCGCGACCGCGGGCGCCGATTCGCCGCCGCGATGCGTCGCCACGCGCCAGGCGATGCAAGGCGGCGCGACGGCCAGGGCTGCGAACGTCGCGACCGCCGCGGCATAGCGGGCCTGCGGCGAAAGCGGACGCACCGCCCGCCGGAGCAACCAGGCCGCGACGCCCAAGACGGCGCCGATCCACAGGTAGTGGAGCAAACTCCAACCGGCGATAGTCCACGCCGGCGAATCGACCAATCGCAGTGCCGCGTTCATGGCGTCTCTCCCTTGGGCTTCGGGGGCTTGTGGGCTTGGAGCAACGATTCGATCTTCTTGCGTTCGCTTTCCGAAAGCTTGCCGTCGTCGATCAGGTGGGCGACGAGCAGCGAGGCCGAGCCGTCGAACATCCGGTCGACGATCTTGCCGAGCATCGAGCGGGCGGCGGTTTCGCGGGTCATCGCGGCGGACCAGCGATATCCGCGCGGGCCGTTCGCCCGGCGGACGAGGCCCTTGTCGAGCATCACGCCGAGCATGGTGGCGATGGTCGTCGTGGCGACGGGGCGTTCGCGTTGGAGCGCGTCGCGAATGGTCTTGAGCTCGGTGGGGCCGGATTCCCAGAGGATCTGGAGGATCTCCAGTTCGCCGTCGGTGGGTTGTTTGCTTGCGCGTCGCGCCATGTAAGGACTCCGTGGTTTCGTGGTTGGCGGTCTGCCCCGCGGCAAGGATTCACGAGACGCTTCGTATTCTATCGAATTAGAATACCGTGTCAATGGCCGCGGCAGAAACTTCTTTTGGTTTCCGGTGGCTGTCCGAAACGAAGAACTTGCTCGCCCGGCTGTGGGAGGCGAATCCTTTCGCCGACTGACCTGCGAACCGACGCGTCGGCGAAAGGATTCGCCTCCCACAGTCAGTTTCATCGGCGATGGGCGACGAGAGCCCGGGCCTTATGAAGACACCAACAGGGCCGCGGGAAAGATGGCGAATAGTTCTGCGACGCGGATTGTGGCGGCGTCGCTTTCGGGAATCTGCGTGCCGTTGAGAACTCCGCGCCAGCGGCGATGGCGCAGTGTTGGCGGAAGTTCGATCGCCGTGTCGCCCCATACCGCTTCGCCCACCGGGGCGGCAGCGCCTTCCGGAGTGAGGTTCGCGGTCAGCCGCGGAACGACCACGACGGCCGCGCCCTCCTCGCCGTCGCCGTTCGCGGAATGCGGCCCCAGCCGCGCAAACGCAATCACGTGCTCGCTCCGTTTGCCCGCAACCGCGAGCGGCAGGTACGCGCCGCTGCCGAACACCGCGGGCAAATCGCGGCGAGCGAGCAGCGCGCTGCGGATCGCGTGCAGCTATACGCGGCCATCCTCGGGCGCGGCGACGAGTTCCTGGACGAACTCGCTGCGGGCGGCAGCGTCCGCTTCGATTCCGCTTACCACGCTTTGGAGCAACGCTTGCCGCGCCGCGTAATCGACCGGCCGGCGGTTGTCGGGATCGACGAGCGCGAAATTCCACAACTCGTCGCCCTGATAAAGATCCGGCGTGCCCGGCGACGCGAACTGGATCAGCGTGCGGGCGAGCGAATTCCAGAAGCCGGAGCGAACGATGCGGGCGACGAGCCGCTGCACGTCGGCGAGGAACGGCGAAGCGTTTGCGTTGCTGGATTCTTGGTCGGCGGGCGGCGCAAGGATCGTGCGAACGAACGCGAGCAGTCCTTCTTCGTAGGCGCGGTCGTTGTTCGTCCACGAGGTATAGGTTTTGGCTTCGCGGACGGCTTTGAGCATGTACTGCTCGACGCGCTCGCATATCTCGCGGAGGACTTCCGCAGTGGGCAACCGGGTCGGCTCGTTCGCGTCGGGAATGGGCCAAATGCCGACGATCGTTTGGTAGCAAAGGATTTCGGCCGCGGCATCGGGCGTGCGGACGTTGCCCGCGAGCCGGCGATAGCGCGCGTGGCGTCGCTGCCAGCGAGCGACGAGGCCGGTCCAAAGCTTGGGCGCCTCGGAGAGCACGTCGAGCCGGGCGCGGACGTCCGCGGTGCGCTTCGTGTCGTGCGTGGTGACGCAGAGCATGGTTCGCGGCCAGGTCGCAGCGCGGGCCGCGTTCTTGCGGTGCAGCGCATCGACGGCGCTTTCGGCGGGAAGCCGCGGCTCGCTGCCGACTTCGTTCAGCGCGACGAACGGGACGTAGACGTAGAGCGCGGTGTCTTCGATCCCCTTCGCCGCGGCGGGACCGGTCAACTGCTGGAAGCGTTGGATGAAATTGACGCGCTCGTCGAGGTCGCGCGGGTTCAGTTCCCCACGCCCTTCGAGCAGCAACACGTGGGCGAGAAAGTCGAGCGCTTCCGGCGCCGCGCGGCCGGTCTCGCGAGCCGCCGCGATCGCCGTTTCGTACACGCGGCGGTCCGCGTCGCTCAGAGCGCGGTGCTTACCGTCGACGTAGGTGCGATACACGGGCAATGCGACGACCACCTCGACGATCGCGGAAACCCAGTCGTGTTCGGAGAGTTCGCGGGGTCGGGGAAGCGTGGCGCTGGAAGCCGAAGCGGATTCGGCGGCGGCTGCTGCCGTCGCATCCGCAGGTGGCCGCGAATCCGACGAAAGCGGTTCCACCGCCAGCGACGGGACAAGCTCTTCGCCCGCGGGCGAAATTCCTTTGCGCGTCGTCTCGTAGAGCCGCGCCAGGATATCGGCGAGCCGGCCGACGTGCGGCGAAAGATCGTGCCGGAGCACGCGGCGCTTGCCGGCGGCGGCCAGGCGGGCAAAGGTGACGGGGCGACGCACGGACCGGCGGTATTGGCGATGGATTAGGGCGGCGCCCTCGGGCGCGACGAAGACGGCTTCGACGTCGGAGAGAAACTCGTACCCGGTCGTCCCTTCGACGGGCCACGACCGCGGCAGTTCCTCGTCGCGGGCGAGAATCTTCTCGACGAAGATCGGCGTGCGCTTGCCGGCGGCGCGGCATTTCTCGTTCAAGCGGTTGAGATATCCCAAGGGATCGCGCAAGCCGTCGACGTGATCGATCCGCAAGGCGTCGATCGTGCCGTCGGCGATCCACCGCAGCACGGCGGCGTGCGTCTCCTCGAACACTTGCGGGTCTTCCTGGCGAAGCGAAATCAGCTCGTTGATGTCGAAGAAGCGGCGGTAGTTGATCGCCCGGGCCGCGTCGCGCCAGTGGACGAGGCGATAGGGCTGTGCGTCGAGCAGGTTTTCGAGCCGTCTGCGGCCGCCGGAATCGCGACCGAACGCGGCGGCGGTCGCTTCCACCCAATGCTCGAACCGCGGCGACTGCAACGCGAGTTGGGCGAAACGGCCGAGCCACTCTTCGGTCTCGTCGCGGTCGATCGACACGCGCCGGCGCTGCCGGACGGCGATTTTCGGCAAGGTTCGCAGGTGCTTGAGAATCGTCATCAGAGGATCGACGAGCGCACGGTCGCCGCCCAACTGATCGCGAAACGCCGACAATCCGAACAGACAAATCATCGGAATCGTCGCCGGGTCGACGGGCAGCCGGTGATCGAAATAGCCGATCAAGAATCGGCCTTCGGACCACGTGAGGCGAATCTGGTCTTCGGCCAGGACGCGTTTCCGCGGCTCGCCGAGAATCGGCACCAGCACCCGGCCCCACATCGCCCGATCCGGCAACCGCCAGTCGATATCGAACCAGCGGGCGAACGGCGAGCACGAGCCGTAGGTCAGCACGTCGCGCCAATACGGGTTTTCGAGGCTCGCCGCCATGTGATTCGGCACGATGTCCAGGAGCAGCGCCATGCCATAGGCGTGCAGCGACGTGGCGAGCGTGCGGAGATCGGTCCAGTCGCCGAGTTGCGGATTGATCGTCGAGCAGTCGACGACGTCGTAGCCGTGCGTGCTGCCGGTCCTGGCGCGAAGGACGGGCGACGCGTACACGTGCGTCACCCCCAGGCGGCCGAAATACGACGCGAGCGCCTGCGCATCCGAAAGGCGAAACTCGGGATTGAATTGCAGCCGATAGGTGGCCATCGGCTTCGGCGCGGGGTCGTTCATCGCTTGTCCCTCCTGGGCGCGGCCGTTCTCCAGGCGTCGGGCGCATTGTAGCGGAAATCGCCCCAGGCCGCTCGATTACAGGCGGCGCGCGACGGCGGTATTCCCGCAAATCAATGCGCCCCATTGGCCGTCGCGGCGACGCGGAACACGGCCATCGAACAGGGCCGAAGGGGATACTCCGTCTGCGCGGCGAACTCCGCGTCCGCGGGCTTGCCGTCGAACGTGTCGACGACCAGATGCCACGGCGATTCTTCTTCGATTTTGGGCAGCGTGAACGGGATCGTCAGCCCGTGATCGGCATTGAACAGAATGAGCACGGTATCGCCGCTGATTTCCTCGCCCTCTTCGTCGGTATCGATGCTGTCGCCGAACAAAACGACGCCGAGACAGCGCACGAACGGGGCGGTCCACTGTTCGGCGTTCATTTCCGTGCCGTCGGGATTGAGCCAGGCGATGTCGGTGGCCATCGAGGCCTCGATTTGGCGGCCGCTAAAGAACCGCCGCCGCTGGAACACCGGCTGCGCATGGAAGAACTCGATCATCCGCCGCACGAAGTCGAGCAAGTCCTTCTCGCGCTCGACTAGCTCCCAATCGAGCCACGAGATGGGATTGTCCTGGCAATAGGCGTTGTTGTTGCCGTTTTGCGTTTGGCCGAGTTCGTCGCCGGCCAGCAGCATCGGCACGCCCTGCGAGAAGAGGATCGTGGCGAGGATCGAGCGCTTCTTGCGATCGCGGAGGGCGCGAATCTCCGGATCGTCGGTCGGCCCTTCGACGCCGCAGTTCCAACTCGTGTTGTGGTCGGACCCATCGCGACCGTTTTCGCCGTTGGCTTCGTTGTGCTTGTGGTCGTAGGAGACCAGGTCTTCGAGCGTGAAGCCGTCGTGGCACGTGACGAAGTTGACGCTGGCCCGCGGCCGCCGCCCGCTCCAGGCGTACAAGTCGCTGCTGCCGGTGAATCGGGTAGCGAACTCCGACACCACACCGCCATCGCCTTTCCAGAACGAACGGACGCAATCGCGGTACTTGCCGTTCCATTCGGACCATTGCACGGGAAAGTTGCCGACCATATATCCGCCGTCGCCCAAGTCCCAGGGTTCCGCGATCAGCTTGACCTGCGAGATGATCGGGTCCTGGTGGATGATGTCGAAGAACGCGCCGAGCTTGTCGACGGCGTGCAATTCGCGGGCCAAGGCGCTGGCCAGATCGAAGCGGAAGCCGTCGACGTGCATCTCGCGGACCCAATACCGCAGGCTGTCCATGATGAGCTGCAGCACGCGGCCGTTCATCATGTTCAGCGTGTTACCGCAGCCCGTGAAGTCCATGTGGTAGCGCGGATCTTGCGGCGAAAGGCGATAATAGGCCGCGTTGTCTATGCCGCGGAACGACAGCGTCGGGCCGAGGTGGTTGCCTTCGGCCGTGTGGTTATAGACGACGTCGAGAATCACTTCGATGCCGGCCGCGTGCAGGTTGCGGACCATCGACTTGAACTCGCGGACGGAGTCGAGGGCGTCTTCGGGCGCGGCGTAGCCGGGATGCGGCGCGAAAAAGCTCAGCGTGTTGTAGCCCCAATAATTCGCCAGGCCGCGCTCCATCAAGTGCCGGTCGTTGGCGAAATGGTGCACGGGCAGCAACTCGACCGCGGTAATGCCCAAATCTTTGAGATAGCGAATCGCCGAATCGCAGCCGATGCCGGCGTAGGTGCCGCGAAACGGCTCCGGGATTTCCGGATTGAGCATCGTGAAGCCGCGGACGTGCATCTCGTAAACCACGGTCTTGTGCATCGGCGTGTTCGGCGGGCGGTCGTCGCCCCAGGTGAACGCCGAGTCGACCACTTGCGCCAGCGGCGCGAACGGGGCGCTGTCGCGCTCGTCGAACGACAAGTCCTCTTCCGGCGAGCCCACCGTGTAGCCGAACACGGCGTCGTTCCATTGCGTCACACGGCCAATGGCCTTGGCATACGGATCGATCACGACCTTGTTGGGATTGAAGCGATGGCCGTCGGCCGGTTCGTAAGGACCGTGAACGCGATAGCCGTAAAGCTGCGTCGGCTTGACGTCCGGCAGGTAGACGTGCCAGATCATGTCGGTCTGTTCGGGCATGGCGATCCGCTGGGCTTCGCTCGTAGCGTCGGCGGAGTCGAAGAGGCAAAGCTCGACCTTCGTCGCGTTTTCGGCATAGAGGGCGAAGTTCACGCCGCGGCCGTCCCAGGTCGCGCCGAGCGGATAGGGCTTGCCCGGCCAGACGCGGCGGACGCTGATCGGCACGCCGGTTCGCTGCTCCTGCGAGCGCAAACCGCGGAGCCGTCTGCCCTGTCCTACCACGCCGAACGGTTCCGTGAGCTTCGTCATTGCGTCTGCCTGAAACGTTGAGTTAACGAGGAATTGAGCGTGTCGCCAGTGGCGTGTTGAAGTGCTGTAGGAGGCGAATCCTTTCGCCGAATCGACGTTTTCTTCGGGGCCTCGGCGAAAGGATTCGCCTCCTACAGATTGTGTGCCTTTTACCACGGGCTGCTAGATCGACCCAATGAATACGGCGGCCGAGT
>QEVJ01000064.1 GCA_003576845.1 Planctomycetota bacterium
CCACTGAAAACAATCACCAACGCCATCCGCGAATACCTAACCACCGGCAAACTCCCCGGCTTGCCGCCGTGAGTGCTTCAGACGGCTAAACTGTTACAGTTTCCCGAAAAGCACGGTGCCGTCGGCGACGACATTTTTTTGGCTAAGGATGTTTCCGCCGCGCTCAATTATCGGACGCGCACCTTCCTGATACGCGGGGATACTGTAGTAATCAAACTTTTCGTCGGGATAGTCTTGGGGACTGATGCTTTCCTTTTCTCCGACTCCCAATTCGGTCAGAGTGCGCAACGTCCAGCCATCGGGCGCTTCGCTCGCGCTTCCAGCCGTTGGCGTCGAGCATTCGCCTTTGCTCCGAATCATCGCTGGCCGTCCCCCGCACGGTACAGAAAGCCGAGCGACGCGAAAACGCGATTCAATTCACGATCCAACTTGGCAGAGTCATTTTGTGCCGAAGCGAGTTCTTCAAGAATCTCGGAAATCGACCGATGGCTTCTCGCATCCGCACCGTCGACAAATCGTGACGGCGACAAGTTGTAATCACTCACCTTCGCTTCGTCCGTCGTAATGATCCGGCTGAATTTGTCGACGGTCTTCCACTTCAAGTACGTTTCGGCGATTCGGTCGATGCTCGCGTCGGGGATGAAGTTTTTGGGCTTCCCCTTGGAAAATTCGCCCGATGCGTTGATGAGCATGATTTGGCCGCGGCGTTTCTTCGGCTTGGCCCGATTGAGAAACAGCAGCACGCCGGGGGCCGTCGTGTTGTAGAACAGGTTTTCGGGCAGCAACACGACGCCTTCGACGAAATCGCGGTCGACGAACGCGGCGCGAATATCGCGTTGCTTGTCGCTCGATTTGCTGCCCGATCCGCGCGACACCGCGCCCGTATCGAGCACCACGCCGGCCCGACCGCTGTCGCCGAGCGACGCGAACATGTGTTGCACCCAGCCCCAATCGGCCGTGTTGCCCGTGGGATAGCCGAACGTGAACCGGGCGAACGGGTCTTCGTCGTAGAACTTCGGGTCGTAGCCCTTTTGGTTCCACATCGGATTGGCGACCACCAAATCGAAACGCCGGATCGCCGAGCCGTCGAGAAACTTGGGATTCCGCAGCGTGTCGCCGATGAGCACGTCGCCATTCATATCGTGAATGGCCATGTTCATCTTGGCCATTGCGAACGTGACGGGGCTTTGCTCTTGGCCGAAGAGTTGTAGCGGCCGCTCCGCCGCGGCCGTGTCGTGATTCTGCTTGCAGACCAGTTGCAGCTTGACCAGCAAGCCGCCCGAACCGCACGCGGGATCGTAGGCCGTTTGGCCCGGTTCGGGACTGAGAATATGGGCCAGGATCATGCCGACTTCGCGGGGCGTATAAAACTCGCCGGCCGATTGCCCTTGGCCTTCGGCGAATTTCCGCAACAGGTATTCGTATGCCCGGCCCAGCAAGTCCGGCTCGGCGTCGGCCAACCCGATGCGATGCCGGCTAATCACTTCGATGAGGGCCGACAGCTTTTCGTCGGCGATGATCCGCTCGCCGGAAACCGTGGCGTTGAAGTCCACCACGTCGACCACGCCTTGCAACGATTCGTTTTCGTCGGCGATGATGCGAACGGCGTCGGTCAGCTTTTGGCCGATATCGCGGGTCAACGTCCGCAGTATGGGCCAAGTCGCTTCGCGGGGCAGATAGAACCGCACAAGCCCATGATCGGCCGCGGCCATTTCCGCGGCGGTTTCCACGTCGCCCAAGCCAGTTTCGGCGAGCCGGGCCAACTCGTCTTCGTACACGTCCGACAGCCGTTTGACAAAGATCAAGGGCAGGATGTAATCCTTGAATTTCGGCGCGTCCATCGCCCCACGGATCGCGCACGCGGCATCCCACAGCCATGTTTCGAGCGTGGGCATATCCAGCTTCGCGTTCGTCATCATGCGCGCCTTGCTCGCGGGCCGGATTGCCGTCGCGGGCCGCGTGGTCGATTTGGATTGGCGTTTGGATCGCAGCGGATGGGCCGCTCCGTTGCCGCCCGGCTTCGCGGCCGCGGGCTTCGCCCTTGTTGCCGACCGCGGCTTGGGCTTCGACTTCGCCGCAGCCCGCCGCGTCGTTGCGGCCTTCGCCGGCTTTCGTTTCGCCATGTTCGATGGTCCCTCGATTCGTCGTCCGCCGGTCCGCGTTCCCGGCGGACGGTGCGATTATGGGGGGCCGCCCAGGGAAGTTCAACGACCCGGCGACGAAACAGCGCATTCGGGTTTCGACCGTACCGATTGCGAAATCTTCGCGGCTCGCGAACGTCGCCAAGCGCCGCTCGGGGCAAGGTTCGCCCGACGAAGCTAACCCCACTTGTTGGTATTCTAAGCACATGTTTCGATTTCGCGAAAAACTCCCCGGCGGTCCCGCTCCGGTCAGAGACTTGGCGGCGGATGGTTTTTCGACCGGCTATCCCGCAGTGCGCACCGAATCGCGAGATGCCGCCGGGCGTCGCCGCGGCGAAAGAAAGTAAGTCTGTCTAGGTCTTTGACTGTTCCCGTAGGGGTTCGGTCGATTCGCGCTGCCGGAAGTACCTTCGGGACCATGCCGAAGCCCCGAGCCGCAGGCCAACGTGTCTAGAAGGGCCGATAGGCCGCGGCCAAGGTTCTCCGTCGGACCGGTTCGCGTCGGCCCCCTACGGGAACAGTCGGCAACTTGGGTAATCTTTATTTCTGCGCCCCGGCATCGCGGTCCGCCGTGCCGATCATCGCCAGGATGCCCGCCCGGATCGCCGCGGGAAGCGTCGGCCAAGCATCGACCACGGCCGCCAAGTCGGGGTCAAACTGCGCCGTCCGTGCGCCAAGTGCGCCGGATTCTGCGCCGCTTTCGATGGGAACCCCCGTTTCCCCCGCGTTTTTCGCGGTCGTTCGATTCCCATGCACTTCCGCCATTTTCTTTGCGGCGTTCCCAGCGGTTTGCCGGATTCCGTAGTAGTGACGATACCGCAAGCGGCTTGCGCACTCGGCTTGCGGGTCGCCGCGGTTGCCTGCCGACTGCGCCATAGCCGCAGAGCCGACCGTTCGCGGCGACGGGTCGTGGAACGCCCAAATACCCAGTCGTTCGCGCCGCCCAAACGGTCTCCGGCGGCTTGGCTAAATCGGCTAGGACGACGTAAACTTTACGAAGCGTCTTCGCCCCGAATCCCGAATTCCAAATCCCGGTTTCGTCCATGCAGCCCTTCACCCAACACACCGGCCTCGTCGCCGCGATGGACCGCGCGAACGTCGATACGGATCAGATCATCCCGAAGCAGTTCTTGAAGCGGATCGAGCGGACCGGCTTCGGGCAGTTTCTGTTTTTCGACTGGCGGTTCAACGACGACGGCTCGCCGAATCCGCAATTCGAGCTGAACCGACCGCGGTTCGCCGGCGCGAGCATTTTGCTGGCCCGCCGCAATTTCGGCAGCGGATCGAGCCGCGAGCACGCGCCGTGGGCCTTGGGCGATTACGGTTTCCGCGTCGTCCTCGCCCCCAGCTTCGCCGACATCTTCTACAACAACTGCTTCAAGAACGGGATGTTGCCGATCAAGCTCGACGACGCGGCGGTCGACGATTTGTTCGAGCGCGTGGCAAAGCACGAAGGCTACACGCTGACCGTCGACCTCGAAAAACAGCTCATCACGGACGACTTCGGCCTCGCGCTGGCGTTCGACGTCGACCCGTTCCGCCGGCACTGCTTGCTCAACGGCCTCGACGATATCGGCATGACGCTGGAGTTCGAGCCGCAGATTGCGGCGTTCGAGGCGAAGCGCGGGATGGCGCCGGTTGTGAATTGAACGCTGTTTGTTGTGGTCTATCTTCGATGGCGCTCTTGGATGACAAACTCTCGGAACTTGAAGAGTTTCTTCGCGAGTGCCAAGTATACGGTTGGGCTAACCGCATTGACGAACTCTTGCACTCGAAACTGTCACTCCCACATCGAGCCACGAAAGTGCGTTCTTGGTTTGGTGGAATGGGTAATCTCGACGACGTTATCATTTGTCGCGAGAACGGTGACGCAATCGCGGACCGAGATTATGAACGGGTAAATGGAAAGTTTCGCCATTTCTTGGCCGAAATTCGAGTTCTGGCAGAAATGGTGCGCCAGGAATTTGGAGGCTGAATCGTCGGAATGATCAGCCGGCGGTTGTCGACATTATCCAATACATAGCCGTTTGGTGGCACTATTCGCCTACCGAACTTTGGGATGGCGACGCTGCAAGGTCCGCGTCCGGAATCACTCGCATCGCCATTATCGGCGTTTCGCGCGCCGCCAGGCGGTCGTTTCCACTTGGGCCGCGTCGATCGCGTGTACGTCGAACGCCGGGCGGCGAAGGGCGTGCAGGCTGGTCTGGCTTGGCGATTGCTCGGACGCCGCGGATTGCGAAACCTGCGGGGTGCGGCGGACGGCTCGCATTGCGAGCGCGGCAGGACGCCGCGGTTCGTCGGCGCTCCGCAGAATCGCCGCGGCGGGGGCGGGCGCGGGCGGCGGGGTGTAGCTGCGGCCGAAGCGCTGGGCCAACGCGGCCGCATCGGCGCGGTCGACGTCGCCGTCGTTGTCGAGGTCGCCCGTGGCCGGCGTCGCGCCGCTTGCCGTGCCGAGCCGCGATTGCAGGAATGCCACATCGGCAAGGCCCACACGGTCGTCGAAGTCGAAGTCGCCGCGCATCGCGTCGCGGGCGGCGGGCGAACCGCCAAGCTCGAAGCTCGGCCGCCACGCCGCACCGTCGCCGTAGGTCGCAATCGCCGCGGCCGGATCGAGCTTCACGAGCGAATAGCCGTCGCCGTCGGTCGTGGGATGCCAGGTTGGTCCCGTGTCGTCGTAGACGAAGTCGAGAATCGTCGAACCGACGCTCGTTTCGAGCCGCACGGCTTCGCCGGCGTTGTTGAAGTTGCCCGTGTACTCGCCCGCGACCGGCAAGCCGCTGCCGTAGCGCATGGCGAACGCGGCCGGGTTGGCGACGACGAGCACATATCCGCCGGGCGCGAGCGCGGTCACCGCGCCGGGCGTGAAATCGAACTGCACGCCATTGGCAAACCGCACGTTCGCGAGCGAAAGCGGCGTGGCGGCGAGATTCGTCAACTCGACGAACTCGAAGTCGTCGGCGTCCGTGAAGCCCGCGGCGATTTCCGCGGCGCTCGGATCGGCCGGATGGTACATCAATTCAGTGATCCGCAGATGCGCGACGGGCGTCGGCGCGACGAAGCTCGTCGTCACGGTGATCGAGTCAACGCCGACCGGCTGGCCTTGATGGTCGAACGCCCGCAGCGTGAGGGCATTGGGTCCAGTCGCGAGCGGCAGGGCGACGCGCCAACTATCCTGATCGATCCAGGTCACGTCGAGCGGCGACGCGTTGTCGTCCAAGCGGATTTCGTGGACGTTGATCCAGCCGTTGCCTTCGAGCGTGACGGTCGGCGTCGCGACCGAGAAGTTCGCTCCGCCGTTCGTCGTAATTGCAAACGGAACGCTCGGCATGAGTTGGCCGAGGACGAAGCTGCGCCGGGCGTCGATGTATTGGAGGATCGAGGCCGTGTCGTTCACCGCGGCCATCGTTCCATAGTGGTTCACCCACGGCGTGAGATACGCCGTGTTGTAGGTCGTGTTGATGATGTCGAGCAGGTGTCCTTGGAAGAGCCGCTGGTTCGTCGGGATGTTGATGATCTTGCTCAGGTTCGAGCCGGTTCCGTAGATGCCCATGCTGGTCGACTGGTGCAGGGCGAAGTCGTTGTCCCACGGAAACGCCAGCACGCGGCCGTCTTCGGGCCGGACGTAAAGCTGCACGTTGTGCGGCAGGCCCTGGTTGTACGTGTCGTTGATGCCAGCGAGCGACTCCCAGGCGAACACCCGCATCCATTCGTCCACGTCCATGACCGCTTGCGAGGCGAGGTCGAGCGCGCCGCCGACGGTGCTGCCGGACATGCTGAACGTGCGGCCCAGCTCGATCATTTGCGAGAAGTCGTCCTGGCCGCGGTTGTTGCGAATCAGGTAGTTCCAGCGATACGAATTTTCGTCTTCGCCCATGTACTGAATGTCGACGGCGTTGACGGTGTTCGGGCGGGGGTGAATCTGCGCCGGGCTGCCGGTGGTCGTGTTGTAGTAAACCAGCTCGAATTTGAAGCGGGTGCCGTCGTCGCCGTCTTCGAATTGCGTGTCGAGGAACTCGTCCTCGAACCGCGAGCCGAGCAATTGGCCGCTGCTGTTGTAGGCCGAGGTCGGTCCCAGGAAGTTGAGGATATCGTCGTACGACATGGGCACGTCGCCGGCGCGGTTGGCGATGTGCTTGATCGTTAGTTCGCGGTGGCTCGCGCCGAGGCCATAGGGTCCGCCGTTACGGTCGATGGCCGTGATTTCGTGGACGCCGAACAGGGGCCGCTCGGGATCGAAGCGGAAGTTGTAACCCGTCGCCGCGCCGCCGCGGCTGTAGCCGGAGCCTTTGACGCGGATGCCGACGTCGTAATAGACCTGTTGCTCGCCGTAGACGATGGTCGCGCCTAGGCGATGATTCGACTGGGCGTTGATTTCCTGGTGCATGAACGCGGCGTCGGAGGCGAGCATGACCACGCGAAAGTTGTGCCTGGGACCCGCCGTCGCGGCGTTGTCGTTCACCTTGTAAAGCGCGCGCGACGCCGGGCCGGCGGCAGGATAGGTCGACGTCGCGCCGAGCGCGTCGTTTCCTTCGACGTAGAACTGAACGATCGCGCTTGCGGCCTGGCCCGGGATTTGCGCTCGCCACACGCCGTCGGCGTCCATGGTCATTGCGACCGACGCGAACTGCGCGGCGTTGACCGAGTACTTGACCGCCAGCGACGCGATGCCGTCGGGATCGCTGGGCACGACGGACACCGTGACTGCCTGACCGATTTGCGGCACGGCGGGCGCGTGCTGGAAACCGGAGTACGTCGGCCCGATGTTCGCGACGCGCTGCGAATTCGCCAGTCCCGGCGTGCCGGCGGTCGACGGCGTCGGCAGGATGGTCGTTCGCGCGAGGCGGTTGAAGTACAGCCGCGTGTGCAATTGCGGCGAGCCGCTGAGCCATTTGGCCCGCAGCGAGATCTCGTACTCGCGGCCGTTGACGATCGGGGCGGAGCCGGCGAACGTCGTCACGACGTGATTGCCCATGTGCTCGGTCGTTCCGGTGGCGACGACCTTGAGCACGTTGTTGGTGAGATTGCCCGGCTCGGCGATGACGCCGGAGAGGCCGTGCTGGCCGTGGTTGCCGAGGAGCCGCCAGTTGTTCGCGCCGTCGTTGAAACTGCCGTTGAGGACGCGTTGGATCCGCGTGCCATTGGGATCTTCGAGCACCGATACGTCGTCGATCAGCACTTCGCCGCTGTCGAGCAGGCCGAGGACAAACTCGTACCAGTTCGTCGGGTCGTTGCTGCCCGGCGGATTCTGGGCGACGCCGCGGTAGGTGATGGTCTGCCACTCGGCCGCGGCGGGCGTGCTCGCGGCCCAAGCGCCGGCCCGCGCATTGTCGGCGTCGGGATCGCGCAGTTCGAGCGTCGAACCGCCGCCGTCGGCGAGCGCAGGCCACTCGCCGTTGCCCTCGTAATAGTGTACTTCGTCGGCCGGGTTGTCGTCCGGCGCTTCGAGCCGGACGACGTCGTCGTGGTTCGACAAGTTGCGGCTGAAGTCGCCGACGATCGTAATGCCGGGATATTTGGTAGCGAGCGCCGCGCTGTCGTTGGCCACCACGAGATACTGTCCCGCCGCAATCGTCGTGCCCGGGGCAAAGTTGTAGTCGATGCCGCCGCGGAGCTTCCAGCCGGTGAGGTCGACGTCCGCGGCGCTGCGGTTGTACAGCTCGATCCATTCCTCCGGAACGTCCTGAAACGGCTGGCCCGGCGTCGCCGGGACGACGAGCGTGCGGGCGACCAATTCCGCGCCGAACACGATATCGCTGCTCGTGAGCGACGCCTGGTGGACCTCGACCGACAGGCGGTTCGGGCCGACCTGCAACTGGTCCTTCGGCAGTACGATATTGCCGATGTCGGCGGCGTTGGTGAGCGTCGTGCTGGAAAGGGTTGAGGAGGTGATCGGCCCGGCGGGCAGGTTGTATCGACTGACCTCCACGCCGTTGAGATAAAACACGGCCGCATCGTCGACGATGTGCCGGAGCACGAGTTCTACATCGGGGTCGCTCGGTACGCCCGCGAACGTGAAGTCGTACTCGAAGTAGTACGTGACCACGAACGGGTTGTTGGTCACGGGATTGGCGAGCGTTGTGCGGATCGGCTCGGGCTGCGGGTCGGTGTCGTAGGCGATCAGCGCCTGGCCCGATTTCCAATTCACGCCGTCGACCGCGTGGGCCGTTTGGCTCCACGCCGCGCCGAGGTTCTGCCCGCGGTCGTTGTAGCGCCACGCGGCCGACATCGGCACCAGCGTCGTCGTGTTATAGGTCGCGGGCGTCGCGGGCGTTTCGTACTTCGGAAAGTGGTGGTATGCGATCTCGTTGATCACCACTTCGTCGCGAAACGCAAAGCTGTTCGGCGCGCCCGGCGTGGCGACGTCTGGCCAAAGCCAATTGCCGGCGTGCACGGTCGATCGGCCGCGCACGCGGTTCGTCAGCGTGCGGCCGTCGACGACGGTCTGGCCGCCGTCGCGGATGAGGAAGATGCGGTTCCCTTCCGCCGCGTCGAACCCGAGCGTGGCTTCGTCGAGGACGAGCAATTCGCCCGGATCGAGCACCGTCGGTGGAAGGACGAACTCGGCGGGCAGCATCGACTGGCGTTTGACGATCCAGCCGCCTATATCCCGCGGCGCCGCGTCATCGTTCTTGATCTCGACGAAGAACGCCGCGTCGAGCGCGCCGGGCAACTCGTTGATGACAACGCGCGGCAGCGAGTCCGGCGGGAGCGGCGTTTCCGTCACGAACAGCTCCGCGCCGAAGCGAATGTCGTTCGCCGCCGCCGAAAACTGATGCACTTCGACCGCCAGCACGTTGCGCCCGATGCGGAGTGCCCCGGCCGGCACGGGAATGCGACCCGTTTGCTGCGCACCGGAAACGTCGCTGGCCGCTGGGGTCGCATAGGCGATCGGTCCGGCGGGCATGTTGTGGCGATAGATTTCCTGCCCGTTGAGGTAAAACACGGCCCCGTCGTCGACCAGCATGTTGAGTTCAAGTTCGTGCTCGTCTTCGGCATCGCCGAGGAATTCGAATTCCTGGCGGAAATAGTGCGTGTTCGGGCCGAGGGCCACTTCGGAGTGGTCGACGAACGGCACGGCAGTCGCGTTGAACTGCACGCGCAGGCCGGACGGGTTTGGCGCAGTTCCGCCGTTGGTGAAGTTGAACGTCAGCGTGTTTACGCCCGGCGAGAACGACGCGGCGGGAATCGTAAAGGGGCCATTGAGCGCCGCGAACCCGCTGGTGCTGATGCCGGTGGAGTTGCCGTTCACGAGGACGCCGTTCAAGCCGTCGTCGACGCCGATGAGCATCGCGAAGTTCAGCGTCGAGGCGTCGTAGCCGGACAGATCGAACTGGGTGCTGAACGAATACGGTCCCTGGGGCACGTTCGTGCCGCCGCTGCTCGTGACGCCGATCCACTGCGACTGTTGCGTGTTGCCGACCCACGCCGGGTGGCCCGTCATGGCGAGCACCGGTTCGCCGGTCGCCGTGTGATACCAGTGCGGATCGATCGCGCCGGCGGATAGCGGTTGGCCGTTGGCGTCCAGGCCCGTGCTGAAGAGCGTCGCGACGCTCTGGGCCGCAACCGTCGCCGCGCCGACCGTCTCGTTGGTGAGTCCGTAGAGCACCCACGGCGTGTTGCCCGCCGTTTGCGCGAGCCGGATTCGCATCGATGTGCTGGTGGCGATGAAATCGTACGAAATGGCGTAGGCCTGATTGGCGGACGCGAATCCCGGCGGATTGGCCGCGGCGTTGTTTTGATCGATGGCGCTCGACGATTCCGGCGTGCCGTCGGCGTTCGTATCGAACTGGACGTTGACGACGCGCGTGCCCGTCGTCGTCGGTTGGCGCGTGTAGAGCCGCGTATCGTAATGACCGCCAACGGTCAGGCCGGAAAGCGTGATCGTTACGGAGCCGTTCGCGGCGGCGTTGAGCACGTTGCACATCGAATCCTGCATCAGTTGCAGGACATTGCCGGTCACGTTGGCGGCGACCGTGTTGGGACAGGTCGTCGTTTGCGCGCCGCTGGACTGCGTGATCGAGAAGTTCGGAATTGACCCGACCGTCGCGGGCGTCGCCTGAGCGAACTGCACGCCGTTTACCAGCGCGCCGGTGTCGGCGACGCCGAAGTCAAGCTTGTGCGTGTAGTTCTTCTGGGCGCTGATGCCCGTGTCTGCATCGCCGGCAAACGGCAGGAATCGCAGGCCCGCGGGAGGCGTCGCAGGATCGCTGCCGGCGTGAAACACGGCTTGCCCTTGCGACCAGCTTGCGTCGTCGAAGTCCGGGTCGCGCCATGCCGCGCCCAAATCCGCGCCCGAGTCTGCATAGCGCCAGACGGAGGTCAGCGCGATCGGTTTCGTCGTTTGCGGCGTGAGGTCGGGCTGCGGGAAATTCTCCGCGCCGGGCGTGCCGCCGAGTTGCAGGCTGGTGCGCCAGTTCGCCGGGTCGGAGGCGGCCCAGTTCTCGTCGAACTTGGCGAGCGTCGCGCCGGAGCCGTCCGGTCCGACCGGCCAGGGCCCGTTGTCGCCATAGTCGACGACGTCCATCTGCCGGTCGCTGTTGTTGAACAGTTCGATCTCTTCGCCGCCGTTTGAGAGGTTGCCCGCGTATGGACCGAGCGCGCCCGCGAAACCGGTCGCGTTTTCGAGCGCCGCCGGGTCGGCCGCCACAACGAGGTAGCCGTCGGCGGGAATCACCGTTCCGGCCGGAAACGCAAACTCGACGCCGTCGCGCAGCGACCAGCCCGTCAGGTCGACGTTGACGGACAGCATGTTCCGCAGCTCGATCCACTCGAGCGTTTGATCGTCGTTGGCCGGGTTGTAGTTGAGTTCGTTGAAAACGACGACGCTGTCGAGCACGTGCCGCGCTTCGAGCGGCTCGAACCGCGGGGCGAATTGCCGGGCGGCGCGGCGGCGGTCGTTTCGGCTCGATCCAACGAACGGCAGGCACGGCAACAAGAGGCGCATCGCAATCTTTCCAAATTCCGGCAAGAAGTGAGTCCGCGTCGTTGCGAACCGTCAACAAAACGAAGCCGCCAAGGGGATTACCCTGGCGGCTTGTGCGACGAGTCAGCTTTCACGATTCGAGTTCGCGATGCAGGCGCCACGGGGCACGCCGCATCGCTGGCTATCGGCGGCGACCGCGGCGCCGCAAGGCGTACACGGACGTGCCCACGCCGATCGCCGCCAACACGATCGACGACGGCTCGGGAATCACGTTTGCGTGCGCGACCATGCCTTCGACGCGCAACCCGGCGGGGTTGAACGTCGCCGGCGCGTTCTCGACCACGAACGTGAGCGTGTTGACTCCCGGCAGGAACGCGTCGCCCTGGGCGACCGAGATTTCGAACGGCGACAAAACCGGGAAACTGCCGACTTGTGGATTTCCGGTGGGAACGCCATTGAGCAGGATGTCGTGCCCGGTGTTGTCGCTCGACCACAGGCCAGTGATTACCGCCGAGTTCGGATCCAAACCCGTCAGGTCGAACGTCGTCTGGAAGTAGAAGAAGCCTTCTTCGGCGTTGCCCGCGCCGTCGAGCTTGGGCGAAATCCAGCGGGACGTGGCGGAGTTGGGAATCCACGGCGGGATCGGGAATTCGTTATTCTCGACCGCGGTGTCGTCGACCGCGACTGGACCGACGGGAAATCCGCCGAGCGGACCGGCGACCAAATCGTAGTGCGGATCGTCGACGAAGCGCGGAAGCGGTTGTCCCGCCCCGTCGACGCCCGTGTTGTACAAACCGGGAATCGGCACGGAACCGGCCGGGGCGGCGCGGCTGTATTCCAATTCCACGCGCAATCCCGACGGACCGCCGCCATTGTTCAGTTGAAATATGAGCGAGTTGACGCCGGGCACACCGCCCATTCCGCCGGAAAGCACGAACGGCGTCAAACCG
Organism: Planctomycetota bacterium; assembly: GCA_003576845.1. Classification (GTDB taxonomy): domain Bacteria; phylum Planctomycetota; class Planctomycetia; order Pirellulales; family PLA5; genus PLA5. The sequence goes on from QEVJ01000064.1 coordinate 12,015, forward strand.
CCGAACCCGCCGGAGCCGGGATTCGCCGTTGGGTTGCCGTTGAGCAAGATGGCCAATCCCCCGTCGTCCGTTCCCCAATTCCCGCGAACGAACCAGTTCGTCGGGTGATAGGCCGAAAGATCGAATGTCGTTTCATAGAAGTAGTCGCCCGGCGGGCCATTCGCGTCCCCGCCATCGTTCGGGCCGATCCACTGCGAGACGGCGCTATTCGCCAGCCACGGCCCGATGGGAAACCCGTCGACGGGCACGACCATGTCGCCCAATCCGCTCGGGTCGATGATGATCGCGTAGTGCGGATCGTCTACGCCGCCCGGCAGATTCACGCCCGCGCCGTCGACGCCCGTGTTGAAAAGGGTCGCGATGGGGCTGGCTGCGTGTAGCGGCAGCGAAGCCAATAGGGCCAAACTTGCGGCAATTGCCGCAGGAAGGCCGCGAGAAAGTCGCAATGCCAGAAACGTCTTCATTAGCAGATTCCTTGCAACGGATTACATTTCGCCCGAACCGGCAATCGGCCGCGCGAGATTTCCGAAAAAACTTGTCTGAAGTTTAATCGCTGCGAACCCTTTTGCCAAGCAAATTCAGGGTTTCTCTGCAAGATTTTCCCGGCATTGCACCGCCACTTGGCCTTTTTGCACCGTCGACGGAGACCTATGTCATGAGCCAGAGGCCGGGGTTTGGGTTGCGTACCTTGCAGGCGGACGCCGAGTTCGGGGCCTTGGGTCGCGCGCTTGTGCCGCGAGTTCGGCATTTCGCGCAAGACCGGCAACAAGTGCAAGGAGCGGTTCTTCGCGGACGGTTCGACCGGGCTGCACGATCGATCGCGGCGACCGAAGCGAAGTCCGAACGCGATCGGTGAAACGACGGTTTGCGAGGCGGCGAAGGTGAAGCTGGCCCATCGCGACTGGGGCGCGGAAGGTGCTGACGGTGCTTGCGACGATGCCGAGCGATGAGCTCCCATCGGAGCGCAGCCTCACGAACGGATGCATCGCGACGTAACCAGCGGCGCCGAACGACCGACGTCCTGCGACGGACATCGTTGCGCAGCAAGCCGAGCTGGATGTCTTGCGCCGCACGTTCGACGAGGAGCGGGCGCACGAAACGATTCGTGCAACGCGATTGCATGTAGCTTTGACATTGTCGCGAGCGAGCGATCGAATCGCGACGCCGAATTTCGCAATTTGTCAATCCGGTTGCAAGTACATGGAACGCGCGGCGGCGTAATTGCAATCCCCAGCCTCGCGACAAAAATTTCCGTGCGAGAATGTTGCTTGACAATTGCGGATTCGTTCCGACAATGGCGCGTGCGTTTCGCGTTCGTTCGAATTGCGAAGCGTCGGTTAGGCGATGACCTTTCGGTGTCGACCGGCAGATTCGTCGGCGACGGCCATTTCGAGTAATTCCTTTCGCGGCGCGGTAGAGCAAGTCTGGCAGGGTTCGCGGTGCGCGCGGAGAATGGCTCGAATTGGGAAAGGCGTCGCCGGCTCTCCCTTGCGACTTTGGATTGAAGTCGACATGGGGGGCGGCGACTGCAGGATCGACTGTCGGCGGCCCCAGGTCGCGGCCCGGATGCCCCTCCCTTGTCTTTTTCGGTTCGTCGCGAGGTCTTTATGCTGCTGGCACGACGATGCTTGTCGTGCGGAACCGATTTGTTGATCGACGACGGCAGACCGCGGCGCTCCATCACTTGGAGAGTGATGGCTACATTGTGTGATGGCTACATGGATTGTGGCTGGCGGCTGCCCTGGGTTTCTGTGCGGCGTGCGTGCGGATTACGCCGGGCGTTCGAGTGGTAGCGTATGGCCGATTGCCTGATCGCGCTGGGTGCGAATCTCGGCGACCGCGTCGCGACGCTTGAGGCGGCCCTGGCGGCAATCGCGGCCGATCCCCAATCGCGTCTTCTCGCCCGCAGTTCGTTTCACGAAACGGCGGCGATCGGCGGACCGCCGGGGCAAGAGCCGTTTCTCAACGCCGCCGCGCGGATCGAAACGTCGCGCTCGTGCGAAGCCGCGTGGGAACTGCTCGTCGATGTCGAGCGGCGTCTCGGCCGCGTGCGCGACGTTCGTTGGGGACCGCGGACCGTCGATCTCGACTTGCTGTTGTACGACGCGCTCGAAGTAGCGACGCCGCGGCTCGAAGTTCCGCATCCCCGCATGGCGTTTCGGCGTTTCGTGCTTGGTCCCGCCGCGGAAATTGCCGCCGACATGATTCATCCGGCCACGAGGTGGACGGTCGGCCGGCTTCTCGCGCACCTGGATACGCGGCCGAATTACGTCGCCATTACCGGACCCGTCGGCGCAGGCAAATCGCACCTCGCGTCGGCGCTGGCGGCCGATGCCGCGTGGCGTCTCATCCGCGAGCCGATCGCCGATGAAAGGTTGGCCGCTTACTACCGCGACCCGCGCGCCGCCATGCTGCCGACCGAGCGGGCGATTCTGGCCGAGCGAATCGAGTTACTCGACGCCGCCGAGTGGACCGAGCCCGATGCGTGGGCCGTGAGCGATTTTTGGTTCGACCAGACGTTGGCGTTCGCGAACTGGGCGTTGGGCGGCGGCCACTCGTCTCAACGGCGCTTGGGCGACGAAGCCTATGCGGCGCTCTCGGACGAGTGGAACGCCGCGGCGGCGCACGTGGCCCGGCCCAAGTTCGTCGTCTGGCTCGATGGGCCGAACGAAGTCCTCTTGGAACGCATTGCCGCACGCGGCCGCGAATACGAACGGCGGCTTGGCGCGAGGGAACTAGACGACTTGCGTGCGGCCCTCGCCGAGCGATTGCGGCGCGACGACGTCGGTCCGGTATTGCGGCTCGATGCAACGCGATTGGATTGGGCCGCGGTGGAAACGCGGGCAGCGGCGGACGCGATGGGTTAACCCGAGGCGCTCCAACGCGGTCGCGTGCGGCGGCGCTAGACTCGCCGCCGCATCCGGCATAACGCGACTTCGGCTCCCTCGCGCGTGGTAAGAACGCGCCGAGCTTCGCTGCGCGTTGCCGCAGCGCGCGTTTGCCGAACTCCGGCGGCTCAGGTAAGCTGTATACAACTGCTCGCCCGCCTCGTTCCTCTCCCACCTTAATGCTGCTTGCCGCCGGCTACATGGCCGGCGTACTTTTTGGAGGCTTCTCGTGCTGACTCTGCCCGTGCTCCGTTGGGGCGAACCTTATGAATCGCTGGAAACCGACACAGTCTTGCACTTCATCACGGGCGAGCCGATCGCCAAGGTGAACCAGGCGAACGGCGGGCTCTTGCAGCGCGACATGCGCAAGGCGGCCCGAGCGCGCGAAGTCCTCCGCGAGATTCCGATTGCCGATCTGATCGGGAAGATCAAGACCGCGGCCGACTTGTATTTGAACGGCACGCTGCCGATGGGCGACGGTCAGCAATCGCCCGACGACTTTGCCCGCCAGCAATCGGCCAGCACGGGCCTGCCCGAGCACATGTGCAAGGGCAACATGGCGAAGAACCATTTCGTCCTGCACAACATGGACAAGATGCTCGACGCGCTCACCCGCGGCCTCGATCCGGCAATTCTCACCCGCGGCTACGGCATGGAAAGCCGCGGCGTGACCGTCAGCTATCAATGCCAGTCGCCGGTCGTCGGCATGGTCCTGCCGTCGAACTCGCCGGGCGTCCATACGCTTTGGCTGCCTGTCGTGCCGATGCAGATCGGTCTCGTGCTCAAGCCGGGTCCGCAGGAGCCGTGGACGCCGTATCGCATGACGGCCGCGTTCACGCAAGCGGGCATTCCGAAGGAAGCGATCGCGATCTATCCCGGCGGCGGCGACGTGGGGGCGGCAGTGCTGTCGAGCGTCGATCGGGCGATGATCTTTGGCGGGACCGCGACCGTCGAACGCTACAAAGGCAATCCGAAGGTCCAGGCCCACGGCCCGGGCTTCTCGAAGATCATTCTGGGCGACGACAAGGTCGACCAGTGGGAACAATACATCGACCTCATGACCGAGAGCATTTACATCAACTCCGGCCGCGGCTGCATCAATTGCTCCGGCGTGTGGGCGTCGCGGCATACGAAAGAGATTGCCCAAGCGCTCGCCGAAAAGCTCGGCCCGATCGAAGTCAAGCCGCCGCAGGATCCGACGGCGGGCTTGGCGGCGTTTACGGTCCAGGGAGCGGCCGCCGGAGTATGGCGGGCCATCGAAACCGACCTTCGCGACGCCGGGGCCGAGGACATGACGAGCAAGTACGGCCCGCGATTGGTCGAAATGGAGCGCTGCGGCTACTTGCGGCCGACGATCGTCCACTGCAAGTCGCCGGAAACGCCGATCGCGAAGAAGGAGTACATGTTCCCGTTCAGCACAGTCGTGGACTGCCCACAGGACAAGATGCTCGCGTCGATCGGGCCGACGCTGGTGTGCACGGCGATTACGGACGACGCGAAGCTGCGCGAATCACTGATCGCGGCGACGCACATCGACCGGCTCAACTTGGGACCGATTCCGACGACGAAGCTCAACTGGCTGCAGCCGCACGAAGGGAACATCGTGGATTTTCTGTTCCGGGCGCGGGCGCTGCAGGTGGCGGAGTAGGAGGAGCGGTGAGTGATGAGTTGGCGGTGCTTTGCGGCCGATAGGGGGCGTTACCTCGTTCGCTGTCAGGCCGCTGCGGTTCGATCTCTCTTGGTGGGGGTCTTTCGCCGCTTGGCCTGACCTACCTTTGCCGCTCGGAATCGACCGGTGTTGCCCGGCGTGTCCGCGGGCCCGTCGCGGCGCGATTGGGGCCTCGACGTTCGCCCAGTTTGCCGTCGCGTCACATTACGGCGTTGTCAAAATCAGTTTTTCTCACCCTTGTTGTGCGTTTCACGTGATACGCGCGCTTGTTTTGCCCTTCAAGAAAATCTTGTGTCAGTCGCGGAAAACAGGGTAATAGCCGTTTTCCCCGACTGACATAAAATTCTTACAGGGCCTTCGCCGTTCAGTACGGCGTTGCCGAAGTTCGATTGCGTTGACGGTCGGCAACATCGGCCTATTTCGTCGCGCCGCCCGCTCGCGACGCGCGTTGCCGTCTCGCACCATCCCCCGCCGCCCGCCTCACAATCGCGCCGTGCGAGCGGCAATTCGGAACCTTTCCGACGCCCCGCAAATTGACACCGCCGCCACGCGGCATAGGGTTGGAATGAACGGGGCAGCGACGGTCGGAAACGGTCCCGCTGAGCCCTCTCATCTTGGCTTTCTCACCCCCGTGTCGGGGCGCATGTCGTGGGTTCCCCGCGGCATGCGCCCTTTTTTCTTGGAACTCGCCCCAGCGCCTCGGCGGCACGCGGTTCCTCCATCCTCCATCCTCCATCCTCCATCCTCGCCCCTCGCCCCTCACTCCTCAGCCAATCACCCGCCGCTCGCGCAGCAACTTCACGATCCGCTCGACGCACTCGCCCACCGCCATCTCATCGGTCGCCAGCGTCAGGTCCGGCGACGTCGGCGGCTCGAACGGCGCCGACACGCCCGGAAAGCTCTGCAATTCGCCCGCGTCCGCTCGCGGATACATACCGTCGGTGTCTCGCTCTCGGCAGACTTCGATCGGCGCCGAAAGATAAACCTCGATGAACCGCTCGCCGCCGATCGTGTGCCGCGCCTTCTGCCGCGTTTCTTCCAGCGGCGCGACGAACGCGCAAATCGCGATCAAGCCCGCTTGATTCATCAATCGCGCGACTTCCGCGGCGCGGCGTAGGTTCTCGCTGCGGTCGGCAACGGTGAAACCGAGATCGCGGCTGATCCCCAATCGCAGATTGTGTCCGTCCAGCAACGTCACCGCCCGGCCTTCGTCGAACAACCGCCGCTCGACCGCCTGAGCGATCGTCGTCTTGCCCGAACCGGTCAGACCCGTGAGCAGAATCGTCACCGGCGTCTGCCCGAACCGCGCCTGCCGATCGGCGTCGCTCACCGCGCCGTGGACTTCCTCCTGCGTGATCGTTCGCGGCGTCGCCTCCCAATAATCCTTGGTATCGCCCGGCTCCTGATCGAGAATCATCCCCGCCCCGACCGTCCGATTGGTGAGCCGGTCGATGATGATGAACGCCCCGGTCGTCCGATTCCGCTTATAAGCGTCGAAGCAAATCGGCTGGTTGAGCGTCACCTGGCAGCGGCCAATCTCGTTGAGGTTCAAGGTCGGCGCGGCCGAGCGATGCAGCGTGTTCACGTCCACCCGATATCGCAGCGTCGTCACGCTCCCCGTCGCCAGCTTCGTCGTGTGCTTGATCGTGTACGGCTTACCGGGCACGAGCGGCTCTTCGCCCATCCACACCATCATCGCGTCGAACGTCTGATCCACGCGCGGCACGTTCCCCGGATGCACCAGCATGTCGCCGCGGCTCACGTCGATTTCGTCCTCCAGCGTCAGCGTCACCGAAAGCGGCGCAAACGCCTCGTCGATGTCGCCCTCGTGCGTGACGATCGCCTTCACGCGGCTCGTCTTCCGCGACGGCAAGGCCATGATCTCGCTCCCCTGCCGAATGATGCCGGAAGCGATCGTCCCGCAGAACCCGCGAAAATTAAGGTTCGGCCGATTGACGTACTGCACCGGATAGCGGAAGTCGATCAGGTTCCGGTCCGACGCGATATGCACCGTCTCCAAATGATTCATCAGCGGCCCGCCCTGATACCAAGGCATGTTCGCGCTCGCATGAACGATGTTGTCGCCAAGCAAGGCAGAGACGGGAATGAACTGCACGTCCGGCAAATCCAGCCGCGCCGCAAAGCCCGTGTAGTCGGCCTTGATCTCCTCGAACCGCTCCTCCGAAAAGTCGACGAGGTCCATCTTATTGACGGCCACGATGATGTGCTTGATGCCCAACAGCGACACGATGAAGCTATGCCGCTTCGTCTGCGCCAGCACCCCCTGCCGCGCGTCGATCAAAATGATCGCCAGATCGCAAGTCGACGCTCCCGTCGCCATGTTCCGCGTATACTGCTCGTGCCCCGGCGTATCGGCAATGATGTACTTCCGCTTCGCCGTCGAGAAGTAGAGATAAGCAACGTCGATCGTAATCCCCTGCTGCCGCTCGTCCATCAACCCATCGGTCGCCAAAGCAAAATCCAGCTTCCCGCCGGTCGTCCCATGCTTGACGCTATCCTTCTCGATGGCCTTCAGCTTGTCGTCATAAAGCAAGTTGGCATCATAAAGCAGCCGCCCAATCAGCGTACTCTTCCCATCGTCCACGCTCCCACAAGTCATAAAGCGCAACAGCTCCTTGCGCTCATGCTGAGCAAGATAAGCTTCGATGTCGGTCGAGATCAGTTCAGATTGGTGGGACATAAATGTTTACTTCTGGCTATCGTCATCCGTAGCGTAGGCATAGGCCGTCGGAACGCGGAATCGTGCAGTTGTGCGCAACGAACCAGAACAATTCGAGTTACCGCCAATTCACATGCAATTCCCCTTGCTGATCATCAATCAAAACCGATGCAACTTCGATCGACGGCATCAATTCCCAGTTGAAATCATAAAACGGAGATGGATGAGCGACCCCTATGCAGGTTGCCGGCCACGAATCTAGTCCGCAAAGGAGAATGCCTGATACGTTTCTTGCGATATACTGCAATTCTCCGTCGCCATCCTTGGCGATGAATGCAGCGTATTCTAGATCCGTCCACTCGTGCCAATCACTATCCGCGGGAGATTCTGGATCGACTTCCCGCGTACGGCAAGGCTCTCCGGTAAGCACCCACGGGGCGAGAACCTTCGAGAACCCAATTGCCGAGGCTGGCCAATGAAAAGTACCTACTGCCAAAAGCGCCGGGCTATCGAGATTGTCAAACTGTCCATGCTCTGACTTGTCCTTGCACTTCGACGCAATTGCTTGGCACGTTCCTGCAGGATGGAATGGGAGCGTCTCCCGCGACGGTTCGGCGGACATCTTGGTTCGACGCGATAAAGTTGGCACTCTTACGCAAGTTGTCTCAACGTAGAATCTCTCCTTGTTAACTTCGCATAAGAAATCCGGCTTCCGTCGCTCTTCTCGAAGGTCTTCAAAGGGTTGAACCTCGACTCGCCGATCTCTAAGCAACTGACAGACGCCAGCCTCACAGAGCGCGGACTCCCGATCCGCGTCGAGCAGCCGATTCCATTTCTCCAGGTATCCTGCATCGAAGCCTGACAGCCACTCGCGATGGGCAACAATGGATGAATCGCGAATCGGATTAGTCCGTAAATCGTGCATCTTTCAACCGACCAAAAAAAAAAAAAGGGCAATGCGATATGGCGATGTTCGGATTAGATTAGCGAAGTAGGTCAGCCACCCCTGTGCCTGACAAGCGGCGGCGATAGACTCAACATCGCGCGACACTTCGCCATCCCCTCGTCCGACAACGCCCCCAAAAATCTTTGCGCCCAAACGCCACCTACTTGCACGAAACACCATCTTCGGTATCGCCTACGCGAGAGAGTAGGGTAGGTCAGGCCAAGCGGCAATCGACTCTCCATCCTCGCAAGCCCCAACCCGCGCCGGCCTGACAAGCGGCGGCGATTGACTCGATATGACTCCACGCACCGCCATCCCCGCACGCCGAACACGCCGAAAAAATCCTTGCGCCATCGCCCAGCCAGCCCGCCCAAAACCCCGATTTTAACACCGCCTACGCGAGGGAGTTATTAAACAAGCTCCTGGGAAATTCGGGGGGTAACGTTCAATAACCCCCGACCCATTTCCGCGCCGCCCGGTCAACAAAAAAACTCGCCGGCTGTCCCGTTTGCCTAAAAAATAAACAAATCCCCCATCACCATCCGCCACGCCAACGAAAACGCCTCATCCAACAGCGGCGCAGTTTCTCCCGCGACCTTCCTCATACCAAACGATTGGCTCGCCTTCAAGCAACAAAATGCCAGCGAAGTAGGTCAGGCGCCCCCGTGCCTGACGGCACGCGCCGCCGCATGCGACTATCGTTCGTTTGGCGTCCGTCCGACATGCCCACCATGGGCTTTTCGTCCACAGTCTGACTCAACGATCGGCAATCAACTCCCTCGCCCACTTCCGATCCGCGTCCGTCAGTGGAGGCGTCGGCTCGCCCGCGTAATCCACCCGATCCGGATATGGCCCCGTTTCGTAGGCCTGCGCAAACGCCGCTTGGAGATCGAGTGTCGCATCGGTGTCCCCGGTGCGAAGCGGCACGCGGATTCTAGGCAGCCGCTCGCGTAGACTCGTTGGGTACACTTCATAATCGGTTCCCGGCGAACGCCAGACGCTCACCAAATAGTCCCACGGCTTCACCGCATCGACCAGCGACCGGGGCACTCTCAGCACGTGCGGCCCTTCGCGGAGCAGATCGACCTCCACGAGATTCACGCCCGCCGTCGCCAGTTCGTCCTGCTTCTTCAGATACAGCGCCCTGCCTTCCGCGTTCGATTTGTTCGCCGGACTGACGAATTCAATGGACGTCACGAGGCGATGCCCTTGGGAGTCGAACACCTCGATAAACGTCTCGCGCATCTCCACCTCCGTTGCGTGAATGATGAGCGGTTCGTCCGGTTCGAGTGTCGCGACGGTTGAAGTGGCCGGTTGCGGACGGCGAGGTTTTTGTAACACGGCCACATCGGGCATGACTTGCCGATCGGCCGTCGTCAGCCACACTCGCTCGCCGATATCGGCGAAATACCCGCGAGGACGCAGAACGGGCTGCAATTGATCGCAAGCCGCAGTGATCAAGCGCGCGTGAACGCCCGGCCACAAGCGTGGGTCTTCCAAGAACGGGTCCATTCCAGGAAACGGGCTAGGCATGATGTTTCATCATAATTCAACACCAACACATGTCAGGCAGGCGCGGATGGAAACCTGCGATAATGGTTAGCTGTTTTCGCTGATTTGCCTGACCTACGGGCTGCGTGCGCCTCGCGCTATGGTGGAGTATTCCTTTCATTCATTCTCGCAGCCAACTCTCGCACTTTCTCAATCAAAAACGTCGTTTCCGCAATATGGTGTTGCTCCAGTTCGCGGTAACGCTCTTCCCACGACTTCGATTCATCCATCGCATACCGCGGAACCTTGATCCACGCATGGCCGTCGTAGCTTTCGTTCATCGAAGTCGCGCCCATCGTACCCTGACCCCCGAATCCCGACCTCCGACCCCCGACCCCCGCCTAAAAATACCCCTCCCGCTTCTTCTTCTCCATCGAAGCCGCCTGGTCGTGATCGATCAATCTCCCCTGCCGCTCGCTCGTCTTGGTCATCAGCATTTCCTGAATGATCTCCGGCAGCGTCGTCGCATTCGACTCGACAGCGCCGGAAAGCGGATAGCACCCCAGCGTCCGAAAACGCACCTTCCGCATCTGCGGCTTCTCGCCGGGCAAAAACCGAAACCGCTCGTCGTCCACCATGATCAACGTCCCGTCGCGCTCGACCACCGGCCGTTCCGCCGCAAAGTACAGCGGCACGATCGGAATCTTCTCCAAATGCACGTACTGCCAAACGTCCAGCTCCGTCCAGTTGGAAAGCGGAAACACGCGGATGCTCTCGCCCTTGTTCGTCTTGCAGTTGTACAGGTTCCACAGCTCGGGCCGCTGATTTTTCGGGTCCCAGCCGTGGTTTTTGTCGCGAAACGAAAACACGCGCTCCTTGGCCCGCGATTTCTCCTCATCGCGTCGCGCCCCGCCAAACGCCGCGTCGTATTTGCCCGCCGTCAGCGCCTGCCGCAGCGCCACCGTCTTCATGATGTCGGTGTGCTTGTCACTGCCGTGGTCGAACGGGTTGATCCCCATCGCCACGCCTTCCTGGTTGATGTGGACGCGCAACTCAAGGTTGTTGTCGCGGCAAAACTCGTCGCGAAACTTGATCATGTCGCGAAACTTCCATGTCGTGTCGACGTGCAAGAGCGGAAACGGCAGCCGGCCCGGCGAAAACGCCTTCATCGCCAGCCGGACCATCACGGCCGAGTCCTTGCCGATCGAATACAGCATGACCGGATTCTCGAACTCGGCCGCCACCTCGCGAATGATGTGGATGCTCTCGGCTTCGAGCTGCTTAAGGTGCGTAAGGTTGTAGCTGGTCATCGAGGCCGGGTTTCTTTAACCACAAAGGACACGGAGGACACGGAGGAAATGCAAACGGCAGAATGCAGAACGAAAAATGTGAAATCAGTGGGCGTAAAGCGTAGCCGGAAATCGTAGGTCAGGCCAAGCGGCGCACGACTGACCATTGCCGAAGGATACCAGCCCGCGCCGGCCTGACGGAGCGAAGTCGCAAGGCCCAGCGTCGACCTGCATCGTCGCGATCCGCGCTGCTACGAGAAGTATAGGGAAACGCCCGTTGACGCTCAACGCGAGATGCCGCGGGCGATATGACCGCTGTGAGGGGTGAATCGACCGTCTTTGTGCTGTCCATCTGCGACAACGTCGCCCCACGAGCGGCGACGGCGAAGAGCAAAATGATCGCCACGATCGCCACCGCAATCCCGATCGCGGCGAAGACTTTGCGGAGCGAGATCGGCGCCTGGCCCGTCGCCCGGCCCGTCTGACCGTTGACGAGGAACCGAAACACCCGCTCCTGATAGCGATAAGCCATGATCCAAACCGGCAAGAGCACCGGCTCACTCGTAAGGTTCTCGATCCGCGTGTTGACCTTCATGTTGCGGCACCGTCCCGGCACGTACTGATCGTCGCACGTTTGGGCGACGAGCTGTTCGATCCCCATCCGAGCCAGCGGGCGAGCGTATTTGCGGTTCACCGAAAACTGCTCGACCGTCACGTTGTCCAAATCGACTTGCCCCGGCGGAACGGCAAGAGCGAGATCGAACGGGCAGATCGCCGCGGTTTCGGCCGGCGTAAGCGCCCCGCTCGCGCCGACCAGCAGACCCGCGTGGCGGTCGTGGTGCTCGCCCGTCATCGGGAACCAATCGCCACGCGCGCCCGCGGGCGTCTGGCTCGTGTCGGCCGTCCAGTACGTGTGCGTGTCCGCGGCGAATACCCAATACGGCACATACACCGCCTGCATGCCGACGACGCTCGCGGTACGAGCCAGATCGCCGGGCCGCCAGAACCCCTGGCCGAGCCAATGCCGCATCGAGGCTTCCGCACGGTCGCGACCGATGGCGAACGGCACGACCGCCTTCGGCGCGAGAATCTTCGCGTCCTTGCGCTCTTCGAGCTGCGTCGAGCCGCAAAACGGACAACGCAAGCTCCCGGCCGAAGCGTCGTAGCTCATCGAAGCGCCACAGCCCGTGCATTGGAAATTGTGCGTCGCCGTGCGGGCCGCGGTTTGCGTGGCCGTTTGACGCGGCGCTTCGGTCCCGCAGTTCGCGCAGAACATATCCTCCTCGTCCAACAACGCGCCGCAAACGGTGCACTTGGAAAGCAGGTCGGACATGGAGCGGAAGCACTAGGATTGGAACTGCACTCGCAACTCAGGTTCATCCGATGAATCAAGGTGGTTCGCTTTTAACGCAGAGGGCGCAGAGGTCTCGCAGAGGGCGCAGAGAGTATCTCATGATGACGTTGTGCTATTATCAATTAACATCGCGTCTTATTCTCTACTTCTCTACTTCTCTGCGACCTCTGCGCGTCCTCCGCGACCTCTGCGTTAAAAAACGAACCCGCCTATTTTTGAGTTGTCGTTGACACTCCGCAAACGCCTCTATCGCGGCAACATGGAAAACGCCAGGACCGCCAATGCCACGAGCACAATCCCAACGACGACCGCGACGGCGATGCGTTGGGCGGAGACGGGCTTGTCCCCCTCCGCTTTGCCCGTCTGCCCGTTGATGAGGAATCGGTACACTTTGTCGCGATAGCGATAGGCGAGCAGGTAGATCGGCACGAGGATCAGGTCCGAGTTGATCGCGCTGAAGTTCGTTCGCACGTCGAGGCTGCGGTGCGTGTCGCCGGGGAGGAACGCTGCCACATCGCGCTGCACCTCCGAGTAAAAGACCTGCTGGCAGACTTCGAGGGCCTCGTCGCGCTCGCGGGAATATTCTTCGCTCAGCCAGCCCGCCAGATAGCCGCTTTCATAGCGTTTGAGCGCAGCCAGGTGAAACGGCTTGATCCGATCGGCGTAGCGTTGATCGAGTCCGCGGCTGCCCGACACGAGATAGCCGCTGTAATACTGGTGGTGCCGGCCGGAAAGATTCCACCATTCCGTTTCGCGGACGCGCCGCGTGCGGGTTTGGCTCTTGCCGTTCACGGTGACGGTGTACGTCTCGGTGCGATACCAATACTCGCCAATGTTCGCGCTCCAGCCGCTTTCCGCGAGCATCGAGAACGACCAGAACGGCAAGTACACGCCGCGGAGTTTTTCCACGACTTTGGCCATCACGAGATCGCCCGGACGAAACCAAGAATTCGTCCGCAGCCAGACGCGGAACTTTTCTTCCGCCTGCGCCGGCGTCACCGCGAACGGAATGACGAACTCCGGAGCCTGCCGACCCGTTTCGGCCGGCGCGTATTCGACGACGTAGTTCGAGTCGCAAAACGGACAGGTAAAGGTCCGCTGATTCGCGTCGGCCGCCACTTCTGCCCCGCAGGTCTGGCAGCGAAAGTGCTTTTTGAGATCGGCGCCCTTCGTCGGCAGCATCACCGCCCTATCGTTCGCCGCCCCGCAAGCCACGCAAAACCGATCGTGCGCTTCCAGCGGCGCGCCGCACGCCGGACAGACGTCTGCCCCGCTGGGCAGCGCGATGTCGATGGTCGTAGGATCAAGCTGCGCCAAATCGGCCATTGTCCGTATTTCCCCGAATGCCGAATCCCGACCCCGTTCCCCGACCCTTACTGGTGACTCTGCTGATACACCGCCTGCAACAGCGACTCCACATCTTTGTACTTTTTCTTCTCCGCCAGCGCCGCGTCGAGCAGTTTTCGTGCGTCGCGCTCGCTGTGGCCGAGGGTAATGAGCACGTCATACGTCTCGCGAACTACGTCCTGGGCGACTTCGGCCTCTGTCGGTTCCGACTGGGCGACCAGAAGCGCGAATTTGGGCATTTTACGGCGAAGCTTGGCGATAATCCGCTCGGCGAGCGCGGGCCCAATGCCCGGCAACGCCGAAACGCCTTTGATGTCCTGTTCTTCGATCGTCGTCGCCACTTCTCGGACGGGACGGACCATCGAACGCAGGGCTTTTTTTACGCCGACGCCGTCCACCGAGCAAAACAGATCGAAAAACTCCCGCTCGACCTCGCTCAAAAAGCCGATCAGCCGCGGGGTGAGACGCCCGTGGGCCGGGTTGCCTTCCAGGTACTCGATCGCGTGCAGGCTGACCTCCTCGCCGAGCCGCGACTGAAGCTGCCGCCGGGCAAACTCGGGGATGAGCACTTCATACTCGAACGGTCCCACTGCCAGCGACAGGTCACCCTCGCCGAGACGCACGAGTTTGCCGGAAATCCGCGTGATCACAGCGTTTGGCTCCAGAAGGCCAGAAGGAGAGCGCGACGGGGACAGCAATTCGCCGCGCCCGGCCGGCATCACCGTAGGCGAACGGCCGCCAGCAATCAAGCGGGCGGCAAGAAGATGTAATGCGACGAGCTCCGCGAAAACACCGCGGCTTTTGCGCGCAGAATAAGCGCTAGGTGCCCAAGAATTGCGCATCCGCGAAGTCGCCGGCTTGCGGCGGCTTTTTTCTTTTTTCGCCGCAAGCCAATTGCAAGCCCCGGCTTATGCGCTAAGATGCTCTCTTGTTTTGCTCGCCTGTGGGGGATCGAGGTATCGCGTGTGCTAATTGCGTTCCGCCAAATTGGGCACGCCGACGCGTCACGTCCGGCATCGCGGCGCTCCTTCTCGCCGCTTTTGCCACGACATGGGAGAATTCGTGCTGCCGCGGCCCACACAAGGCCGGCACGCGAATCAAATCTTGCCAAAGTAAGCCCTCTGCCGGCGGCGCGCTCAACGGGAATCGCATAGGGACCCGCACTTGGGTCAAGTTCATTTATCGAAAGGATAGTACAAGTGACTCCGAAAGAAGTGTTGGCAATGTGCCGCGAGAACGATGTCAAGGCGGTCGATCTGCGGTTCATGGACTTTCCGGGCCTGTGGCAGCATTTCACGATCCCCGTCAGCAAGCTCGACGAGGACGTCTTCGAGGACGGTCTCGGATTCGACGGCTCCAGCATCCGCGGCTGGCAGGCGATCAACGAATCCGACATGCTCGTCGTGCCCCAGCCGGACACGGCCTTCCTCGATCCGTTCACCGCGCTCCCCACGCTGGTGATGATCTGCAACATCCAAGACCCGATCACCCGCGAAGACTACTCGCGCGACCCCCGCAACGTCGCCCGCAAGGCGGTGAACTATCTCAAGAGCACGGGCATCGGCGACACCTGCTTCATCGGCCCGGAGGCCGAGTTCTTCATCTTTGACGACGTCCGCTTCGACCAGCGGGCAAACGAAGGCTACTACCACCTCGACAGCATCGAAGGCGAGTGGAACCGCGGCCGCGTCGAAGGCCCGAACTTGGGCTATAAGCTCCGCTACAAGGAAGGCTACTTCCCGGTCCCGCCGTCCGATCAGCTCATGGACATCCGCAACGAGATGATGCAGACGATGATCGACTGCGGCATCGACGTCGAGGCCCAGCACCACGAAGTCGCCACCGGCGGGCAGTGCGAAATCGACATGAAGTTCAACGAGCTCGTCAAAATGGGCGACGCGGTCTTGATGTACAAGTACATCATCAAGAACGTCGCCAAAAAGTACAACAAAAGCGTCACCTTCATGCCCAAGCCGCTCTACGGCGACAACGGCTCCGGTATGCACACGCACATCTCGATCTGGAAGGGCGGGCAGCCGCTCTTCGCCGGCTCGGGATATGCGGGCCTCAGCGACACCGCCATGTACGCCATCGGCGGTATCCTCAAGCACGCCCCGGCGATTCTCGGCTTCTCGAATCCGACCACGAACAGCTACAAGCGGCTCGTGCCGGGCTACGAAGCGCCGGTCAACCTGGCGTACTCACAGCGGAATCGCTCGGCCGCCTGCCGCATTCCGATGTACAGCCCGAGTCCCAAGGCGAAGCGGGTCGAGTTCCGCTGCCCGGACCCAAGTTGCAATCCGTATCTCGCGTTCTCCGCGATCTTGATGGCCGCCATCGATGGCATCCAGAACAAGACTCATCCCGGCGAACCGCTGGACAAGGACATCTACGACCTCCCGCCGGAAGAACTCGCCAAAGTACCGAAGGCCCCCGGCTCGCTCGAAGAATCGCTCGGCGCCCTGGCCGAGGACCACGAGTTCCTCCTCCGCGGCGAAGTCTTCACCAAGGACGTGATCGACACCTGGGTCAGCTACAAAATGGAAAAGGAAGTCGACGCCATGCGCCTCCGCCCGCATCCGTATGAGTTCTGCTTGTACTACGACATCTAGTGCCGCGTGCGTTTAGTCGACCAAAACATTTCAAGCCGTCGGCGGTGCGTCGCACCGCCGACGGCTTTTTCCTATAGGACTCCCGTTCCCTTTATTTCGCCCCGCATTTGGAGGCAGATTCATGGCATTTCGATTATGAACGTTTCGTCACTGATGAATCCACCGTCGCTGTCCTCCTTGATGACCCAGGCGAGCGCCCAGCCTTCAGAAACGTCGTAAACCAGATCGTACTGCGGCACAATGGCGATCTTACCCGTGTGATCCATGAATCCCCACTTGCCGTGGAGCTTGACGGCAGCGAATCCTTCGGCGAAGCATCGCAAGTCCTCGAACCGAAAATCGATGACCATGCGGCCATTCGTGTCGATGAATCCCCATTTGCCGTCCCGCTTGACGGCGATCTTGCCCTCGGTTGCGCCGTAGGATTCTTCGTATTGGTATTTGATGACGACGCGCCCGCCGCGATCGATGACGCCCCATTTGCCGTCCTTCTGAACACCAGCGAGACCTTCCTTGAAGCCGGTTCCCTGGGTATAGCCGTTGTCGATGCGAACGACTCCCTGGCGATCGATATACTTCAACTGGCGGTTTTCCGTGACGGCGGCAAGACCCTCGCTGAAACCTTGCACTTCGTCGTAGGTCGTGGGAACGACGAGCCTGCCCGAGCGATTGACGAAGCCCCATTTTTTTCCCGTGGCGACGGGGCCAAGACCTTCCTTGAAATGCTCCGCCTGGTCGTAGAAGAACGGAACTTTGGTGTCGCCGCACAGATCAATGTATCCCCACTTGTCGTCACGTTTGACCGCCGCGAGACTTTCCGAAAACCAACGCGCCTCGTCGAATTGGCACGGAATGACGACGACGTCTTTGTCGTCGGCGAATCGAATAAATCGGTCGCGCCGGGGACGGGTTTGTAATGCGGATAGGGCCGCTTGCTCAAAAACGATTCGACCCGCTTGCGACCCTTGGCGGTATCCGCTTCCGCGATGATCTTGCTCAGCGATCCCTCCGCCCCGGCCGCTTGCAACACGACCATTCGATCGCCGCGCAAAAGTGGCTCGATCGACTTCCCAAGGTCCGCCCAAAACTCAATCTGCCCCGCGATGCTGCGCTGCGAGAATTGCACGATCGCGCGTGCGTCGCCGACGAGATTATCCGACAGCTTGACTGGTTGGCCCATTGCGAACCCCGCTTCGATAATGGCAGCATTTTGCTACCGGCGAGTCACCTCGGCGCGGGGCACGGGGCAATTCGGCCACCAAACCGATGCCTTCATGCCGATACCGCAACCGCTTCAACGGTCACACTTTCGCCGATCGGCAGATTGCCCAACGCCCTGTCGCGTCGTCCAGCCACGCGCCTACTGCATCTCCGCAAGTGCCGGATCGCGGTGGGGCTTCCCTTGCTGGAACAGGGCGATGCGCGACTCGATCGTCGGAACGAGTTTCGCCCCGCTCTTGTCGGGAAGCGACGCCGCAGCCGCGATCGCCTCTCGGCAGACTTCGATCGCTTCCTGGAATTCGCCAGTCTCGGCAAGAGCGACGGCCAGCGTGCTGAGGAAGTTCGGGTCTTTGCGATTCGACGCCTTGCACGCGGCGCGGGCAAGCGCAACGGCGCGCTGGCCGTCGCGGAACTGGGCATTGGGATGCGTCGCCAACACCCAGGCGAGATCGTTGGCCGCGGGCGGATAGCCGGGCGAAAGGTCGAGCGCGGCGCGGTACTGGGCGAGGGCTTCGGTGAGCTTTCGCTCGACCAGCAACGCCGCGGCGAGACGGTACCGCGTCGGCGCGTCGTTGCGCACCTGCAATGCTTCCTCGTACAGCCTGGCCGATTCCTGTGCCTGGCCCAGTTGCAGGCGGATGCCGGCCAGCAGGACGAGATTGTCGGGATCTTGGCGATGCGCATCGAGGAGTGTTTCGACGTGTTTGGCGGCCGGTTCGAGTTCGTTGAGCGCGAGATGGGCTCGCACCGCCTCGGAACGGACGGCCCGTGCGAGTGGATCGGCGTCGAGCACCTTGTCAAACTCGGCGAGCGCTTCGCGATACTTCCCCGCATCGAACGCCATGCGGCCGAGCAAGTCGTAGCTCTTGATCGCATCGGTTTTGAGCTCGGCCCATTTGAGCGACGCACGGTCGAGCCGTTCGAGCCGCCGTTCGGCATCGGCGATGATTTGCCGCAAATAGCGTTCGGTGACGCCGAGATCGCCGGCGCTCAGCAACATCGACGCGATGGCGAAACTGCCGGTTCCCCTGGGCAAGTCGATGAACCGTCCGCCGTAGGCCGGAATGGCCGCGAAAACCCGTTCTTCCTCGCCACGCGGCCTTCCGGGTCGATGAGAAAGCTCGCGGGAATCGGCAGCGGACTCTGGCGGACGAAGTACGTGCGCTGAACGACTTCGAGCATGTCGACGAGATCGCCCTGCGGCACGCCGACGGCGAACGGAAACGAAAGCCCCGCGGCGAACTTCGCGTGTTTCGCGGCGTCGGCGGCCGGATCGGCCGACGGTTCGTCGACGCAGATCGCGAGCACGTCGAGTTCGGCCGCTTCGAGCGCTTCCCGCGCCGCCGTCCACGCCTTCATCTCGACCAGACACGGCTTGCACCACGGCGCCCAAAGATTAACCAACAGCGAGCGGCCGTTGCGCGGGGCGACGAGAGCGGATTTGCCGTCCGCGCCGATGTGCGACACCTGCGGCATCAGCGCAGGACGTAATAGCACGGCTCGGGCCGCTTCGACCGGCTTGCCGCGTTCGAACGGCGACGCGGCGAGCGGTGTTGCCGCAGGCAGCGCGCCCTGCCACGGTTCGACCTTACCGTAGTTCTCGACGAGCAGATAGCGGCCATTTACGCCGCCGCCGGTGAATGTTTCCGCGGCGCCGCCGGGCCAGCGAACGACGATCTTCTCGATCGCGTTCGCCTCGCCCAGACCGAAGTGCAGCCACTTGCTCGACTGCGACAGAAAACCGTCCCCCGCGTGCCGCGTCCGTAGCAGCGGGACCGTCTGTCCCGGCAGATACACCTCGACACGGGCGCCGATCGCGTCGCGATTGCTCTTGCTGCCGCGGAGCAGCAGCGACAGGTGTCCGCCGCCGGCCGGATTCTCGTTGCGCAACAGCCGCACCGGCGGGCCGGTGCGATTGGCGGTCCAAATGTCCAAGTCGCCGTCGAGGTCCCAATCGCACGTCGCCATGCCGCGGCCGTCGTCGGTAAAGTCGAGGTTCCAGGTGGCCGAGACGTTGGCGAAGCGGCTGCCGCGGACGTTCAGGTAAGCGCATTTGCGCTCGTTGCCGCTAAACGCGCGGCCGGCGCGGAGCAACTGGTTGATCGCGTTCCAGGCACGATCGTATTGGAGCATCTCGCGGGCGGATGCCGAAGTCTGAGGCGAACGCGACACGACCTGTCGCCAGAAGAAACTTCACAAGTCGCCCGTGTCTTCGCTCGAATAGAATCCGTTCATGATGTAGAGGTCTTCCCAGCCGTCGTTGTTCAGATCCATGAACTTCGACGCCCAGGCCCAGCGGCCCATCGTCACGTCGGCGTCGACGCTCGCGTCGCGGAATTTGTCGCCGCCCAAGTTCTCGTAGAGCGTGTTGCCGCGGGCGTGGCGCTGGAGCGTGCCGACGATCTGCTCGTTCGCGCCGGGCTTGAAGTTCGGCCGAAACGCGATCCGGTTGCCGGCCGACGAGAACATGTTGGCGATGTAGGCGTCCATCCGCCCATCGCGGTTGTAGTCGCCCCAACTGATCGACATTCCCGAGCCGGGATCGTCGACTCCGGCCGCATCCGTCACGTCAACGAACTTGCCGCCGTCGTTGCGGAACAGCACCTTGCGGCCGAAGTCGTTGATGACGTACAGGTCCTGGTCGCCGTCGTTGTCGTAGTCCTCGAAGGAGGCCGCAAGCGTGAACTTGTTGTTCTTCACGTTCAGGCCGACTTCCTGTGTGACGTCCGGAAACTGCCAATTGCCGTCGTTGCGCAGCAGGAAGTTCGGAGCGCCGTTCGTGGCGTCTTCGTAGGGGACCGGGTTCGAAAATACGTCGCCCTTGCCGAGCATCGTGATCGGGTCGTAACCGCAGACGTAAACATCCACGTCGCCGTCGTTGTCGAAGTCGGCCGCCGCCATCGACGAAAGCCGCGAGGGCGTGTCGATGATCGCCCGTTGGATGAACCGCGTCTGGCCGTTGTTCTCGAAGATCACGACCGAATGCGCCACGGCGATCACCGCGTCCTGATCGCCATCGTTGTCGAGATCGAGAAACAACACGCTGCGGGTGATGTCGAGCAGATTCAAGCCCGCCTCGGCGCCGACCTCCTGCGCGGTTCCATCCGGTTGATGGAGAAACAGCAGGTTCGGCAGGCCCGGTGGTTGCGGGACGTACACGTCGTCGAGCCCGTCGTTGTTGATGTCGACGACGGTGATGCCGTGATTCGCCTGTTGCACGGCGAGCGACGATTCGAACTGGCCGGACCAGTGGTTGTCGTCGTGGATAAGCTGGCGATTCCAAGCCTCGTTCGCGCCCAGAGCCGATTTCGTGATCTCCGTGAAGAAACGCCCGGCCCTTTCGTCGGGCAGGATTTCTTCATAGCGCTCGACGCGGATCGCGGCAATTTTCGGCGGCGAATCCGCCGCGCCGCGCTGCCAGTCGATCTGCCAGGTCGCGTTCTGTTGGACGATAAAGCCGGACTTCGTCGTGCCGTTGGCTTCGAAATAAGCGGTCGTGCTCACGCGGCCGTCGGCCTGAGGCTCGACGCGAATGGTTTTGAAGAACCAGCGAATGTCGGTGCCGTCGCGATACGGTTCGGCAAGCGCGGCGAGTGCGGTAGCGAAGCCGGCGGCGCCGCGATGCGTTCCGGAGGATGCGGAATCGGTTGCTCGGCGGACGATCTGAGCGCCGTCGCGAAATGCCTCGCGGTACTCCGGCCGCAGGTCAGTGCATTCGAAGGCGTCGGTGAGGAACGTCGCGAGTTTCTCCGCCACGAGTTCGTCGGGATGGGAGAAGACCTTGCCCAACGCTTTGAGTTGCACGCTCGCCGCGTCGTAGAAGACCTCGGTGTCCCAGGTCGGATCGAGGGCGGCATCGACCTTCGACGTCAGGTCGCGGATGTGCGTCTGGAAATCGCGCGGCTTGAGGCCCGCGATGGTCCCCAGGCCCTCGTCGTTTGCCGACGGGCCGGCGGGCGGCGCAATGGACGGAGGGCCCGCGTTCGACGGGCTTTCGCTGTCGGGCGAAATCGCCGCGGTTTGGCCCTCCTCGTCCGTGCGATGCGAGCATCCCACCGAAACGAAAAGAGCCGCGACCAGAACGGCGAACGCCGCCTTCGGAATGCCGCGACGCAGCGGTACGGCGCGGGACGACGATATGTCGGGCATAGAGAGGACCAGCAGCCGTTACTGGTTGCCAAATAATTTCATTTTATAGTGTACCACAAGGCCGCGGAAAATCGACGACCGCAGATTTCTGCATTCCGGTGGTTTCGCAACGCTCGGGCAATGGCCGGGCGTCCAGCAAATGGGCGGCGAGAGTGGTTCAGATCTCAGGGCTGATCCGGCTGATTCGGGCTGCTCGCCGGGCGAACCAAAGATTCGAGATTTTTTCGGCCTTATTGTTGACCGGGAGAAAGTTGTAATTAGACTAGACACCCGTAGCGACTCGGGGCGAGCGCGTTGCGCGTATCGTGCCGGTCGCGACGTTTAACAGGCAACTAGTTGGCGAACGGCGGATCCCGTTATGGTCCGGCCGCGCCAGTGATCTTGTGTTGGCTTTTTCCGCCAGCGGGATTGCGACAACTTCGTAGAGGTAGAACTAATGACGACGTCAATCTGGCGGGTCTGCCGTGCCGTGAAGGCTGCGGGCTGGTGCGGCATCGTGGCCGCGATTCTTTCGACAACGAATGCCAGGGCCGATTTGACGGTTCTGCGCGACTATCAAGGCATTGTGCCTCCGGCCGACATGGTCTACGGCGGCAACTCGGGCACCTCTAGCCCAGTGATCGAACCCGGCACCGATCCGTCAATCGGCAAATACGTCGTCTCGGCGCTCGGACAGGACTTGTGGGAGCGCGCGGACGCGGGTTCCTTCCTTCACGATGCCGATCCCGTGACCGGTGACTTCTCGGCTATTGTCCGCGTCTCGTCGATCGTGAACCCGGGCGGCGGCACGCCGGCCCAATGGGGTCGCGCGGGTCTGATGGTGCGGGCCGATCCCGCAGCCGATCACTCGCCAAACTTTGCGATCGTGCGCCGCACGTCCGATGGCGGTGAATTCTTGGAGTCGACGGTGACCCAGAACCGCGACGCTTTCGGCGCCGGTTCGGGCGAACCGTTCGGTTTCGGTGGTTCGCAGGACGACGGCGGATTCAATAACACCACGCCGCAGTGGCTCAGCATCGGTCGTACCGGCGGCCAATTTTATGCCGCGTTCGCCGCCGATGTCGGCGGCGCCCCGGGGTCGTGGAATCGCGCCAATCCGTTTGGCGTCGTGCCGGCCTTGTCGGGAGACATCTACCTCGGCTTGGCCACGCAAGGCCGCAAGGATCAAGGCAAGCGTCAGTTGGCGACCTATGAAAACTTCACCCGCGTCGATGAATTTCTCCCCGAATTCTTCCAAGCGGATCCGCGCGGCGGGAATTTGCTTCCGGCCGCCCCGCTGCCTGGAATTGGCCCCGCAAGTATGATGTGGGGCATTCGCGAAGTACGCGACATCGGCGGCGCCGCGAACGTCGGCGAAGCAGCTTCGAAGATCGCCGGTGGAACGGGCACGATTTTCGAGGGCCTGAGCCAGTACGTCAACCATACCGACCCGACGACCAACCCGTCGGCCGGTAAATTCGGCAATGACGCACCGTTCATTTCGGATGCGCACACCGGCAACACCGACGGACCCGTACCGCCGTACAACGCCGCCGATCCGGAAGACGACCAGGACGTTCTCATGGTCGGTCACGCCCGCATTCGCGTCACACCGGCGCAAGCAGGTATTTGGAGCTTCGGCGTCCACACCGACGACGGCTTCGCGATGAGAATTCGCGATTCCGCTGGCAATCTGATGCCGTGGGGTATGACCGATGGGGCCGGCGGCGTGTATGGCGCCGATCGTTCGGAACTCTCGTTCCCGGATCCGACCGGCGACAGCAACACCCGCGGAACCATGAACCTGCCCGCCGGTAACTACGACGTCGAGTTCGTGTCCTACGAAAACGCCGGCGGCGCCAATTGGGAGGTGTACCACGCTCAAGGCGTCGTGCTGAACGACGGTGCTTCGAACTGGCGATTGCTCGGCGCGAAGCCCGATCCCGCGAAGCAATACTTCAAGCCGACGATGGCTCCTCTCGACGATCAGGGCAACCATTTCGACATCACGGTCGTGGATAGCACGCCGGACAACACGCCGGCGCATTCGGTTGCCCAAGCGCGAAGCATCCTCGATAATCCGGGCGCCAATCCGGTGTTCCAGGGCCTCGCGCCGGTGATCAACCACAAGGATCCTGAAGCCGGCGTGTGCTGCGGCGGTCTCGACAACGGCGACCTGGCCTGGCCCGGTTTGGCCGACGGCGTGGACAACGAAGACTACGCCACGCGATCGCTCGGCGTGCTGCAAATGCCGGCCGACGGCTACGTCCGGTTCCATATCCAAAGCGACGATGGCTTCGGGCTGCACATCGACGATGCCCAGTTCAGCATCCTTTCGGCGGCCGGCGGCCCGACGTACCTCGCCGACGCCGGCACGAGCGTGAACGCCGACTACGGCACCGGCAACACCAACACGGTGCTCGAAGCGTTTATTCCCGCGGGCGAACATTTCATGGAGTTCATCCATTGGGATGGCTGCTGCGGTTCGTACGCCGAGGTCTACGTCGGCGGTCTCGCCGGCCAGGACGGCATGTTGCTCGGCTCGTTCAACGATCCGATCGACCTCGGCATCATCGCCGGCCCCCAAGTGCTCGCCCTGGTTCCGGAACCGTCGAGCTACGTGCTGGCGGCGCTCGGTTTCGCCGGCATCGTCGCCCTGCGGCGCCGCCGTAAGTAGCAAAGTAGGCTGGCGAGCCTGCCTCGCCGGACACGATCGATTTCGCGCCTGGCCGCCGGAAGCCTCTTCCGGTGGCCAGGTTCGTTTTTGCCGCTCAATTCCCCCAAGCCCACCGCAACAGATTCCGCGCGTCGACGTACCGCGCGTCGTTCGACGTGCTGCCCAAGATCACGGCGATCAGCTCGCGGTCGCCGCGGCGGGCGAAGGCGACCAGGCACGCTCCCGCCGCCATCGTCGTGCCCGTCTTCACGCCGCCGTAGCCTTCGATCGAGAGCAACCGGTTCGTGTTTCGCCAGACGACGTTGCGGCGATAACCCGAGGCGTGCGTCACGGTACAGCCGCGCTGATAGGTCGTGACGTAATCGCGAAACCGCGGCACGGCCAGGGCCGCATGCGCGAGCCGCACCAAATCCCCAGCGCTCGACCGATGCCCTTCCGCGGTCAAGCCGTGTGGATTCTCGAAGTGCGAGTGTGTCATGCCGAGCGCGGCAGCCTCGCGGTTCATTTCCGCAACGAAGCGAGCGACCGCGTCGATCGGTTTGTCGTTTGTGTCGCCACTTGCACCACCGGTCTTATTGTCGCGATCCGGCGGCGCAAGCCGATCGCCGAAGTGCTCTGCCAGGGCGACGGCCGCGTCGTTTCCGCTCGGCAACATCAAGCCATATATCAGCTCGCGAACCGGCAACGATTCGCCCGCGCGAATGTCGGCCGTGGAACCCGGCGTTTCGTCGGCCCGCTGCGAGAACGTCACGGTCTCGTCGAGCACGCTCGCATTGGCGGCAGCCAGTTTGAGCACGATGTAGGCGGTCATGATCTTGGTCGTGCTGGCGATGTCCCGCGGCTTTTCGTCGTCCGCGCCCCACAGCACCTTGCCCGAAGCTGCGTCGCCAATCGCCCACGCCGCGGCGGTCACAAGTGGCGGACCGTCGAGCGCCGTTTCCGCGATCCGCTTGCGTCTAGCCGCGTTTACGACCTCGGGATCGGGCACAGGCGCATCGCCGGTCGCAATCGGGCCGAGCGCCGACCAGGTCTTCTCATCGACCACGCCCGTCGCCGCGCGTTCATGCTTCCTTTGCAGTGCGAGCACCGCCGCCTCCGTCGCCGGGCCGAACTCGCCGTCGATCGCCAACTCCGGCGAGGGCGACAGCCGCGCGTTGAGTGTCCGCTGCAAGTCGGCGACCAGCGGGCCGCTCGCCCCGCGCTTGAGCGCCGCGTCGCCGGCCGCCGGACCGCGCTCGTGGTTCGCCGACTCCGGGTTGAAGTAGTCGTAAGCCGCGCGGGCAATCTTCGCCCCCAGCACCTTCGCCGCGTTGTCGTCGGTCCACCGCTGGTCGGAATTCTCCGCGGTGAGCACGCAGATCGCAATCGGCCCTGCCCGCGACTCAATGACTCCGGCATCCGTGCGAATCGCGCTCACCGCCCCGGTCTTGTGGGCAACCTTCACGCCGTCGGGCAGCAGCGCGGGCAGCATCGTCCGATCGTCGCAAGCCCGCAAGTGATCCAGCATCGCTTCGCAAGCGGCCGCCGATACGACCTGCTTCCCGTGAATCTTCGCCAGCAGACCAACCATCTCATTGGACGTCGTGCTGCCCAGCCCGAACTTCTTGCTCCGCTCGGGAAACGCGCTCGTCTCGCGGCGAAACACCTTGGCGTGAATCTTCGTGTTCGGAAACCCGAGCTTCTCCATCGAATCGGCCGTCGACTTGAGGCCGATCTGGTCGAGTACCAGGTTCGTCGCCGTGTTGTCGCTATAGACCATCATCAGCCGCACCGCATCCCGCAGCGACAGCGACATCCCGGCGGAAAAATGCGGCGTCAAAATACCCGAACCGGGCACTTTATCGTTCTCGGCAAGCGTGATCGACTTCGCCAGATCGACTTTCTTTTCCTCCGCCTGGCGATAGGTTTCGACCATCACGGCCAGCTTGATAAGACTCGCCGTCGGCATCGGCTCGTCGCCGCGATAGGCGAACGCGGCGTCCTTGTCGTCGCGCGATAGATGCTTGATCGCGACCGCGACGGTGCCCTTATGCCCCTTGATGAGCGGCTCGATGCGTTCGGCGAGCGACTGGGCATGCACCGCCTGACTCAAGACGATCCAGCAAATCACCGCCGCAAAAGCACGAACGACCGCGCCATTCCGCCCGCGGATTCTTCCGAGAAACAAACCTTCGGCCATAGCATCGCTCCGTAACGTGGACGCGCCGTCAAAATGATACGGTGGGTCATCCTGGAAGGGTCGGTCAATCGAAGTGAGGCCCACCAACCGCGACGAAACACGTGGCGCTGCCGGCGCGTCTTACACCGTTCGGCCCATCCGGCACGCGTGCAACCGTCGCCCTGCGCTAAGATACTTCGCCCGAGCCGCGCGCATAAGCGAGAAACGCCGCGGCAACCAAAGTCGCCACGACGCCGAACGTGGTCGGATACGCCGGCAGGCCCAAATCGCGCGCCAGCTCGACCGTTCCGCCCACGAGCGGCGACCCGATGAGCGTCCCCACGTCCATCGACGCCAGCATCAGCGTCGTGGCCAGCCCGCGGTGCCGGTCGGGAAACGCCATCGCCCCGCCCGCCATCAGCGTCGGAAACAACAACGCGTGCGAGAACCCGGCCAACACGGCCGGCAACGCCAGCATTGCCTCGCGATCCACCGCCAGATACGACAGCGCGCTCGCCGCCCCGAGCGCCAAGCCCGTGAGGATCACCGGGCGAATGCCGAAGTCGGCCGACATCCGCCGCGTCGCGAGCCGGGCAATGAACGCCGTTGGCGTGTAGACGAAGAAGAACAATTGCATTTCGCCGATGCCCAGGTCGTGCGTGTACGCCCGCAGAAACGTCGACGGGAGCGTGATGAGCACACCCATCGCAAAGCCCACGGCGAGTAGCGCCCCGGGATGATAGCGTCGCAACAGCCAGAACGTCGGCGGGCGGCGGCGCGGCTCGGGCGCAGCGGACCCGCGCGTCGCCCAGGCCGCGGCGACGAGCGCGAACATGCCCAGCCCCGCCGACAGAAAGAACATGTTGTGCATCGCCACGGTCCGCTCGGCGAGCGAAGCCGCGACCAGGTCGCCCGCCAGCCAATCGCCGAGCGCCGGTCCGATCGCCATGCCCAAGAAGCCCGACGTGCCGAGCGTGCCCAGCACTTCGGCCATCCGCGGCACGGGAATCGTGTGCGAAATGAACGTGATCGACGAACCGAACACGCCGGCCACCGCGATGCAGTACAGGATGCGGAGCACGTACACGGTCGGCGTGTCGATCGTAGTGACCCACACGTGCGCGGCGACGACGGCGGCGAACAACGCTTGCGACGCCAGCCACACCCGCCGCGGACCGAGTCGGTCGATGCCGGCCCCAAGCCACCACCGCATCGCCAGGCTGCCCGTCATTCCCACGCCGACGATCCACCCGAGCTTCTTCTCGCCGCCGCCGAACAAATGAACGAAATCGGCATAGCGGTACAAGATCGCCGCCGCGGCGGTCAGCGCCGCGTTCGACAGATAACAGAGCCAGAATGTCTTGCCGTATGCCGACGGCTCGGCAAGCGCGGGCGGAGCTTCGATCGCTCGCGGCGACGCGAACGGATTTGCGGCGGCTAATTCGGCCGGCGCGATCTCGGCGGGAGGAACTTCGGTGGCGACGGATTCGAGGCGGCGGATCATCGAGACGGCGGAAGCGGCGGGCGGCACGACCGGCGCGATTTCGAGCGGCGGGGCGAACGGGGCGGGTGATGCGGCTATTATAGCGCCCGCCGCCGAATCACCGAGTCCGATTGCGCCATTTTCGCCCCTGCCAGCAGTTCCCACCACAAATCTCCTCCATTCGAGGGACCGTCTCCGGCTCTCGGCCTCGCCGCGATATAAGGTAGAATCGCATGGCCCCGCTCGTAGGCGTCCGATCCGACTACGCGACTAGGACAAATCCGCGGCGGCAAAGGTTCGAGCGCTTGACAGTGGTGTGGCCCGAGTGGCTTGCCCACCGTGAGTGTCGCGCGGAACACGAAGGCGAGAGAAAAGCGATGGGAGCAACCATCTTGCACGACGATCTGATCCTTCCCGCCGTGAACGCTTTCGCGGAGGATTCCCGCAGGACCGGCGGCACGGTCGTGACGCTCGCCACGTACAACGAAATGGAGAACCTGCCGCGGCTGGTCGACGAAATCTTCGCCGCCGTGCCCGACGCCGATCTGCTCGTGATCGACGACAACTCGCCCGACGGAACGGGCCGCTGGTGCGATGAACGGGCCGCCGCCGATCCCCGCGTGCATTGCGTGCATCGCTCCGGCAAGCTCGGCCTCGGCACCGCAACGATCGCCGCGATGCAATACGCCATCGACCACGACTACGATGCGATGGTCAACCTCGACGCCGACTTCAGCCATCCGCCGCGATACCTGCCGCAGCTCCTCGCCGGCCTTGCCGAGAAAAGCGAGCGCGGCGAGTGGAAATACGACGTGATGATCGGCTCGCGCTACGTGCCGGGCGGCAAGATCGAAGGCTGGCCGCTCAAGCGACACGTGATGAGCCGCTGCGTGAACCTGTACGCCCGCTGCATGCTCGGCCTCGGCCCGCGCGATTGCAGCGGCGCCTTCCGTGCCTACCGCGTCGATTTGCTACGCAAGCTCGATTTCGCTGCCATTCGCTCCCGCGGCTACTCGTTCCAGGAAGAGATCCTTTGGCGACTCAAGAAGCTCGGCGCCCGCTTCGGCGAAGTGCCGATCGCGTTCGTCGAGCGGCAGTACGGCCAGTCGAAGATCAACTCAAAGGAAGCCTACGCGGCGCTCGGCATTCTCTTTCGGCTGGGCCTGAAGAACTACTTGGGTTTATAGCCTCCGTTGTCCGCTCATGTCCGACGACCTCAATCCCGACGAATGCTCCCGGCGGCTCAAGGCGCTGGCCGATCCGGAGCGGCTGCGGATCGTGCAGTGCTTGCAGCAGGGCGAGATGAGCGTCGGCGACGTGGCGCTCGCGCTCGATGCGGAAATCGCCAACGTCTCGCATCACCTGGGCGTGCTCAGAAACGCAAAGCTTGTCGTCGATCGCCGCGAGGGGAAGTACATCTACTATTCGCTGCACCCCGACGTCTTCCGCCCGGGCACGAAGGCCAAGAAGCCAGCCGTGCTCGACCTCGGCTGTTGCAAGCTGGAACTCGCCCGGCCGTAAGGCGGCGTCAATATGAGGAATCGGGGTCGCACGTTGCCGTTCGGCAACACTGCGTTCCCCAGCCGCGCCGATTCGCCACGCACGCGCTGCGGCAGCGTCCGGTCGTAACGGTCGCGCTACGGCTTTTCGGCCGATTCGCGCCTCGCCCGCTGCGGGAACATTCTTTGCACCTTGCCCGACGACGGCCGGTTCTCTTCCCGGCCGTTCCTCTCGGAGCAGGCGCGCATGGCAGGCCCCAACTGGTTCGGCAGCGGTCCACAAGACGATCGCCGCTCGGCTCATCGCCGCGGCAAGCACAAGCGCCGGCCGGCGATCGAGAATCTCGAAATGCGCCTCGTCGCCGCCGCCGACTGGCACAACGCGGCGCTGCCGTTCGACGTAACCGGCGACCAGATCGTCACCGCGCTCGACGCGACGGCCCTCCGCAACTTCCTGCAACACGCCGCGTATACCCCGCTCGCGCCCCAACTGCCGCCGTGCGATCCCGTCCAACCCTTCGATGTCAACAACGACCTGCTCGTCACGTCGGCCGACCTGCAATTGATCGAAGACTATCTCGCGGGCCAGATCGTACACATTCCGTCGCCAAGCGACGCGATCTCCGGCGGCGGCGCCACGTTCGTCCTCTCGTCGATGCTCGGTCCGCAACCCGCCGCGCCCGCCCAAAGCGGTTCGTCGCTCACCGTCTCGGTAAACGACGTGCCGGCGGCGGTGACCGAAAGCATCAACACCCACAACCTCGACCGCGCAATTCAAGCCGGCCTCGCGCATCTGACCAACATTCTCGACCGCGACAACGGCAACATCCCGTTCTTCACCGCCTGGGCGCTCACGCAGGCCCAAGCCCAAGCCTACGGCGATCCGTCGACGAACCGCGGCGCGACGGCCCACTTGGCGTTCGATCGCCACTTCGTGTCGAACGTCGCGGGCAAGACGCTCTATGCGCTGCTCGTCGGCGCGCAAGCGACGGGCCAGGCCGTGCCCGCCGAAGCGTATCAGGCCCTCAAGACGTTCGTCGTCAAATCGCTGCACAAACCAAGGAACTTGAATTGGGCCGACACGACGCCCGCCAACCAGATGGTCACCGGCATTCCCGCCGACCCGGCCGCCTACGGCTCGCAACAGTTCGACGTGAACTTTCTGTTCAACATGGGCGCGGGGTTGCGCGGCTCGATGGGCCTCGCCGCGCTCGGTCCCGATCCGTTCGCCACGATTCCCGGCTACACGTGGTCTGCGCGGCACGTTTTCGAGCAGTCGGTCGACAACATCCGCCGCTATTACGTCTATCAAAAGACGCTCGGCGGCACGCGAGTCTACAACTGGGAGCAGTTCCGCTATCAGCTTGCCCTTCGCGGCGGCGACGTGAACACCGGCAACCTCTCGACCGAACTCAAGTCGAGCTGGACCGGACTGTGGTCCAACTGGGTCGATCCGTTCTTGATCTCCGATCTCGTCGACTATTACCAGGCCACCGGACATCAGGCGTCACTCGAACTCGCCAAGGAACTCCGCGACCGCACGTTCTATCAGCGTTTCCCGCTCACCGCGCCGAACCTGAGCGGCTTCACGCACCTGTACGAGGTCGTGGGCGAGATGAACGCCTACAGCCGACTCGCCCTCGTGCTCGGCGACGCCGACATGATGAACCGCGTCCGCGTGCGGTACGAAGTGCTGCGGCAAAGCGCGTTCGGCGACAGCGGTTGGGTTCCCGAATGGCTCGGCAAGAGCAGCGACGTCGGCCAGGCGAGCAATACGGCGGAACTCGTCGAAACGGCGCTCAACTTCGCCCAATTCGGCTGGACGCAGTACTATCAGGACGTCGAACGCTTTACCCGCGGCCATCTGCTGCCGGCACAGCTTCTCGACACGAGCTTCGTCGTCGACAACCAGAACGCGACGAGCGACGGCCAGCGCGACATTGCGAACCGGATCCGCGGCGCCTTCGGTTTCGCCGCGCCCTACGGCCACGTCGCGACGAAGAACCCATACTACACCGGTGGATACTTTACCGACATCACCGCGAGTGCCGTGGCGACGCTCGCCGAAGTGAAGCGGGCGGCCTATGCCTATCGCAACGGCGTCCACGAGGTCAACTTGCTGTTCGACGTCGACAACTCGCAAATCAAAGTCGTCAGTCCCTACCCCGCCGGCGCGAAGTTGACGATCACGACGAGAACTGCGGGCGATGTGCGCGTCCGCTTG
Source organism: Planctomycetota bacterium (assembly GCA_003576845.1). Lineage (GTDB taxonomy): Bacteria > Planctomycetota > Planctomycetia > Pirellulales > PLA5 > PLA5. The sequence continues at coordinate 43,681 of QEVJ01000064.1, forward strand.
CCCGCGTGGGCCGACAAAAACGCCGCGGCCGTGAGCCTGTACCAGCAGGGAATCACGTATGAACTGAGCGGCGACGTGCTGCTCGTCCATCCAAAGGCAATCGGCGCGTCGTTCTACGTCGCCCTGCCGCTCGTCGAAACGCGCACGAGCAAGACGATCAACGGCCGCGATATCACGACGCTCTGGCGCGGCAACAGCATTGCGGCCATGTCGGGGTTGGCGACGCCGATGCCGTTCTTCCCGGAAATCCCGCCGCCGCCCGTACCGCAACCTGCCGAAACCCCGCCCATCGAAGCGACGAACCTCGCGGCCACGTCCGACGCATCCGGCCGGATTCTCATCCAGTGGCAAGCCGGCACGCAGTTGCCCGCCGCGTATCTCGTGACGATCGCCGAAGGCGCCACCGTGGGCGCCGCGAGCACGAATAGCATCGACGTGGGCCTCAACAAGTTCTACGTCGCCACCGGACTCAAAGCGAACACGGCATACACCGTCCGCGTCAGCGCGAAGAGTGCCCAAGGCCAAATCACGACAGGGATAACCACGACCGCCAGGACGCTCGCCGCGGAAAAGGTGAACACCTACAGTCTCGACACCGCGCTCGCCGCCGGCTTGCAGCACCTGGCGTCGATTCAAGACGCAGGCAATAACAACCTGCCCTTCTTCACCGTCTGGGCGCTCACGCAATCGCAGGCCCAGAGCTACGGCGATTCCGCGGCCGGCCGTGGACCGACCGCCCACATGGCGTTCGATCGCCACTTCGTCTCGAACGTCGCCGGTCGCGCGCTCTATGCCCTGCTGCTGGGATCGCAAACGCTCGGCGTTAGCGTCCCGACGGCGGTTTACGACAACTTCAAGCGGGCCGTGCTCAAGTCGCTCCACAAACCGCGTAACGGCAATTGGAACGATCCCAACCCGGCGAACCAAATGGTCACGGGCCTGGCCGCCGATCCGCGCGGCTACGGTGCGCTCCAGTTCGATTTCAATCTCTTGTTCAACGTCGGCGCCGGCATGTGGGGCGCGCTCGGTCTCGGGTCGCTCGACCCCAACCAGCTCAACGCGCTCGCCGGCTACACCTGGTCCGGCCGCCACGTCTTCGAGCAGTCGGTCGACAACTTCCGCCGCTACTACGTTTACAACGGCACGCTCGGCGGCTCGCGCGTCTACGACTGGGAAAAGTTCCGCTATCAACTGGGCCTCACCGGCGGCAACTCGATCGGCAACTCGATCGGCGAAGAGACGGTCGCCAACTGGTCGACGCTCTGGAAAAACTGGGCCGACCCGTTTCTCGTGTACTCACTCGTCAAGTATTACGAGGTCGTCCGCCACGAACCGACGCTCGAACTGGCCAAGGAGCTTCGCGACCTGTCGTTCTATCGCCGCTTTCCCACGACGGCTGGCGGCGTGCCGTGGAGCAGCTTTACCCACATGCACGAAGTGCTGGGCGAAATGGCCGCGTACAGCCGGCTGGCCCTCGTCCTCGACGACGCCGACATGATGAACCGCGTCCGCGTCCGCTACGAAGCGCTCCGCGACAAGGGTTTTTCCGCATCGGGCTGGGTGCCGGAAACCTACGGCCGCAACAGCGACGTCGGCGAAGCGAACAACACCGGCTTCCTGATCGAAACGGCCGTCAATTTCGCCGAGTTCGGCTGGACGCAATACTACGAAGACGCCGAACGCTTCACCCGCGGAAATCTACTGCCGTCGCAATTGCTCGACACGAGCATCGTCGTGCCGAACGCGAACCCGGCGAACGACGGCCAGCGCGACATCCAGAACCGCGTCCGCGGCGCGTTCGGCTTCGCCGCGCCGTACGGCCACGTCGCGACCAAGAACCCGTACTACACCGGCGGGTACTTCGCCGATATTACGAGCGGCGCAGTCGTTACGCTGTCGGAAGTGAAAAAGGCCGCCTACGCATTCCGATCCGGCATGCACCAGATCAACCTGCTGTTCGACGCCGACAACGACAAGATCAAGGTGACCAGTCCGTATCCCAACGGCGACAAGCTGATCGTTGCCCCCAAAGTAGCCGGCGATGTCCGCATTCGCCTGCCGAGTTGGGCCGATCGCGCCGCCGTTGCCGCCAGCCTTACCCAGCACGGTCTCGCCCACGTGATCGAAGGCGATTTCGTCCGCGTCGTCGCGCCGCCGGTCAACCGGTCGTTCTACGTCGCCATGCCGCTCGCCTCGCAGCAACAGAACACGGTCGTCAACGGCCGCGCCCTCGCCATCCAATGGCGCGGCGACAGCGTGGCCGCCATGAGCCGCATGGGCACGCCGATGCCGTTCTTTCCGGCGGTGTAACGTAACCCGCCGCACTAGGCGGTCCGCCGCAACAAGAAACCTCGCTGCCGAGGGCCGTCGATTCGCCGGTTAGGTGCGCCGAGTCCAATAGTTCGGTCGACGCTTGGCATGTGCGACTGCCACGACCAAAATCCGTTACGGATCGATTCGATAAATCAAGCGAAAAGGAAATCGCTCCAAAGCGCGGCCGCGGTGGACTTGCCCAACCATCGCGAATCGCTCTGGGTTTTCGCTGATTTGCCGCAACGCCTTCTCCACCGCCCGTTCGAAGCGTTCCGCCGCCAGAAGACTACGACAAGCATACCAATCGAACGATTCGTCGTAATCTCGGCGTGCCGCCGGCAGTAGATCAACGGGCTTCATCGGACGCCGTCATCCCCGTTCTCGATCGGGCTTCGCTGCGGACTTGCTCCCAAGGGATGGCTCGCTCCTTGCCCGCGTCAAACTCTGCGGTCCGTCGTTCGATTTCCTCGATCCACTCGTCGGAAAGAGGCGGCAGCGCGTCTCCCGGGACGGTTTCCCATATCGCTTCGATCAATTGAATGCGAACGCTGACCGGCAATGCGCTCGCCCCAGCAAGTAATGATTCATAATCGGACATGGTTGCCTCCACCACGATTATACTCGCGGGAATTCCGCGCCATCAGTAACTAAGGATGCAGGGTTCACCTCGCGTCTCACTTCGCCTTCGCATCGGCGACTTCCACGACCAATCGCGGCGGGTCCTTCTCGCCCCGCCCCTTGTCCCATCCCAGCGCCTCGGTGACTCGCGTGGGATACTCCCAATCCTCCACTCGCTTCGCCCCAATGATCCGCACGGGACACCGCTCAGCCGCCATCGCCACTGCGGCCGGGATGTCGTGGCTGCGCAGCACGTTGAGAAAGTCCGGCCCATCCGCGTGCGACGCCGGCAGGTCGTAGAGCCGCAGTTCGGCGATGTTTGGCTCGAACAGGCTGGCGTAGAGGGCAATCGTCGCCAATGGCCCCCGACCTTCGAGAACGATTTTCGCCCCTTTGACGTGACCCACGCTGCGCGTCGCTTGGATCGTTCGCCGCACGTCCCAAACCTGCATTCCGGCCTGAGTTTGGCCAAGGAGCATGAAGCGGCGTCGGCGGTGAACCTGAGCCTTTGGATCGGCAAGATAGTGCAACGGATTTTCACCCCGAACTTCGACCAATCCGCCTGTACGGCCCGCATCGACGAACGGTGTGTCGGGCGGGGAAATGACTCCTTCCTCGTTCGGCTTGAGAACATACGGGTATACGCACAGAAGGACGAGTTTTTCGTTGTCGGGCTGGGGATAGTCATAGAGAGTAAAGACCATCGAAATGTGCGGCTGCGGCTCGATGTAGTACATATTTAGGCCCCCGCCATTGTCGAAGTTAAGCGCTTCGAACACTTCCAGCTTGGGCGAAGCTTCAATCTCCGGCCAACCCCGAAACACCTTCTCCCGCAAATCCTTCATCCACCCATCGCGCATCCGCTCCCACTCCTCCTTGCTCTCCGGCACCTTCGGCTCCGCCGCCTTCGCCACGAACGTCTCGTCGATCTTCGTGTTGATCTCGTCCGCCGGCAGCTTGTCGAACACCTTGAGTTCTTCCGGCTCGAACAGCTTCACCGCAGGGCCGTCGATCGGCCGGCGTCCGCCGCCTAGGAACCGGTCGAACCACACGAAGGCGTGCGTGTACAGTTCCTGCGTATCTTCGTGCGGCCCTTCGGTGATGTGCAAACCAAGATTCTTCTCCGCTTCGTGCAGGGAGTAAATGCGGCGGACGGTGCGGTGCGTCCGCAGCACGCCTTCGAGCGGGAAGATCCGGTCCTTGTCGCTGTTCGAGATCAGCAGCGGCCGCGGTGCCACGAGCGCCGCCAACTGCGGATAGTCCCAGCGATATGTGTTGACGAAGTACATGCAGTCGCAATGCCCTTCGACCACGCCGTCGACGACGTGATTTTCCAGATCAGTAATTCCCGCCACGGGCACGGCGGCCTTCACGCGATCGTCGAGCGCCGCTACGAACCACGTGTAAGCCCCACCGCCGGATCGCCCCGTCGCGCCGATCCGCTCGGCGTCGACTTCTTTCCGCGTGGCGAGATAATCGAGCGCCCGAATGCAGTTCCAAGCCTCGACGCCCGCCGGCGTGTATCCCCGCGCATTCCACCACCAGCGATCGAACTTGTACGTGCCGTGGTGCGTCCCTTCGATCTCCCCGAGTTGCAGTGTATCGAGCACCAGGCACACATACCCGTGCCGCGCGAACCAGATGCCGTGATGCTGATAATGCACCTTGTTGCCAAAGCTGATGCCGTTCTTCGCCACCTTGCCGTGTCCACAAAGATAAAGAATCGTCGGGCAAGGTTTGTCGATCGTCTTCGGCAAATACAGATTCGCGGTGACATACAGCCGCGGCCGCGACTGAAAGTGCAGCTTCTCGACGACGAAATCCTCGCGCTCGACGCGGCCGGTAATCGTCGCCTTCGAATCGGTCCGCTCCGGCAGCGGATCGAGCGACAGCATCTCGAACAACTGCCGCCGATACTCGCCCTTCTTGGCGTTCCAATCGTCGAGCGTTTTGATCTCCGCCAGGCAACCGTCCCGCAGCTTGGCCGTTTCGGCGCGGAAGTACGCGGCGAGTTGCTCGTCGGCGGCATTGGCTTTGGGATCGTCCGCCGATCGCGCACACCGGTTACCCGCAAAGGCAACAACTGCCGCGAGGGCGACGGATGCGAGCGGGACGCGTAATTGTTGCCGCGAGCACATGGGAATACCACCGGGAGCGAGGGAAGTGGTGCGACTGGCGACCGTCCATCGCGTTTTACACCCCCCGGCGCGGTCGTGCAACTCATTCGGCTACGTGCGGTCGATCGCGGCGGCTCATACTTGCTCGATCGAGATCGAGACACCGATGCGATCGACCCCCGCGGCGTCGTGGCGGACGCTCGGATGGGGGCGTTCTCAGCCGATGCTGCCGGCGGCGGTCAGAACGTGGGTGAGGACGGACCGCATTTGCGCTTCGTCTGCAAACGGTGAGAGGACGTAGGACTTGAGGGCGTTGATCGGCTCGCCGTAGTCGGTGCGGCGGTAGCAATCGGTAAGCGAAATCGCGACGCCAAAGCCGGCGAGGGCTTCGGTATGGACGCGCTCGTAAATCTGCCGATTGAGCTCGTTGTGGGCGAGCAGCCGGTCGCGATACGTCTTCTCGTGCTGCTCGCGCTGCTTGACCTTGAACGTGTCGACGTCGCGGGGATAGACGCGAAACAGCGTGACGGGGCCGACGTTGTCGCGGTTCATTACGCTTAGCCGCGGTTGGGCTTCGATCATTTCGCGGAGGACTTCGGACATTTCGACGGCGTGCCCGAGGAGCACGCGGAGCCCTTCGCGGCCGAGGAGCAACAGACTAGCGAGCGCCGACATCGGGCCGGTGGCGCTGCGGCTCGTTTCGAGCGTGAACATGCCGGGGTGGTGCTGGCCCGATTGGAACAGATACGGCATCGTCTCGCGTCGCCGCGTGATGAGGCCGAGGTCGTCGCGATCGCGAAACAGGACGAGCGAGGAAATGTACGGCACGTAGCCGGTCTTGTGGAAGTCGATGCCGACGGAATCGGCGAGTCCAAGATGGCGGATCGAACTGGCCGCGGCGGCAAGGGCGCGGACGGTGCGGCCGCGGAACTCAAGCTCGTTGATGCCGAAGTCGTAATCGCGGAACACGGACCAGGCCCAACCGATGACCGCGTCGGCGTGGACGTGAATGCGATAAGGAAGCTTGAACTCGTCGACGAGGCGATCGCGAAGTTCGCTGATGGCGGCGAGGTCGTCGATGCCGAAAGCGTCGGTCGAGCCGAGCGTGGCGACGATGGCGGCGATCTTGCGGCCGGCGGCGAGCGCTTCGCGGGCCGCGGCTTCGAGCGCGGCCACGTCGATGCTGTTTGCTTCGTCGGCCGGAACGGAAATCACGCGGTCCTGGCCGAGACCGAGCCACGCCGCGACGGTGTAGCTGGCGTAATGTCCGCAGGTCGACGTGAGGACGACCGCATCGCCGCATACGCCGCTCTGGAGGGCGTCGGGACAGGCCTTTTCGAGGCCGATCTTGATGCCGTAGAGAAGCGTGCCGGTTCCGCCGAAGGTGAACACGCCGCCGGCGGTTGCGGGATCGTAGCCGACGAGGTCGGCCGCCATCGCGACGACGCGAGCTTCGGCCTCGGAAAACTTGAGCGCGCTTTCGTCGCTGCACATGTTCGGGTTGAACAGCGCGGGCAGCAGCACGCCGATCACGCTGGCGACGTTGGGAACGGGAATGACGTTGAGCTGGCTCCGCGGGTGCCCCCAAATGAACATGCCTTCGAGGTAGCGGACCAACTCGCGGACGACCTCTCCGAGCGGGCGGCTCGCCATGTCGAGGCGGCTGGCCATTGCGGCAGCGTAGTCGGGCTGTTGCGGCCGGCCAAGAATTGGCGCCTGCGACTTCATCGCGTCGACCTGGTCGAGCGCACGCAGAATCGAGAACACGACGTAGCTGTCGTGGACGGGATCCGACACCGGCTGTGGAAAGACGGTGCGGAGGGCGGCGAGGAGGTGTTGGTGTCGAGGAGCCATTATGTCCTTCACAATTCACGATTCACAATTTTCCATTCACCATTGGAATTCACCCCCGTTTCGCACGAACGAATTGCGAATGGAAAGTGGTGAATTGTGAATAGTGAACGGGATTCGCCGACGGCCTACACGGCGGCGGCCATCTTCCTTTGGCGATACTGATCCACGGCCACCGCCGCGACGATGATCGCGCCGATGAGGATGTCCTGATACATGTCGCCGATGCCGAGCGTCGTGCAGCCGTGGTCGATGACGGCCATGATCGCAGCGCCGCTGAGCGTGCCGAGGACGGAGCCGCGTCCGCCGCTCAAGCTGCCGCCGCCGACGACGACCGCGGCGATGATCCGAAGTTCCTTGCCGACGCCGCCCATCGGATTGCCTTGGTAGAGCGTGGCGAACTGATAGACGCCGGCGACGCCTGCGAACAGGCCGCCGAGCGCGTAGACGGAAATGCGGACGAGCGGGACGTTGATGCCGCACAGTCGGGCAGTGGCCTCGTTGGAACCGAGGGCAAAGACGTACCGGCCGAAGACCGTGTAGCGCAGCACGAGCGACACAGCGACGGCCAACAGGAGCATGATCCACACGCCGGGCGAAAAGATGTGCCAGGCGGGCGTGGGAAACGGGGCCTGAAAATCGGCCAGCGGCGCAAACGAGGCAAGCGGCGGACGGATGGGCGTGTCGGCGGCAAGCCAGCGGCCGGCGCCTTGAAAGATCATCATCGTGCCGAGCGTGACGATGAACGGCACGACCCGGAGCGAGCTAATCAGCGAGCCGTTGAGAATGCCGGCGGCGAGTCCCGTCGCCAGACACAAGCAGACCGCTTCGGTTGGAGAATGACCGTGTAGGAATCCCCAAGCGCCGACCGTTGCGGAGAGGGCCATCGCTGCGCCGACCGACAAATCGATGCCCCCGGCGATGATGATGATCGTCATGCCGAACGCGGGCACGGCGACGGCGGCAGTATGGACGACGATCAATTGGAAGCTGCGGATTTGTGCGAAGGAACCGCCATACTGCTGAAATGCATCGAGGACGGCGAAGAGCGCCCAGACGATGAACAACGGTCCCAGGGCGGTTTTCGTGAACAGCCACACCGTCACGCGCCAGTCGTAACGCCACTTCTTGGCGAGCACGCTGCCGATCGTATCCGAATCATCGAACTGCGGCTCAGGCCGACGGTCGTTCATTGCCGCCTCCCGCTGAATCGTCTACGGCGATGGCTGCTTCCATGATCGAGTGTTCGTTCCAGTTACTCGCGTCGCGGACGGCGGTGACACGGCCGCGGCTCATGACGGCGATGCGGTCGCAGACAGCGAGCAACTCGTGGCAGTACGAACTCACGAAGATCACCGAGCGACCTTCGGCGGCGAGTTGACCGATGAGGCGATAAATCTCGGCCTTCGTGCCGACGTCGATGCCCCGGGTCGGCTCGTCGAGCAGCAGCACCTGGGCATCTTGATGCAGCACGCGGGCGAGCGCGACCTTTTGCTGGTTGCCGCCGGAGAGCGCAGCGATCTCTTGCTCCGCCGAACGGGCTTTGACGTGGAGGCGGGACATCCAACTCTCGACGATCGCGCGTCGCTCGCCGAGCCGTAGCCAGCCGAGCGTGCTGTAGGGTTTGAGGCGACTGTAGGTGAGATTGTCGGCGATCGAGCGGCTTTGAGCGAGTCCTTCGCCTTTGCGGTCTTCGGAGACGATGCCCAGGCCCGCGGCGATGGCAGCGCGGGGCGACGCCGCGAGCAATTTGGCGGCGACGCGGACCTGCCCGGACTTGACCGGGTCGAGTCCGAAGATGCTGCGGATCAATTCGGTTCGGCCCGCGCCGACGAGCCCGAAAACGCCGAGAATTTCGCCGCGGCGAAGTTCGAGCGAGGCCGCGACGGGAAACCGCCGGCCCGAAAGGCGATCGACCGACAGCAGGACGTCGCCGGGCGCGTGGGGAACGGTCGGGAAGAGCTCTTCGACGCTGCGGCCGACCATCAGAGCGACGATGGCGCTTTCCGGCACGCCGGCGAGCGAGCCCGCGCCGGCGACGCGGCCGTCGCGGAGGACGGTGTAGTTGTCGCAAAGCTGGCGGACTTCTTCGAGAAAGTGGCTGATGTAGACGATCGCCCGGCCGGTTTCGCGGAGGCGGCGAATGACCTTGAACAAGTGCTCGACGTCCTGGCGGGTGAGCGAGCTGGTCGGTTCGTCGAACGCGATCACTTTTGCGTCGTGGACGAGCGCGCGGGCGATTTCGACCAACTGCTGCGCGCCGACGGAGAGCGAACGGACGGGCGCATCGGGCCGCAGTTCGCCGTGGCCGAGCAGATCGAGCGCTTGCTGCACGCGGGGACGCTGCTCGCGACGCAACAGCCACCCGAGGCGGCTCGCTTCGCGGCCGAGCATGATGTTGTCCTCGACGCTTAGGTCCGGCGCGAGGTTCAACTCTTGATAGATCATCGCCACGCCGGCGTCGCGGGCTTGTTGCGGACTGCCCGGAGCGTAGGAACGGCCGGCGACGTGGATCGAGCCGGCGTCGGGCCGATGCGCGCCCGAGAGAATCTTCATCAGCGTGCTCTTGCCGGCGCCGTTTTCGCCGACGAGCGCCATGATCTCGCCCGCGCGGACCGAGAACGAAACGCCAGAGAGAGCCTGCGTCGCGCCGAACCGCTTGCTGATGTCGTGCATGACGAGCAGCGGAGCGGCGGAGTCGGTCATGGCCGGGCGGGGGCTGGGGGCGGCCGCTTACCATTCACAATTAACCATTTACGATTCGCAATTTGAATGGTGAATGGAAAATGGTGAATCGTGAATTGTGAATGAAAAGGACCGGTCCCGACTTCAATCAATCCGCCTTCGGCGGATTGAGAAGTTCTTTCATGCGCGGGTCGTCCATATTCTCCTGGGTTGCCAGATACTCGCCGGTGGTGATGACCTTTTCGACGGGCTTACCTTCGAGATGTTCGACCATCGTCTTGACGGCCTGGTAGCCCATGTGAAACGGGTCTTGCAGGACGATGCCGTGCATTTTGCCGTCTTTGAGGGCTTGGACGAAGCGCGGATCGCTATCGAAGCCGACGAACATGATCTTGCCGGCCTGGTTGTCGTTCTCAAGCGCCTGGAGCATGCCTTTGTTGTTCGGCTCGCAGACGGTGAACACGCCGTCGATCTGGCCTCGCAACGACTGGAGGAGCGACGAGGATGTTCGCAGCGCTTCCTCGGCGTCGGACCCGGCGCGCTGATTGTCGGCGATGACCTTGATGCCGGGATGCTTGGCGATCGCGTCGAGGAAGCCTTTTTCGCGTTGCTCGGTGCTCTCGCTGCCGGCGGCGTAACGTAAAAGGACGACGTTTCCTTTGCCGCCGAGGAGCTTGGCGAGGTGCTCGCCGGCCATCTGACCGCCTTTGTAATTGTCGGTAGCGACGTAGCTGACGATGGCGCTGGCGTCTTCGAGACCGCTGTCGAAGATGACCGTCGCGACGCCGCTTTGCTTGGCCCGGACGACCGGCGGGACGAGCGAGGTGCGGTCGATCGGGGCGAGACAGATGCCGTCGACGGTGCCGGCGAGGCTATCGACGAGTTGGACCTGTTTTTCCTTGTCTTCCTCGCTGGCGGTTCCTTTCCAGACGATTTCGACGCCGAACTCTTCGCCGGCTTTGAGCGCGCCGGCTTTTACGGATTTCCAGAAGTCGTGGGTCGTGCCCTTGGGGATGACGGCGATGCGGCGTTTGCCGCTGCGTTCACCGGACCCGCAACCAAGAACCGTCGCCGCAGCGAACGCGGCAACCAATCCGAACAGGCAGGCGCGTCGGAACACGATCCAAACCTCCACGGTGCAGCCGTTGGCCGCGACCAAAATTGAACTGGTTCACTAATTCATTAAACGCAGAGAACCCAGAGGTCCCACGGAGGCCACAGTGTCTTTGTCGTATCGTCGATGTGACCGAGTACCGTTGACCAGGCTGTCGGCAGAGAGTGCGGAAGAGGGGTGTGAACGATAAACGCTGTGTTGATTGGCGGACGGGCTACTCGGCGGCGCACGGTGGGGCGACAAGGGCGCGTCGGGCAGGCGCGGGTTTACGTCGCTGACAACGGCGAGTCGGTGGCCGCTTCGTCTGATCTACGAGTGGGTTAACCTCGTCCGCCGCCGCGATCGTCGCGGCCGCGGCCACGTCCTCCGCGTGGGCCGCGCCCTCCGCCGCGGCCGCCACGACCGCGCGATTGCGAGCCGTGGGGCGATCGGGCGCGGGCTTCCATATTTACGGCGATGATCGATCCGATAGCTTCTTCCCAACTCGGGATGTTGCGATGGTTGACATGCACCGACTCATCGCCGTCGTCGGCATCGTCTTCGTCGAGTTCCGCAGCGCGGACACGGCCGGTTGGCAGGTCCATCGGGACGTCCTCGCCCTCGTAGTCGTCGAGGTCGAACGCACTCTCCTCGGCGGATCGCTCGGCATCCCCCTGGCCGACGGAAGCGCTCGACGCGGACTCATCGCGGTCGCGCGGCAGATTTTCGGATGTGCCGGAACCGCGGCGCCGACGCCGCCGACGGCGACCGCGCTCGGATCGTTCGCCGCCCTCTCGCGGCCCGGCGCCGCTCGCACGACCGCCGGGCGCGGACTCGTCGCCGAATTCAACGGGCACCTCGTCGACGGCGTCGTCAGTCGTAAAGGACGACGAATAACCTGCGCCGGCGTTCCAACCGATCTCATCCGCACCGCCGCGTGGGTCGACGTCGCGAGGGTCGATGTCGCGCGGGTCGATATCGCGGGAATCCGTGCTGCCCGCGCCGACGCCGCCGCGTTCGCGGTCTTGCGGCCGGTTTTCCCGCGTGCCAGGACGACGCCCGCGGCGGCCGCGACGACGCGAACGACGCGGTTCCTGCGCGCGCGGGTCGATATCCCGCGGATCGACATCGCGCGGGTCGATATCCCGCGGATCGATGTCGCGGGGATCGAATTCGGCCTCGACGTCGGATGGCGCGTCGGCGTCCGATTCTCCTTCCGAAGCGGATTCGGCGACATTCGCGCCTTCGTCGGCGACGCGACGGCGACCTCGGCGACCGCGACGGCGGCGGCGTGCGTCGCGTTCGGCTTCTTCCTCGGCGACATCGTGCGGCTCGCCGGCGTGCTCCGGACGGTCGAATTCGGCGGCGCGTTCGGACGGTGCGAAGGAATCGGCGGCCGTGCGCTCGGCCGAGGGCTCGGCGGCTGTGTCCCGTGTTGGCGGCCGGTCGTCGCGAGACGGGGCATAGGCTCCGGAGGCTTCGTGGGGCGGGAGCTCTTCGAGAAATGCGGCGTTCGCGGACGGGACCTCGTCGGCCGGATCGGGGGCCAGGCCAAGCGACGCCGCGAGGCTGGCCCAATCGGCAGGCGGTTTTGCCGAAGGTTTCGGGCGATCCGCAGCGTCCGCGTCGGGCATTTGGATCACGGGCGGAGGCATCGCCGGGAGAGGCGGGGGAGGCGGCGCCTCGGTTGGCGCGGCTTGCACTGAAGCGGAATCCTCCGCCTCCGGCGGAACTTCCGCTCCGATTTCGCTGGCCAGGCTGAACCAATGGTTTTTCTTCGGACGGTCGGACGACATGCGGTCCTCGGCGAGAAACGGCGGCGATGACGTGCGCGGTGGCGTTGTGGGTCAAATGGCTCGCGCGGCCGCCTGATGTTCGGTTCAATATAGCGGCGTTGCCAATCGTTGTGAAGTCTTGGTGAGATTTGGACTTGCGGCGAAGGCGAGAGTTCCCAAAGGCACGATTGCCGCTGAAGCGCCTTTGTCCGCGGCGATGCCCGCGGCATATCCAGCACAATCGTCGCAAGCATCCCAGACCGCCCGTTTTGACTTCTCGCGTTCTCAATCGTATCGTTGCGAGTCCGCGACGCGGCGCCGGTTCCCAATGGCGACACGTTTCCCGTTCGCCACGCCCTGCATTTCGCGCCGCCACCCAACGCACACCCGACCTGAGGAGACCTGTCCATGTACCGCTCGATAGCACTTTCCTTCGCCGCATCGCTCGTACTTTTCGGCGCGACGCCGAGTTCCGCGGGCGCCGCCGCGAAGACCGTGTCCGCGCCGTGCGACGGCGGCAAGGCGGTGGAGTACGTCGAGAAGACGATTTGCGTGCCGGAGTGGGTCGAGGAGATTCGCACCGTTAAAGAGACGTGCTACAAAAAGGAGCTGCGCGAACGGGACGTGACCAAATATCGGCAGGTGACGAAAACCAAAACGCTCGAGTGCAAGCACACCGTGTTCGTGAAGGTGAAAAAGCCGGACGTGCAGAAGCTCGATATCGCGAAGCCGGTTTCGAAGTGGGTCGAGGAGCGTTATGCGGTGATGGTTCCGCATCAGGAGGTGCGCAAGGGAACGCGGAAGGTCTGCCGGCCCGTGCCGGGATGTTGCGGCAAGTTCGAGGAAGCCGAGGAGCCGTACGAATGCGTCGTGACGGTTTGCAAGCCGCAGGAGCGCGTGTGCAAGAAACTGGTATGGGAAACGCAGCACGAAGAAAAGGTCATTACCCGCGAGATTTGCACGATCGAGCCGAAGGTGATCGTCAAGCCGTACGACGTGACGGAATGCGTGTGGGAACCGGTCGTGACCAAGGAAACCTACGAGGCGTGCGTTCCGTATACGGTGGAGAAGCAGGTGAAGGTGAAGGTATGTAGGATGGTGGAGAAGACGGTTCGCGTGCCGAAGTGTTGTCCTTGAACGCCGTAGGTGGCACGGTCGGGTGATCGCGCCACAATACGTGATAGTGGACAGTGGGTGAACGGTGCGCGGTAGGCGGTTCGACTACGTTGGCGTCGGGAGTGGCTTGGCTTTGGAAAGCGGTACCTGGATTATCGTTGGCTGTGTCGTCGTGGCGGCGATGATGGCCGTCTTTCGGCGAATGCCGACGACGGTTCGCGGCGACGTGCCCGAATCGTTGGGCAAACGCTGGTTCGGCGGGTGAGCCGGTCCGCCGGATTCGATCGGACCGCGGCGCCGTCTCTTGACCGCGGTGCTGCGGCGTTCCATGATGGGGATTCGGGATTCGGGCGAGGGGAGTCGATTCGCTCGTCATGTCGCCTGTCTATTGGACGCGTCGGATTCCTTTCACGCCCATTTTTTCCTCATTCGTTCCAAAGGGTAAACGCCGTGACGATCGTCAGGGTCGGGTCGAACCAGAAGTACGCAGAAGGTTGGGATCAGGTGTTCGGCAAGTCCGCTTCTAAGAAGGGTGCCGCGAAGAAGGCCGCGGTCAAGCCGGCGGCGAAGAAGGCGGCGAAGAAAAAGGCCAAGAAATAGGCCCTCCTGCTGCGGCGCGCAGCGCTTTTGCGGTCGGGAAACGACTTTGTGAAGGCTACGCGGTGGGGCATAGTCCCATCACGCGGAGCGTGATGGCCACGATGGTTTGCTTTCGGTCAGGGCGCGAGGAGTTGTGGCCATAGCGCGTCGCTGACGAGCAGCCCTTCGCGCGTGAGCCGGATTGTCTCCCCGTCGTCGTCGACGAGGCCGAGTTGGACGTACCGCTCGATCGCGGTGCGCGCGAGCTCGTCGACCATAAACCCGGTGGCGGTCGCGAACCAGCCGCGGCGCACGCCGTCGATGCGGCGGAGGGCGAAGACGAGCCGCTCGCACGCGCGTTCGCGGGGCGAAAGTTCGTCGACTTCGGCGACGGGCGAATGGCCCGCGAGGACCCGCGCAATGTAGGTGGTCGTGCTGCGATGGTTCGTCTCGCGTCGGCCCGCCAGGTAGCGCGAAGCCCCTGGACCGGCCGCGAAGAACTCGTCGCCGCGCCAATACGCCTCGTTGTGGCGGCAGCGGTGGCCGGGCCGGGCGAAGTTCGACACCTCGTAGTGTTCGTAGCCGGCGGCGGTGAGTCGCTCGATGGCCGACTCGTACATTGCCCGCTGGGTTTCTTCGTCGACTTCGGCGAGGTCCCCGGTGCGGCGGCGGGTCCAATAAGACGTGCCTTTCTCGATGGTCAGGCCGTAGGTGGAGATATGGTCTGGTTCGAGGGCGATGGCGGCGTCGAGGTCGCGGCTCCAATCGTCGAGCGTTTCGCCGGGGGTGGCGAAGATCAGGTCGACGGCCACGGTGGCCACCGCCGAACGCGCGGCTGCAACGGCTTCGCGGGCTTGCTCGCCCGAGTGATCGCGTTCGAGGAGCCGCAGCTTGGCGTCGCGAAACGATTGGACACCGAGGCTCAGGCGCGTTACGCCGGCAGATGCTAGCGCGCCGAGTTTTTTGGCATCCACGTCCACGGGGTTCGCCTCGACGCTCCATTCGCCGTCGGCGGTGAGCGGAAACCACTGGTGAGCCAGGGAAAGCAACCGGGCGAGGTGGCCGCGGGCCAGGTGCGTGGGAGTACCGCCGCCGACGAAGAGCGTGTCGACGGGGCGCGGCGTTTCGAGCGCTTGCAGTTCCCGTTCCACGGCGGCGAGGTAGCGTTCGGCTAGCTCGTCGCGGCCGGCAACGACGGTGAAGTTGCAGTATCCGCAGCGATGGCGGCAGAAGGGGACGTGGAGATAGGCGGCGTGGGCGATTGGCAGGGTGGGCTTCGCCATGTGCGGGAGTTGATCTTGACCGAATTTGCCGGAACTGCGAGACTCTGCCGCCCGAAGTGCACGGGATGCTGCGGCGTTACCCTGCGCTTCGGGTCCACGGAATTGTATGACGGGCTTGCTGCCGAATCGAGCGGCAGGGCCTGCGGGCGACGACTCAAGGACGGGAGATCGCAAGGATGCGGCGCGTTTGGTTTGCGGCAGGTTTGTGCGTGGCAACCGCGGTTCTGGCGGGATGCAATTCGTCGAGCGGCGACGGGTCGCCGGGCGATGGGGCATCGTCGCAAGGTGACGCATCGTCGCCGCAGGTGAAGAGCGACGGCAGGACGCCGAAACAAGTCGTCGAGGGCTTGATGGAAGCGATGCTGGCGCACGACCAAAGCAAGGTCGACGCGATGCTGACGGAGAAAGCGCGCCTGGCG
>QEVJ01000065.1 GCA_003576845.1 Planctomycetota bacterium
ATTCGCCCCCGGTGTGTTCACCGGGGGCTACGTGGCGCGTTCGGCGCTACTTTTAATTCGGCGGCAGCCGCCCCTTCCGGGTCGCGCCGGCGAATGTCAGCACGCGCGTCAGCCGCCCCCCGCTCAGGGCATGCCAAAAGATACGCCACAACCGCCTCGCGCGTCGACGGCTGCGGATAACCCTTTGCGTCGTAGAGCCCGGCCACCTTCGCCGCGAGCGACCAATCCTTCCACCGCGCCAAATCCAGAATTGCCGCGCTCGCGAACTCCGGCCGCTCCACCAGCGGCCGCAACGCCTCCCGAAATCGCTCGCGGTCGATCTTCCGGTCGTGTTCGTAAAAGAACCGCACGGCCGAAATCGCGTGTCGCACGTCTCCTTCGGCCGCCTGCTTGTCGGCAAAGTAGCGCTGCCCGATCACGGCGAGCCCCTTTTCTCCCGCCAGCAGCAAGTACCCGCCGAGCACGCCGTCGAAACCCGCGCGAAAGTCGCTCTCCTTGGCGTCCATCACCCGCTGCAGCACGGCCAGATTCTCCCGGCGATCGTCCTCCTTCGTCGCCAGTCCCAGCGCGACACCGAAGAAGCCTTTGCGTTCCTGCGGGATCTCCCGGTCCGCGAGCCATTCGCGCATTTTCGCAAACGGCAATCGATCGGCGATCTTGGCGACCTCCTCAAGCGGCGCATGGCCGAACTCCTGATACACGTCGTCGGCGACGGTGGCATCGGCGTGTTCCAGGAACCGCACGAAGTATGCCAGCCGCTCCTCGCCTTTCTTCCGCAGCGACGGCGCCTGCGCGAGATACGCGAAGCTCGTCTCGTTCACGCCGACGGCCGACCATTCGAGTCGCTCGGGCGGAGCGTCCGGCTCGCCATCGCCAAAGAGCACCGCGAGCGCGCCCGGTTTGCCTTGCCAATCGACGGCGACTTCGATAGTCTCCTTGCCGCTCCAAGGTTTTTCGGAGAGCGAGCGATGCACGCGAAACGTCTTCACCTTCTCCGTGCCGGAAACGAACTCGGCCAGAACCACCACGGCCGCCGTCTCCCGCCGCTCGCAAAGCGTCGGCTTAAGGGCGGTGCAAAATGGACACGCAAAAGCAGGATTGAGGTACAGACTAGAGGCGAACAGCGCCAAACCGCCGAGGCGCAGAGACGCAGAGAAGCCACGGGCGACGGCGCCAGCAATTCTCCGCGTCTCTGCGCCTCGGCGGTTCATTGTCGCTACTCAACCTTCGTCGCCGTGAGCCGATAGATCGACCAGTGTTTCTTATCCGGTCCGATCAGTTCCTTGACCTCGAACACGCCTTCGACGGTTATTGGCCGCGTAGTGAACTTGACCGTGCTCGCACCGCTGGCGCTGTCCTGCTTCAAGTCGACCATGATCGAATCGTAAATCGCCGCCCCCGGCCCGAAGCAGCACTCCTGATTGTCGCGCACGAGGACGAAATTCGAGAACTCCTCGAGCGCCCCGGGCAAAATGAACCCGCGGATGCGAATTCGCGTGCCCGAGAGCTCCTCGATCGACTCCGTGAGCATTTCCCGCTTGAACATCCGGCTCTTGGGATCGTCCATCGGGAACTTGATGTTGTCGAACGTGACGTTCTTTGCCCGCCCGTCGCCGCCGGTGGCAACCTGCTGCGGAGCGAGATGACCGTCGCTCGCCGCGGCGGCAGGCTTGGGCGGCGTGACCGCGTTGGACTCGGTTGCCGCCACGGAAGTAGACGGTTCGACGGCAGGGGCAGCGGCGCTGCCCGGCTGTTCCGACTTGGGCGAGCCTTCCTCGGCAACCGGCGTGGCCGAATCGTCGCCGGTCTGCGCGATGTCGGCGGTCGTAGCGGGTTTTACCTTCGCGCTTGCGCGACTTTCTCCGCCGCCGCGCGCGTCGTCGTCGACTCGTTGATCGTCGGCTGCGTCGCCGCCCATTTGCCCCGCGCCGGAACTGGAATCCGAGCCGACCTCGCTGCATCCCGCCGCGAGAGCCAGCCAGCCACAAACCAGGACGCCGACGCAAGTCTGTTTCATCGCAAGAATGCCTCGTCCACGTGATAGAGTACGCCGCCCTTGGCATCGACGGCTTGCGGCATCGGGCGAATCCGAAACACGCCGGCAACCTTTTGGAGCCCCTGCACGTAGTCAATGCCTGCCGGATCGGCAAGGCTCACTTGAATCCGATCGGTGAGCTTGGGATCTCCGCCGAAGCAGCAACTTCCTTCGTCAGGAACCAACAGGAACGTCCGTATCCCATTGAGCTGAGTTCCTTGAAGAATGAACCCCTTGATAAACACCTTCTGCCCGTCGAGCGCCTTCGCCGATTCCGGAATCTCCACCGAATTCGCCGCCTCCGGCTGAAGCGGCGCGTAGTTGATCCGCGTGTATCCCTCGGGCACTTCCGTCGCGTAGATGTAGCTCAATCGCCCCGCGCCGCAAACGCCAAACGCGAGGGCGAGGGCCAACCCGATCTTCGCCAGCGGCGCGCCGGTCAACTCGTCGCCGCGACGGCGAATCTGCCGCAACCCAAACAGGCCGAGCACGATCGCCGTCGCCGGCAACAACAGCATCCACCAACTCAACAACGCGAGCACCGACAGCACGCCCAGCGCCAGGCACGACACGGCCGACGACGAAATCGCCCGATACTCCGGCCCGAGCGGCGAATCGCCCAGCGGCCCGCCCTCCGTAGGCGCAGCCTCATCGCCCGAGCGCTCCCGAGCCGCCTCCCGCTCGTTCCGCTCGACGATCTTCATCACGTTGACCAAACCACTCGCCATCAAAGTTCTCTGTCCCGTAACCGTGTAGCCGAATCGAACCAACGATCGTAGCTATCACTCTCCGAGTGATGGAGTGCCGTCCTTTGATCTCGCTATCGCCGACCGCGTATCGTGCCGTAAAGGCGGAAGACTGAGCTCCCTCCTTGTCCCTCTGTGCTCCTCCTCCGTGAGCCTCTGTGTTTGAGTAACCGATGCCGCGCACCTACCGCCGCCAACTCAGAACGGCCCCACAAATCGCCAGCGCCACAAACGCCAACGCAACCGCCTTCGTCCCCGGCGAACCGCCACACAAGCTGCACGACCGCGTGCTCGCCGCAACGGGCTTACTTGTCGTACCGGTCGCAGTTGCCGTTTCGCTGGCAGCCTTTTCCGGCATGGAAGCGGCCAGCGCCAGCGTCGGCCGATTGACCGTCCTTACCCGCGGCGCGGATGTCGACGTCGCCGCCGGTTTTTCGGAGGTCGGCTTGGTTTCGTCCGCGCCCTTGCCGCCGGGTTCGGCCTTCGGTTTGGCGTCCGGCTTCGCCGTCCCGTCCGCCGCGCCGCCCTTCTTCTCTTCCGGCTTCGCGGGCGTCGCGGGCAACTGCATCATCGACAGCGCCCGCTGATACGCGATTGGGTCCATCTTGGCCAGCGCGTCCAAATGCTTCTTCGCCTCCGGACGCGGACAAATACGCAAATAGTTGATCACCGGTTCGCGAATGAAGATCGTTTCGTCGTTCGACTTCTTGAACATCTCGACGAGCCGCTCCATCGACTCCCAATCCTGCCACCGCGCCAGGTCCATCACGACCAGGTCCGCAACCTTCGGATGATCGAGATTCAGCCGCAACGCTTGAATCAACCGCTCTCGCGGCACGGCCTTGCCGTCGGTACCTTGAAAGCGAATCGCCATGATCGCCGAATAGCGATCGGTATAATCGACCTTCGGGTCCTTGAGGAACAACTCCTCAATCAGCGGCATCGCCTTTTCGCCCAACAGGGCCATGTAGCAGTTGAGCATCGAATCCAACCCGCTCCGATCGCGCCGGTCCGTCGAGCGGATCATCTTCTCGATCATCGGCACGTCTTCCGGCTTGCCGCACACGCTCAAGAGCGAAAAGAACATCCGTCGCTTGCTGGCCGTCGTCTCCGGGTCTTGAATCCAGTTGATGAAATCTTCGCGCCGCAGCTTGTCCTTTGCCTGAACGATCGTCGGATACGCCACCTTCGCGATTTCGTCGTACGCGTCGCGGGCGAGCAGGTCGTCCTTGTCTTGCAAATAATCCTGAAAAAAGATCAGCCGCTCCGGGCCTTCCTTGGGTAGCGCGAGGACCTTGCCGAGATAGTCGAGTCCCCGTTCGGGCAGCGCGATCGGCGCCGCCCAGATGATCTTCGACTGCTCGCTCGGAATCGCCGTGATCAGAAACTTCGATCCCTTCGGCGCCTGCCCCAGATACAGCGTCTTGACCACCTTTTCGTTGCCCAATACATCCGCCCCCTTAATCACCCGGTCGATCGAAAACTCGCAGGGGGCCAGCGACTCATTCGGGTCGACCGGCTGCTGGTTGTTGGCAGGCACTTTGGTCAGCGTCGCCACCACCGACACGGCCGACGTCCCGATCTCCTCGCTCAACGTCAGCGCCTGAGCGGTGCAAAACGGACAGGCCGCCGCCGGCCGGGCACTGAGGGCACCGAACGCGGCCGCAACAAACCCGAGTATCAGGGCGGAACTGGAAAAGTGGCGAATCGAGGCCCGGAGCATCTTGCAAGTCTCCCTAAAGATTCGGTCATCGCGAGCCTAAATCGCGACAACCGCGAGTAATGGAGCACGTCGGCCGTTTGGCGTTACCAATTGTACCCCATTGCATCCCGCAAGCGAAATGCACCCCCTGCCCCAGCGAACTACCCGCAAAAATGGCCCAAAGTCCGCTTTGGGCCATAGAGTGCCGTGCCGGCTGGGGCGCTGCCCTATCGACTCGCGTCACCGCCACGGCTCGGGTGCCGTGGTAACAGGAATGCGAAGTACTCGCCCAGCCGGCGGATTCCCGCGCGCGCCTCGAATAGACCTCACGGACGGCCGGGGCTCCGCGGCTGGCGAATTCGTCCCGTCATCGGCTTGCCAGCGAGTTTACGCCCAGCCGGCGTACGACCATGAGAACGATCATCGCGGCCGCAGATAGAACGGACGCGGACGGTTCGGGCACGATCGCGAGGCTCACGCGATGGTAGTGTGCCCGGCCAAACGCGGGCGTTTCGCCCGAACCAAAGGCGACGCTCGGCCCCCGCGTCGCAAGTGGAACCCCGACGTAGTCGCTGATCAGTTCCGCGCCGTCGACAAGCAAATCGGCCGAACCCGCAAGCGGGTCGTAAACCAATTCGATGCGATGGTAGGCGTCTCCCGCCACGGTCGCGCGTCGCCCCGTGGCGCTTGCCGACCCGTCGGGATTGGCGATCGCCCCTTCCGATACCTGAATTAAAAGATCGCCGGTTGTGGTGTTGACCCGGCGAAACCCAAGCACGAAGTCCTTTGCTCCGTCGTTGAACAACACGAACGGCGAAGTCCCAACTCGATCGGCGAACTTGTGCCCGGCATCGACGATCCGCAGGTCCGCAGTGAGCTTCCACCCTTGCGTTGTCGCTTGAGATGCCTCGGCGGGCGTCAACGCGTGGCTATAAGTCAAGTTTCCTCGCCCCGGCCGCCCGCTCGCCGGATCGTTCGCAGAATCGTCGTCGATGAACCATGCGGGCGCGTTCGAGAACGGTCCATCGAGAATTGGGCCCTCGGTGACGACGCCGCCCACTCCTGGATCGAAGGATCGGTTCCAACCTTCCGTCGACGGAGGGACATCTCCCAGATGCGACGCGACCACGACGGGCGCAGCGCCCGCGAATTCGCATGCCGTCAGCGTGCAGCCGAATACGAATAAGAATCGTGCAAGATTCGCGATCATTAGACGTGCCCCAAAAACGATGCGCGCGTCGCGCAGTGCCTTCCACAATTCGCCGCATTCCGCAAGTCTATTGTTGATTGCCGCCGCCACGGGTGCAACCGAATTGCCGAAAAGCCCGGCAGATTCCGAGTGGAGGAGTCGCGCACGCAGCGCGAATTCGCACGCTTTGCGAGTCGCACGCCGGCCCGTTCCCGTGCCAACTCCGGCATTATCGCTTGCAGCCGGGTACATTGCCGGTCACGAGTCGAATCAATGCGCTGTCCCGATGGGCCGTCAGCCCCTCATACTCCGCCAGCAGTTTCACATCCTCGGCCGCCGCCGCCAGCGCTCCCTGCGTGTACCGAACCACGCTGTGGCTCCGCAAGAAGCTGTTCGCCGACAATCCCGAAGAAAATCGCCCCGTCCCGCCGGTGGGCAACACGTGCGACGGTCCGGCGACATAATCGCCCAAAGCCACCGTCGTGTACGGCCCGACGAACACGGCCCCCGCCGTCGGAATCTTCGCCAGCAAAGAATCCGCGTCCGCGCACGCCAGATGCAAGTGTTCCGGGGCGAACTCGCTCGCCAACCGCGCCGCCTCGTCCGCGTCGCGCACCAAAATCAGCGCCCCGAAATCGGCCAGACTCGCCGCCGCAAGCCCGCCGCGAGCCAAGCCCGCCAACTGTCGTTCGAGTTCCGCTGACGTCTCCTCGACGAACCGCTCGCTCCACGAAATGAGCACGCTGCTGCCCGGAGCGTGTTCCGCTTGTGCCAGCATGTCCGCCGCGGCGAATGCGGGATTGGCCGTCTCGTCCGCCACGATCACGATTTCGCTCGGCCCGGCGATCGAGTCGATGTCGACCTCGCCAAACACAAACCTCTTGGCGAGCGCCACGAACAGGTTGCCCGGCCCGACGATCTTGTCGACCTGTGCGATCCGGTCCACACCATACGCCAGCGCCGCCACCGCCTGCGCCCCGCCGAGCCGATACACTTCTCCAACCCCAAGCTCGTGGCACACGGCCAGCAAGTCCTGGTTGTATGCTCCGAATTTCGTGGGCGGCGCGACCACCGCGAGTTCCTTCACGCCGGCCGATTGCGCCGGAACGACCGTCATCAACACGGTCGACGGATATGCCGCCGCCCCGCCCGGCACACACACACCCACGCGGCGGAGCGGCACATAACGCTGTTCGAGCACCACGCCGCCGGGCCGTTCGACCCGCACATCGCGATGCAAAATGGCCGTCTGAAACGCGAGAATGTTCTCGCGAACACGCCGCACGCAGGCGAGCAGCTTCGGATCCGCCGCGGCGTGGGCGGCGGCCAGTTCGGCGGCCGACACGCGAAGCGACTCGGCCGTCAATTCCGCCTTGTCGATTTTGGCCGCGTATTCCAGCACGGCCGGCAGACCGCGATCGCGCACGTCCAGGCAAATCCGCTCGACAACCTGCTGCGGCGAGAGCGGCTCGCCGAACACTTCGACCGTCCGCCGCCGCCCCGCCTCGCTGACAATGTCCCCCCGCGGGCTAAGTCGCGCGCGCAATGCCCCCACAGCGACGAGAGCGTCATCCCGGCGGGTGTCAATGCGAGAAATCACGAAGGATGCGGGGTTTGGGCTCCGCCAGCGGCATCGAGCAATTCCTGTAATTGTCGGATACCGGCGGCCACAGAATTGTTCGCGTTCCTTTGCTCCTTCGCGGCTTTGCGGCGAGCGCACGTCGGAAAACTCGACGGGCCGCAAATCCGTGCCCAGCTTGACATAAGCATCGCCGGATTGGTAGCCTAATAGAAGTGAAAATTGCCTAAACTACCGACCCGATCGTCGGTCGGCGACGTTCGCCACGTCCCACGACTCCTTTCCCGGCGTTCCGTTTCGGCGCTGCCGCACCGGTAGCGCTTTCAAGTCGTCTGCGGAACAGACGAGGAGACCCACACGATGATCGCAATTCTACGACCCTTGGCAAGCGACCGGCTGAAAGTTCTCGCCGCCTTGGCCGTTGCGGCGCTTTTCGCCCCGTCCGCGGCACGCTCTCAAGATCCCGCCACACCCGCGCCGGCGCCCGCTCCGACGCAGCCCGCCGATGCCGCGCCGGCTGCCACGGCCGGCAAGTGGAAGGAAGACACGATCGCAAAGGAGCTCGCTCCGCGCAGCGCCGAGCGCTCGCGCATTCAACGCGAGCTGAATAACCTGGCGAGCGGCCAGACCACGCTTGACGACGCCGGCAGGCAAATCGTCGACACCTACTTTTCGAAGATATTCTTCGCCGAGATGACGCAGGTCGCGAACATCACGCGGCTCCACGAAGCGCGCCACACGGTTCGCAGAAACTACCTCCGCCGGCCGAATTTTCCCGAGGCCCTCCGCACCCACATCAACGGCCTCATTCTCACCGACATGGGCCGGATCGCGGGCGACAACGGTTATCATCCCGCCGTCCGCGTAAACGCGATGCTGATGATCGCCGACTTGAACGCGCAGGAAGCGCCGCTCGGCGCGCCGGCGTCGGCCGCGAAGCCGCTACCCGCGGCGCTTTCGCAGCGCGGCGGTCTGCTCGATGCTGCCGAAGACACGACGCTTCACGCGGGCGTCCGCGCAATGGCGCTGTACGGCGTTCAGCGCCACGCCGACGCGGGCCTTGCCCCCGGGAACCAGCCCGCGGTGATGGCCAAGATGGCCGCGATTCTCAAAGAGAAACCGGCCAATGCGGCGAACTCACAAGCGATCGCGTGGCTAAAGGCGCGGGCGGCGACCGTGCTTGCAACGATGGGCGCCGCGGACGCCAGCGGCGCGGTCCCCGGCGAGTTGGCCACGATCGTGATCGACTCGGCCGCGTCGGTCGACCTTCGCTGCTCGGCGGCCAAGGCATTGGGTTCGCAAAAAGGTCTCGCTGCCGGCCCGCTGAAGCTTCCTGAACTGATTCCGGCTCTCGGCAACCTGCACCTGGACGCTTGCCGCGCAGAAATCGACCGCGCCGCCTATGAGCAAGACACGGTCGCTCCGCGGCAGATTCATTTCCGCGCCTCCGCGGTGCAGGCGGCGCTCGGCGACGGCAAGTCGAGCGGCGTCGTGGCCCTGATTCCGGCCAACGACGCCCAAAAGACGCTTGCCGACGCCATCGCCAAGAACGTTTCCGAGACGCTCGCCCTCGTGCCCGACGAAAACGCCGAGCCGACCGAGCAGGTAAAGCTCAAGGCCGACGAACTCGAGAAGATTCTCGCCGACGCGAAGGTACTCAAGAGCCAACCCCGGGCGACCGCGGCGCCGACCGCTGCCGCGGCGGAATCCGCTCCCGCCGATGCCGCCAAACCGGCCGACGCCGCAACGACTGGCGCGGCCAAGACGGCGCCAGCAGCGGCTGGAACGAACGCCAGCGCGGCCAAGCCAAAATAGCCCGCCGTTCGCCTCGTTCGGCGAAGCCCGAATAACCCGATCCGGCAAAAGGACTTGCCCCGCCATGCAAAGCAAGGAAGCGACTTTCCCATCGTCTCGGCAGCGCGTCGCCGCAGCCTCGTTCTTGTTCGCCGCCGCGCTGCTGGCGGTCGGCGCCTCTGGCTGCCGGTCGCTTCTCGGCCACAATTCCGAACTATCGCGCCAATCCGAACTTCTCAAATCGCTCGACAGCGCTTCGGCCGAGGTCCGCGTCGCCGCGCTCGAAGATTTGCGGAAGCTCGAAATCGGCACGCTTCCCGCCGCCGTCGAGACCCTCGTCCAAGACGCCGACCCCCGCGTCCGCCGCGCCGCGGTTGCCGCGATCGCCGCTCGCCATCATCCCAACGCCCACGACTTGCTGCTCACGGCCCTCGACGATCCCGACGTGCAAGTCCGCCTCGCGGCCGTCGCCGGCTTGGGCGAAACGTCCGATGCCAAATCGCGCCAAGCCCTCGAACATATCCTCCGCGGCGACACCGAAACGATGCGCTCCGCCGCCGTCGCCGCGCTGGCTGCCCAAGGCGCCTTCGACGCCGTCCAAAGCGTCGCCAACGACAAGTCCTGGCGCGTCCGCACCGCCGTCGCCGCATCGCTCGCCCGCGATGCTTCCGCCGACGCCGCCGAAATCGCGCTCCGCATGGTCGCCGACCGCAGCGCGCAGGTGCAACAGCAAGCCGTCGAAGCGGTGGCGAATTGGCCGCTCGAACTTGCCGGCCCCGTGCTGCTCGCCGCCGCCGCCAGCCCCGCGTACATGACGAGCAAAACCGCGATCGAACAACTCCGCGAGCGCTGGCCCGCGGCCGCCGACTTGCCCGCCGAGCCTCCGCGCGGCCTCGCGCCTGGCCAGCTCGCGGCATGGTACGCCGAGCGCGGCGGCCACGTCGCGGAGCTCCGCGACCGCTGGATCGTCGAATACGGCGACCGCCTGCTGCGCGCCGCGGACCACGCCGCCCGCGAGGCCATCGCCAAAGCCGCAACGCCCGAAGCCCTCGCCCAGGCCGACAAGCTCGTCCAGGCCCTGGCGGCCGCCGGTCAAACAGCCGAGCAAGTCAAACCGACGCTCGACGCGCTCCGGGCGATGGGCGGCGACTTGCTCGCCGTTGCCGACGCCTGGTCGCGCGAGCAACCACCCAAAGCCATTCCCGAGGCGGTGTTCAAGGAAGTCCTCCCGGCCGTCGCGCCCACGATCGCGACGATCAACGAGCTTGCCTCGACCGACGTCGCCGTCCGCCGCCGTATAGCGGGCAGATTAGCAGAGCAAGCCGCGCAACAAGCCCTCTCGCCCGCCGCCATCGCTCGCCTGGCGATGCTCGCCGAAAAAGAACAAGACCCGATCGTGTGGCAGAACGTGCTGCGCGCTATCGCGGAACCGGACGCGGGCGGCGTCGCACCGCCCGCTCGCCAACTGGTCGTGCTCGCCTTGAGCCATCCCACTCCGGAAGTCCGCCGCCGCGCATGCGAAACGCTCGCAGCCTGGCGCGATCCCCGGCTCCTTTCGCTGCTCGCCGCGTCGCTTTCCGACGACAATGCATCGGTCGTTGCCGCGGCCGCCAAAGCGTTTGCCTCGCTTGGCGTGGGCGACGATCCGCGGCCGCTGGTGCCGCTCTTGTCGCACGGCGACCGCACGTTGCGCCTCGCCGCGGCCGAGGCGCTCGCCCGAAGCCGCTATCGCGAAGGCGTCGACGCGCTCGAACGCCTCGCCCTCGAGGCCGACGCCAACATCCGCCGCCAGGCCGCGCTCGCCATGGGCCGCACCCGCGACGCCAACTTCACGCCGCGGTTGATCCAACTCCTCGACGACCGCTCCCCGGTTCAGCAAGCGGCCCTCGAAAGCCTGCACACGATCCACGGCCGCAACATCGGCCGCGAGACCAATGGCGCGGCCAGCAGCATCGCCGATCGAGTCACCCGCTGGAAAGAATGGCACGCAGCGCAGGTTTCCGCGCAGCGAACGCCGACGACCGTGCGATAACCGGAGACCGCAGGACGCGTGCCCAGAGAATGGTGAATGGTGGATTGTGAATTCCAAGGGGTGAGTGTCGTCTTGGGAGCGTCGTTCACCATTCACCATTCACCACTTTCTATTCACCATTCAACGAACGGCGTCAACCTTCATTGCCCGGCAGCACCAAAGCCGGCTCGAACCGCCGCCCTTCCACCCATCGCATCGCGACGACATAGGCGCCGAATACTCCGACGGTGTAAACCACGTCGCCCGCAAGCGTCCCGCGGAAGAACGGAACGCCCGCCGCATAGCACGCGAGCAGCCCGTCCCAAGTCGGTTCGTACTGCTTCAATAGCGCCCAATGGGCGAAGTTCGTCGTGAGATAAAAGGCGACGGCCGGCGTGCCGCAGAGCGCCGCAAACCGTCCCAACGACCGCCGCTCGCCCAACCATCGCCCCAACACGGCCGGCACGCAATACGCCGCATACACCGCCGCCATCATGCCCGGGCTTTGGTAGTCGGGCAAAAGCAGATTGCTCACGGCGAGCGTCGCAAACGTGGCCAGCAGCGACACGGCCACGCTGCGAAAATAAAACGCCGCGAAACCGGCCACCGCGGCGACGGGCGTAAAGTTCCAATCCGGCTGCAACCAACGCCCCACGACGCCAAACGCCACCAGCGCCGAAAACAAAATGAACGATTGAAGGCTATTTTCGCGTTTCACGGTTCGTCCTGCGTGTTCGTATTCGTGACCTAACCGCCCGAAGCCCACACCTGTAGGTCAGGCCAAGCGGCAAACAACTTTCCCTTATCGAAAGCCTCAACCCGCGCCGGCCTGACGCTTCGCTAAGGCCCTCAACGGTCTCCCGGCCGCCCCGTACTGCGACTGGGCACGGTCTCCCGACCGTGCCCAAGTTTACAAGTTTACTCGTACTTCCCGAACTTCCACAAGATAACGTCGTCGGGCCGAACTTCGTAGACCCCACAGCTTTTCTCGGCGAGCGCGCCGTTCACACGATAAATCCAGTTCCGCCCCTCGCCGCCGCCCTCATTGGCCACCCCGTCAACCGCCGTGACCATCGCCATGTCGCCGCTCCCCTTGCTCGAATACCGAACGCCCCGCGCCCGCCGCGACGCCGCGTCGAGCGCGTCCAGCACGGTCATCCCCTCGCGCCAGGCGAGACGATAGTGCTTCTCCAGTCCATCGTCGAAGTCGATGACCAACTTCACCGCCGACCCAGTCGGCTTCTCCGCCGGCATGGCATCGCCATCGCGCGGTTCGACGCCCGGCGGCATACACCCGACAAGCATCAATAGCGCGGTGCCGAGTAACCATCGCCATCCCGCCGTTTCTCGCGTTCGTACGACGACGCTCCGAATCTCGCTCGCATTCCGCCTCATGCCAACACCAACTCCCCACGGACGCACACATGCCGTGACGTTCATTTTGCATTCTTCATTCTGCATTCTTCATTTTGCCTTGCGAATACCCCAGCCCCGGCTCAACCAGCACCGACGTATCGAGCGTCCCGTCGGTAATCCGGAACATGCCGGGATACTTCTCGCTCCAACCGACGTTTCCCGCCGGGCAATACTGCCGCGCATTTCCCTCGATCGCCGCGACCGTCGGAATCCGTGCCGCCAGCGACGCCGAGTGCAGAAACGACAATCCCGGACACGTCAGGTCCTGTACGCACAGAAACATCCCAAACTTCTGCGCCGCCGCGCCCATGAGCAGCGCGTCGCTGTGTCCCTTGCACGCCTTGAGCGCCACGCCGCTATACCCCAACTCGCGGGCAAGAATCAGGCTCTCCAGGTCGACCAGCGATTCGTCGATCACCACCGGCTTGATCACCGCCGCCCTGTGCATCTTGTTCTCGGGATGCACCGCCAGATCGCGATGCGTCGGCTGCTCGATGTATTGCACTCGCGCAAGCGCCGCCGGAGCACGATCGCGCAAATGTCCGAGAAAGTCGAGCACGTAATCGACGCTCGCACACTTCTCGTTGAAATCGAGCGAGTAATGCCACCCCGGGCATCCGCGCTTGGCTTGTGCCTCCGCCGTGACCTGCTCGACCGCGGCCACGCGGGCAACGTCCCACGCCAGATCGTCGCCGTTGAGCTTGATTTTCAGATGCGTGAGTCCGTCCTGAGCGATCCACTCGCCGAGCGTCTCGGGCAAGCCGTCGCCCACGGGCATCGCCACGTCGGCCGCCGTCAGCGGATCGAGCGCCCCGACGAGGTGATAGAGCGGCAGCCGCGGTTTCGGCTCGCGGAGCGTGTAGCGGTCCAGATACTCCCCGGCAAAATCCTCCGTCAAATACGCGGACAGGTCGCGATTGCAGTATTCCTTGCCGAGCAAGTTGTAGCTGTTCACCCCGAGCGCTTTGCCATACGCATCGTGAATCGCCGCATGGAGCGGGCTCGCCGCCACGAGCTGCGCCAGCCGCGGAATCGGTTCCGCCAGCTTGCGGCCCTCGGCAATGTGCGCCGCCAGAGCGGGATATGCCTGCGAAAGCTCGTGGGCGATTTCGAGCGGATGTCCCCAGCCGCGATATTCGGCCGCCATCAGCGTCGACTGCTGACAAAAGATCAGCATCGACTCGAGCGTTTCCGCGTCGCCGACGACCTGCGACGGCCACGCCCAAGTCGATCCCATCGGCATCGAACCCGTACCCTTGCCCGTGCGGCCGTCGCGCGTTTTCACCGTCACCGACACGTCGACGATCGTCGCCACGCGCACCACGCGGCCGCCGAACTTGATCGGCGTGCGATACGCCAGCGGCTGCTGCGAGCCGGAGATTTCGACGATCCGAACGTCGGTGGACTTCATGGAGCAGGGGTCAGGGGTGAGGGACAAGAAGTCGGCGATTTTTCTTTTTCACCGGCCTCGTCCGCGTCGTCGCGGGTGAAAAACATCAAATGCTGCCACGGCAGTTTGTCGTATTCGGCGACCAGCTTGAAGCCATTCGGCGGAAACTCCGTAAGAATCTGCTTCTTGCTCATCTTATGCTCCGGCTTGATCGGCACGCGAAGGTCCTCCTCGCGAAATTCGACGAGCGCGATCCGCCCATCCTTCTTGAGCGCCCGTCGCATCGCCCGCAGCATGTGCTCGGGGTGCGAAAACTCGTGGTACACGTCGACCAGCAGAATCAAGTCGAGCGAGTTGTCTTCCAGCTTC
The DNA here is from genome assembly GCA_003576845.1 of Planctomycetota bacterium. Lineage (GTDB taxonomy): Bacteria > Planctomycetota > Planctomycetia > Pirellulales > PLA5 > PLA5. The sequence continues at coordinate 14,232 of QEVJ01000065.1, forward strand.
GGGTCGTGCGGCAGTGAGAGCATCGTTTTGATGTTCTCGACCTTCGCTTCCTTCGCCCGCGCTTCGAGCAACGCCAGCATTTCGCGCTGAATGTCCACCGCCACGACGCGGCCTTTCTTGCCGACCAACTCGGAGAGCATGAGGGCGTGATACCCGTTGCCGCAGCCGAGGTCGCAGACCACCTGTCCCGGCTTCACGCCCAATGCCGCGATCATTTCGCTCGCCCGCTCCTCCCGCTCGCGCTCGTCGCGGATGAGCCACGGCGCGCCGGTGAAGTGCATCGTCCGCGCGATCTCCCGCCCTTTGTAGTGCGTCAGCGGGGGCGGAACTTTTTCGTTTTCGCGATCGTCGGTCGTATCGGCCGCTTTGCCCTTTGCGGCGGGAGTTCCGTCGGCTCGCGGCGATTGTGCACGAGCCGGTGGAGTCGCCGCCCACAGCATCGAGGCAAGCGCAATCGCCCCAGCGCAACGGCGAAAGCCCGAGGACTTGAGTTGCAGGAACGTCATGGCGGCGTCTCGTAGTCGCGGCCGGCAAAGTAGACCGCGCGATTATACCCCATTGCGACGCCGCCCACAGAACCCGGTGGAAATCGCCGCTTCGCCAAGGTACGCTTGAGGGACATTTCTCGCCGCAACCGGGTGCGGCGCGTCCCCCGACCGGCACGGCCCGCGCAGGCGGTTCCTCATGCGGCCGTTTTGTATTCGACAACCTGCCTTGGCGATCGCGTTCGCGCTTTGCGCGTCGGCGGCGGTCCAGGGCGCTTCGCCGGACGCGGTCGAACGTTTCGTTGCCGCCGTGCCGACGACGGTCCATAGCTTTTCGCCCGACCAGGCGGACCAGCTCGCCGCGCTCGCAAAGCAAGCCGACGACTGGTTTGCCGACGCGACGAACCTTCCGCCGGCGGCCACGAACGCCCAGCGTCTCGCGGTGGCCGAGCGATTGGTCGCGGCAATGAGTAAGCTCGACGGGACAAGGGTCCGCGCACTCGACCTACGAAAGCAATTTGCGGCGCTTCCCGGGGATACGAATCGCCAACCGCGGCTCGTCGGCTACGTCGCCACGCTGAACGTCATCGTCGACTTGCTCGCGCGGGCGAACTATACGTCGCTTTCCGCCCTCGACGAGGTCGGCTTCGAGTTGGCCGCCGACCCGCCGGCCTTCGACAAGTTGTGCCGGACACTGACGGACGCCAAGAACCAGATCGGGGCCGTCGCCCTTGCGCCGCTCCTCGTCGAGCGGCGCGAACGAACCGCGCCGCAGCGATACCTGCTGACTCCCGAGCAACAATTGTCGCTGTTGCGGTTGATTTCGACGGCGACACCCGCCGAGGCCTTGGGCGATGTCGCCGATCTGGTGCGAGCGCCCGACGTTCCGGCGTTTGTGTCCGTGGTCGCCGCCGAGACGATTCGCCGCGTGGGGCTGCCGCAAGACGCGATGCCCGACGGCGACCCCACGTTGCCCAAGCCGCGCATCACGGCCGGCGAATTGCACTCGATTTTGAGCCGGCTTGACGCATCGTCGCTCGACGACAAGCGGGCCCCGCTCTTCAAGGACCTGCTCGCCTGGCTCGACTTGCGGCGAAAGCGCGGCATCGTCGGCGAAGAGCCACTCGTCCTCGAAGGCCGCGCAATTCGGCCCGGCGATTGGATGCTGATGCGCAATCCATCGCCGTACAATCTGTTTTCCGACCTCGCCCCCGGGTTGTTCACGCACGTGGGCGTGGTCGCGGCGACGACGCCGTCCGACGGTATTCGCCGCATCGTGGTGGTCGATTTGCCTGAGCGCGGCACGCGACTTCCAGCCACGCCCGTCGACACGTTCGTCAAGCGGACGCTGAACTATGCGTTCCTGCGGCATGAAGAGCCAACCGTCGCCGCACGGATGGCGAGCGTCGCGTCGTCGATCGTCGGCAGCCCTTCGCAATTCGACCTCAACTTTCGCATCGACCGCGTCGACCGCTTGCGCGGAAAACCGCTCGCCGGCCAGACGATCACCACGTACTGCGCCGGCCTGTTGTGGCTGTGCGCCCAAGAGACGGGACGCCCGCGCTCCGAATTCTTCCCCATACCCGAGAAATCCGCGGGCGGCCGCACGAGCGAGAATCTGGCGAAGCTCGGCATCTCGATCGGCGACGATTTCGTTTCTCCCACCGGCCCGCTGTTCTCGCCGCGGATGACCGTTGCCGCTTGGCGCACGCCGATGTATTTGCCGCAGCGCGAAATCGAACAAGCCGTGTTCGATCATTTCGCCCGCGGGCTTCGCGAACAGGAACTCTCGCCATCGCTCGACCAATACCAGTCCTTGCGGCTCAAGCTGGCCGAAGCGGCGAAGTCGAACGATTTGCTTGCGAAGGCCCTGGCCAAAGCGAACGACGTGAGCGAAGAGATGAACCTGGTCTCCGCCGCGAAAGCCGCCGCCGTGGTCGAAACGCTCGACGAAGCGGCCTACGGCGCGAGCGCGGCGTACGGCCAGGCATTCGACGCCATCGTGGTCGAAGACGACGACCGCCCGCAACTCACGCCGACCCAGCGGCAAGCAATCTCCACGGCGCGCGAAACACACGCCGATCTCCGGCAGCGATGGCTCGACTATCGCCTCTCCAGCCGCGAACTTCGCCAGGCCCTCGTACGTCACTATATCGCCCAAGGCCAACGACAACTCGACGCGCGGTTCTTTTCGAACAAGGACCTTGGCAACGGGCGATGAATCGCTCGTGGTCGCAGCGGTTTCACGAGCGTCGCCGTACGCTTGCGACGAGTCCCGCGTCGACCGTGAGCTTTCGGGTGCCACTGCTGGCTTGTCCAGCAGTGCGGATTGCCGTTTGACGTTGTTTCGCGCATCGCACTGTTGGACGAGCCAGCAGTGGCACCCGCCGCGATCACTTTCCGGCGCATTTGCTCGGCTGGCACGCAATTCCCCCGCGGGCTAGAATACCCCTGGCATCCGGACGCCGGCCGCTTGGTGGAATTGGCAGACACGCAAGACTTAGGATCTTGTGCCGAAAGGCGTCGGGGTTCGAGTCCCCGAGCGGCCACTTGGTTTGAGCACCCATGTTTTCACCGCAAGGCACGGAGATCTTCGCCGGCTGCGTCATCGTAGTGCTGCTGCTTGCGCCGGTCGCGCTGGCGGCCTACGATCTCGCTCGGGCCAAGCACACTGTCGTCCAGGAAACGTTGATCATCTTAAGCGCAATCCTCGCGCGAACGCTCTGGCGGACGCGGATCATCGGCCGGATGGACCTCCCCGTGGGCCAAGGTGCGATCGTCGTCTCGAACCACACAAGTGGCGTCGACCCCTGGTTTACAAAGCTCGCGACGGATCGGATCATCCACTACCTGGTCGCGGCCGAATATTTCTATCACCCGGCCATGCACTGGTTCTTTCGCCAGGTGATGGCGATCCCGGTGAACCGCGGCGGCGTCGACACGTCGGCCACGAAGCAAGCCATTCGCCTCGCGGAGCAAGGGCACGTCGTCGGCATCTTTCCCGAGGGGCGGATCAATCCGACGCGGGCCGTGCTGCTTCCGGGGCGACCGGGCGCGTTGCTCGTCGCACTCAAGGCCCGCGTACCCGTCCAAGTCTGCTATATCTTCGACGCGCCGCAGTCGAAAACGGTCGGCGGCACGTTCTTGACGCCGTCGAAAACGCGGATCGTCGTCGGGCCGCTGCTCGATATCTCCGAATACTACGGCCGCGAAAAGGAAGACGGCGTCCTCCAACACTTGACCCTCCGCGTTCTCAAGGAGATCGCCATGCTCGCCGGTCGCCCCGACTTCGAGCCGAAGCTAGCCGGCAAGAATTGGAAGCCCCGCGACGACGAGTAACGGATTTCCCGAGGAAATCGGCTCGGTTTCGCAACACAGAGACCACAGTTTACGAGCACGGGGGCCACAGAGGAGGGTATCGCCATAGGAAGGCTTGCTGAAACGCCCACCAATCAAACCAGGATCATCACGCATCGTTACGGAACCGCCAATCATCACGAACCGCCGTCTCCGTGCCTTCTGTGCTCTACCTCCGTGGCCTCTGTGTTTAAGAAACCCGCCCGGTTTCCCTTGGCAGCGCCTTGAATTCCGGCCCCTGCATAGGGCATGATATCCCTGCCGACACACGCCGCGCCATCAGGCAAAATCGTCCCTTCATTCCGGCCCCAACATCCATGAAGCTTGCCAAGATTCGCCGCACGAATGGCGACGAAACCGTTGGCGTGATCGAGGGCGTCCATGTGACGCCGCTTTCGCTCACGGCCGGTCAGTACGAAACGCTGTCCGACATTCTGGAATCGGACAATCCCGCCGTAACCGTCGAGTTCCTCACGGACAGCAGCGCCGAGCGGTTGTCGCTCACCGAGGTGACGCTGCTCGCGCCGATCGACCGGCAGGAAGTTTGGGCGGCGGGCGTCACCTACCGCCGCAGCAAGCAGGCCCGGATGGACGAATCCGAGTCCGCCGCGCGGTTTTACGACATGGTCTACGAAGCCCCACGGCCCGAGTTGTTCTTCAAGGCCAATGCCCTCCGCGTCTCCGGCCCGAATGCCCCCGTGCGAATCCGTTCCGACTCGAAGTGGAATGTCCCCGAACCGGAACTCGCCCTGGTGCTCAACTCGCGGCTCAAGCTGGTCGGCTACACCATCGGCAACGACATGAGCAGCCGCGACATCGAGGGCGAAAACCCGCTCTACTTGCCGCAGGCAAAGGTCTATTACCAATGTTGCGGCCTTGGCCCGGTGGTCACGCTCGCCAACACGATGCCGCCGATCGGCGAAGTCGACATCCGCATGTCGATCTGGCGGAGCGATATCGAAGTCTTTTCCGGCGAAACGAGCTTGCGGCAAATGGCCCGCACGTTCGACGAGCTGATCGAATGGCTCGGCCGGGACAACACGTTTCCCGACGGCGTGATCCTGCTCACGGGCACGGGCATCGTGCCGGCGGACGATTTCACGCTCCGCAAGAACGACCGCGTCGAGATCAGCGTCGACGGGATCGGGACGCTGGTGAATGTTGTCGTGCAGGGATAGAAATTCGGGGGTCGGGATTCAGGATTCGGGGGGTTCGATGGCGATTCGGCCGGTGTTGATCGACGGAGCGTGGCGGGCATCCAATGCGGCGGGTACGTTTCGCGCCGAAAATCCCGCGACGCGCGAGCCGCTGGCCGACGAATATCCGGTGAGTGCGTGGACCGATTGCGATGCGGCGCTAACCGCGGCGGCGGCAGCACATCGCGAATTGCGCCTAGGTTCCGGCGAGGCAATCGCAACGTTCTTGGAACGCTACGCCGAGCGGATCGAAAGGCGGGCGGCCGAAATCGTCGACTTGGCCCACTTGGAAACCGCATATCCCAAATCGCCGCGACTGGCCGACGTCGAATTACCACGCACGACGAACCAGCTTCGCCAAGCCGCCGCCGCCGCGCGCGACGGCGCGTGGCAGCGGGCGACCATCGACCGCAAGCTCAACATCCGCTCGCGGCACACGTCCATCGGCCCGGTTTGCGTGTTCGGTCCGAACAACTTTCCGCTCGCGTTCGGCAGCGCCTCGGGCGGAGACTTTGCAGCCGCAATCGCGGCGGGCAATCCGGTCATCGCCAAGGCCAACACGTCGCATCCCGGCACGACCCGGCTCTTCGCCGAGGAAGCGCTGCAAGCGGTCGAAGGAGCCGGTTTGCCCCGAGCGACCGTGCAGCTTCTCTATCGCACCAGCCATGAAGACGGCGAACGGCTCGTGAGCGACCCACGCGTGGGCGCAACGGGCTATACCGGCAGCCGCTCGGCGGGACTCAAGCTCAAAGTCGCCGCCGACAAGGCCGGAAAACCGATCTATCTCGAACTCTCCAGCGTCAATCCCGTCGTCGTCTTGCCCGGCGCGATTGCCGAGCGCCGCGAAAAGCTCGTCGGCGAGTTTCTAGCGAGCGTCCTGATGGGAACGGGGCAATTCTGCACGAACCCGGGGCTTGTCGTCGTGATCGACCACGACGCCTCGCGGACGTTCATCGCAGAGGTCGCCGCGAGGTTCACCGACGCGCCCACGGGAACGCTCCTCTCTGTCGGCGTCGGCAAGTCGCTCGCCGCCGGTGTCGCGAAGCTCAAAGCCGCCGGAGCGGAAGTGCTGGCCGCGTCCACATGCAGCGACGCCGACAAGCGATATTGCTTTCCCAACACGCTCTTGCGCACGACGGCGGCGCGGTTCGTCGCCGACAGCGAGCTCTGGCAGACCGAACTCTTCGGCAACGCCTCGCTGTTCGTCGTCGCTAAAAACGAGGACGAAGTCGGCCAGGTGCTCGATCGGCTCGAAGGCAATCTCACGGGCTGCATCTATTCTGACACGCAGGGCAGCGACGACGCGCTCTACGACCGGCTCGCCCCGCGATTACGGCCGCACGTCGGCCGGCTGCTCAACGACAAGATGCCCACGGGCGTCGCCGTTTCGCCGGCGATGAACCACGGCGGACCCTATCCCGCCACGGGCCACAGCGGCTTCACCGCGGTTGGCCTTCCCGCCGCGATGTGGCGTTTCGCGGCGCTCGAATGTTACGACAACGTCCGCGAACATCGCCTGCCGGCGGTGCTTCGCGACAAGAATCCGACGGGCATGTGGCGAATGATCGACGGCGCCTGGACGCAAGGGGACGCGTAGTTCCGAATGCAGGTACGAACCGCCGAGACGCGGAGGCGCAGAGATCCGAATTCTCCGGCGGTGACATGTCGAGTTCTCTGCGCCTCCGCGTCTCGGCGGTTCGTTTCTCGCGTGCTTGCACAAATCTCCTAGCCATCACGAACGAGACGATTCATGACCTACGGTTTTGCCATCATCGGATGCGGAATGATCTCGAAGTTTCACGCCCGGGCGATTGCCGAGGTCCGCGGCGCGAAACTGGTCGCGTGCTACGACCGCCTGACGCAGTTGGCCGACAATCTCGCCGCCGAGTTCGGTTGCCGGGCGTATCACGACTTGGACGCGATGCTCGCCGACGAGAACGTGCAAGTCGTGGTGATCGGCACCCCCAGCGGCGCCCACATGGAGCCGGCCGTTGCCGCCGCTAAGGCCGGCAAGCACGCGATCGTCGAAAAGCCGCTCGAAATCACCCTCAAGCGTTGCGACAAGATCATCGACGCCTGCCGGGCGAGCAAAGTGACGCTGTCGACCATTTTCCCCTCGCGGTTTCACACCAGCGTGGTCGAGATCAAGCGAGCGGTCGAAGCGGGCCGCTTTGGCCGGCTCACCGTCGGCGATGCTTGCGTGAAGTGGTATCGCACGCAGCAGTATTACGACAGCGGCAAATGGCGCGGCACCTGGGAACTCGACGGCGGCGGGGCGCTGATGAATCAGGCCGTACATAGCGTCGACTTGCTGCTGTGGCTGATGGGCCCGGTCGCCGAGGTGACCGCCCACGCGGCGACGCTCGCCCACGAGCGGATCGCCGTCGAAGATACGGTCGTCGCCACTCTAAAGTTCCAAAGCGGCGCCCTCGGCGTCATCGAAGCCACGACCGCGGCCTATCCCGGCTACTTGAAGCGAATCGAAATCCACGGCTCGGCCGGCTCGGCGATGATGGAGGAAGAGGACATCATCAAATGGGATTTTGCCAAGGAGCAGAAACGCGACGCGGCAATCCGCGAAGCGGCCGCAGCGAGAAAGAGCGGCGGAGGAGGCGCGAGCGACCCCGCGGCCATCGGCCACCACGGCCACGCCCTGCAATTCCGCGACGTGCTCGACGCGATCAAGAAGAATCGCCCGCCGCTCGTCGACGGTCCGCAAGGACGCCAGGCGGTCGAAACGATCCTCGCCATCTACAAAGCGGCCGAAACGGGCAAAGCAGTGAAGCTGCCACTGGCGGGCGATCCAACGCTCCGGGCGCGCAAAACGGCCGCCAAGGGATGATGCCAAAGCGGTACTAACGGTTCTAGGCGACTTGGGTATCAGCCGGTATCCTATGACCCTATGGACAACTGCACAGTAAGCTTGGGGTCGCCGAGTGCGATCGACGTGTTGGATCACGTAGAGCGTGTGCGTCTCGCCGTCGGCAGTGAAATTGACGATGCCCGCAAGTCTGCGACTGGGCAGTTTTTCACACCGCGGAGCGTCGCGTATCTCATGGCGTCGATGCTCGGCGATGTAGGTTCGGAGCCGAGAGTGCTCGACGCGGGCGCGGGCGTTGGCTCGCTGAGTGCCGCCGCGGTCGCAGAATTGTGTCGACGGCGGATTCCTCCGCGGGAGATCCACATAACGGCGTTCGAAATCGCCCCGGAACTCATTCCGCACTTGGATGCCACGCTCCGACACTGCGCGGTCGAATGTTCACGTTTCGGAATTCAATTCAAGTACGAGGTCCGTAAAGAGGACTTTCTTCTTGCCGCGTCGGATTCGATCGGCGAGAGCTTGCTCGGCTCAGGTCGCGATTCCGAATACGACTGCGCACTGCTGAATCCGCCTTATTTCAAGGTTGGGACCGACTCGGTTCACCGCCGAGCGCTGAGCCGGATCGGAATTCAAGTGAGCAATGCGTATGCCGGATTCGTCGGAGCTGCCATTCGTCTGCTGGCCGACGGTGGCCAAATCGTGGCAATCACGCCGCGCAGCTTCTGCAACGGTCCTTATTTCAAGCCGTTTCGCAAAGCGTTCCTGCGCGAGACGCGCATCGATCGAATCCACGTGTTTCGATCGCGCACCCACGTTTTCAGCGGTGATGACGTGTTGCAGGAAAATGTAATCGTATCGGCGAAGCGCGATGCGCAACCCCGTCGCGCGGTTACCGTATCGGGCAGTTCCGGCGGCTCGCTCGACGACCTCACGGTTCGCGAAGCGCGTTACGACAATGTGATCCGTCCCGACGACCCCGAATCGTTCGTGCGCGTACTTGAAGATGACTTTGCCGAAGCGGTCGATCGGGCGATGTCGTGGTTCCGGACTTCGCTCGTGGACCTCGATTTGGCAGTTTCGACCGGACGAGTCGTCGACTTTCGGGCGCGGGAGTATTTACGAACCGAGCCAAATGACGAGACCATACCGCTAATCTATCCGGCACACTTTCGAAACGGAATTGTCGAATGGCCGAAACCCCGTTCGCGTAAGCCGAATGCCATCGTGGCTAATGAGAAAACCAGCGATTTGTCGGTCGCAAACGGCAACTACGTGCTCGTCAAGCGGTTTTCGTCCAAGGAAGAACGACGGCGCGTCGTGGCTGCAGTTCACGACGGGAGTCGCATGCCCAATGCATCGGTGGCATTCGAGAACCACCTGAACTACGTGCATCGTCGCGGCGGCGGCTTGCCGATTGAGTTAGCCCGCGGACTCGCGGCGTTCTTCAATTCGACACTCTTCGACACGTACTTTCGCCAGTTCAGCGGGCATACTCAGGTCAATGCCGCCGATTTGAGAAATCTGTCGTATCCTACTGAGCGCCAACTGGAAGCCATCGGCAAGCAAGTCGGAGACGACGTATCGGACCAAGGTACTGTAGACGACCTGATCACGAATCTACTACAGGCCGAAGGCGATTCGGAAGCCGCAGTCGCGATAAATACCATGAAACGAGTTGACGAAGCGTTGCAGGTGTTGCGGGAGTTGGGATTCCCGCGGGCCCAATTGAACGAACGGTCGGCGCTGACGCTGTTGGCCCTCTTAGCACTCAAGCCGGATGCCAAATGGTCGACGGCGAGCCAACCGTTGATGGGAATCACCCCGCTGATGGAATTTTTCGCGGAGCATTATGGCAAAAGGTATGCGCCGAACACGCGCGAAACTGTGCGACGGCAGACGGTGCATCAGTTTCTGGACGCGGGGTTGATCGTTGCCAATCCGGACCAGCCTGACCGTCCGGTCAACAGCGGAAAGAATGTCTATCAGGTGAACAACGCTGCGCTGGAACTCGCGCGCTCGTTTGGGTCGCGAAGCTGGAAATCGAAATTGACGAAATACCTTTCGAGCGTGGAAACACTCAAGGCGCAGTACGCACGCGAGCGCAAGATGTCGCGGATACCGATTAACCTTGCCCACGGACAAAAGATCGCGCTATCTCCAGGCCGGCATAACACGCTGATTCGCAAAGTGATCGAGGATTTTGCGGAGCGATTCACTCCGGGCGGACGCGTGCTCTACGTCGGCGATACCGACGAAAAGTTCGCGTATTTTGACGAGCCGGGCTTGCGATCGCTAGGCGTCGTCGTCGACATTCACGGCAAGATGCCGGATGCGATCATTCATCACGTCGAGAGAAATTGGCTCGTTTTGGTAGAGGCGGTAACCTCCCACGGCCCCGTGAATCCGAAGCGACACGTGGAGCTATCGCGATTGTTTGCCGATTCGGCGGCCGGACTCGTGTTCGTCACGGCATTTCTGGACCGCAAAGCCCTCACCACGTATCTCGAAGATATTTCGTGGGAAACTGAAGTCTGGGTCGCAGATTCGCCGAGTCACCTGATTCACTTCAACGGCGAGCGATTTCTCGGGCCGCACTGATCGTGCCGCAAGCACGCCAATTACGTCGCGGACGCCGCCGCTTTTCGCGCCGCCGCAATGCGCTGGACAAACCGGCGGTAGAGAAAGCGTGCCCCGAAAAGGGCCAGCACGATCAGCGGCAGCCAGGGCGCGATCGCGATGACGAACAACAGCGTTCCCTCGCCGAATTCGCGAAGCCCGTCGAGCGAGGCGTCGAGCGTGCTGCTCATGCGGTCGATGAGCGAGACCGCCTGCGACGGTTTGTAGTTGCGAATCTCGCGGACGTTGATCGTCACCGTCGACAAACTGGTGAGCATCGAGAGGACGTTGAGCCGGCCCTGCATCTGCTCGATTTCGCCGCGAACCCGGTCGATTTGCTGCTCGACTTCGAGAATGTCCTTGAGCTCGCCGGTTCTTTCCTGCTGAACCTTGAGCAGCCGGGCTTCGGTTTCGCGCTTGTTCGTGAGCCGGGCTTCGAGGTCGTAGTACTCCTCGCTCACGTCACTCGCCTTGCGGTCCTCACGATCGACCGTCCCGAATCCTCGGACTCGTTCAAGAAACGCTCCCTGGGTGGAATTCGGAACGCGCACGACCCATCGCCCTGTGCGGCTCTCTCCTTCACTGCCGGAAAGCGACATTTGGGCGACGTAGGCGTCGGCGAACTCTTTGACGAGGGCATCGACTTTGCTCGGGATGTCGGCGAAGTCGTTGACGACGATTTCGAAGTCGACGTCGTGGATGATTTTGCGTTCGAGCGGCGTGGACGTGCGTTGCGGAGCGTCCGCGGCCTGATCGAACTCGCCATCTCCGGACTTGGTGAGAGAGTATGCTCCCGGCCAACCTCCTTCGTCCTTCTTTTCGCTGCCTTTCGACTCGAACGCAGCTTCGGGGCGTGAACTCACGTCTTTCACGCCCGCACAACCGGCAAACAGACAGGCTCCGAGAAACAGCGGCAGAAATCGTGGCATGATCCGCTCCAGCTTGGCGTGGCCCCTTGGTTCCCGAATGCTTCGACGCGGCAAGCGATACGAAAGTTCCGCGTTTGGCCGCCAGTGGCGCGCGGGGAGTCCCTAACTTCGATCCTCGCCGCCGGACGTTTATTCCCTGCGCTCGCCGAAGAAATTTCGCGTGCGGCCGCGGGCGTTCTCTCCCCGGCTGGCGGCAGTTTAGAATGTTTCCGTTCTCCCAGGAACTCCCAGGCGCCGCGTCGATGACCAACGTCCAATCGCTCTCCACCGACCAAATCGCTGCCTTCGTCGAGGTCGCGCGCCAGGGCAGCTTGCGGGCGGCGGCCGAGGTGTTGTTCATCACCGAGCAAGGCGTTCGCAGCCGGTTACTCGCGCTCGAAGAGCGGCTCGGCGTGGAACTGTACCGCAAAGCTCGCGGATTGCGTCGGGCGACGCCGCTGACGCCGCAGGGCAAGCTGCTCCTGCCCAAGGCGATCGCCTTCCTCGAACAGGCCGCGGAGCTGGCCGAATTGTTTGCCAACGAGCCGCGGGTCCGCGAGGTTCACGTCGTCGCGAGCCAGTACCTCATCGCCTACGCCCTGATCGACGTCGTCCGCCGCTTCCATGCGAAGTTTCCCGACATTCGCGTGCGACTCAGCGCCCGCACCGAGCAGGAAATCGAAAAGGAACTGCTCGAAAACCCGGACGCGATGATCGGCGTCGCGGCGCCGTACGAATCGTCGCCCGATTTGACGTACCAGCATCTATTCTCGATGGACTGGAGCCTGATCGCTCCGCCGCGACATCCGCTCGCTGCAATAGATAAGCTCAAACTTGCCGACATCGTCGATGCGCCGCTGATTCTGTACGAGCGCGGCTCGACGGGCCGGCAGCACGTCGTCGACGCCTTCGCGCGGCTCGGACTTTCGCCCCGCGTCGAAATGGAAGTCACGACGACGAATCTTATCGTCCGCATGGTCGAGGCCGGTCTGGGCGTCGGCATCGTGCCGCTGATGCCGTCGGGCGCGGTCACGCGGGGTCACAAGCTGGCGATTCGCGGCCTCGGCCGCCAGATTCGCGCCATCGACTCGGGCGTGCTCACCCGCAAGGGCGAAACGCTCTCCGAGGCCCCGCGGACGTTCGTCGAGTTCATTAAAGCCCACGATTTCTCGGCGAAAAGCGGTTGAGCGACGCTCTGCCGACCCGCTCACGTTCGATCGCTCCGTCGGCCGAATTCCGCAATGCGTGGTAGCAAACGCGGCGGCTTTGTGGTAGTTATGAGGTAATGCTGCGGCGGCAGGACCGCTTACAATGGGCGAACGGTCTTGCGGCGAGCGAATCCGTGCTTCTCCCGGTCGCGACGCGTCCGCCGGAAAGCGTTGGTTCGCGCGCGGCCAAGCTGGGTTGGTCGTTAGGATGAGCGAGCAAAGCGATACGACGTCGCAAAACGGCGACGGCGCGGGCGAATGGCAGCGCGAGTTGGCTGCGGCGCTCGATAGCTGCGCCTGTTTCAACTTCCGCAAGGTCTCGCGCGCGGTAACGCAGCTTTACGACGAGGCCCTCCACCCGAGCGGCCTGCGATCCACACAACTTGTCATCCTGCTGTCCGTAGCGGTTCAGCCGACGGCGAACATCTCGCAACTCGCGCGGCGAATGGTGATGGACGCCTCGACGCTCAACCGCAACTTGCGGCCGCTGGTGCAAAAGGGTCTATTGCAGCTCGCCGCGGGAGAAGACGGCCGTCGCAAGCAAATCGTGCTCACCGACGAGGGCAAAGCCGCGATCAACGCCGCGGTTCCGTATTGGGCCGCTGCCCAGAAACGGCTCGTCGGTCTCTTCGGCCGCCAACGCTACAAAGAACTCACGCGGCAGATGTCGTCGGTGATCTCGCTCGCCCGCGGACCGTGACGGGGAAATGCAAAAGGCAGAATGAAAAATGCAAAATGAAAAATGCAGAATGAAGAACTGAAGGCCTGCCGCCAGGCAATCCCATTTTGCATTCTTCATTTTGCATTTTTTAGTTCCCTAGACCATCTCCTCCCGCCCGGGCGAATCGAACACCGAGTCCATGCCCAGGCGCGTGGTGAGTTCCTGGAACTGGCGATAGAAGGCGTCGCTGGTCGAGTGGACGTGCTCGGCTTCGGTAATGAACTTCATTTCGTCGTCGCGTTCGAGACCCGAGTCGCACATCGCGTTCTCGAACTCGTCGAGTTCGTTGCCGTAGACGATCAGCAGCTTGTGTTCATCGAACTGGACCTCCAGAGGCACGCCCGGGTTGAGCACCGCAATCCCCGTGCAGCCGTCGTTGAGCAGCAGCTCTTCGTATTCCCAGAGAATGCTCTTGAGCACGGGCAAGTCGATGTGCTCGCGATACAGGTCCACGTGATCGCGGCTCTTGCGATGGTGGCTCGTTTCGAGCACCACGTCGACCTCGAACCCGAGCGGATCGAGCAAATCCATGAACGTCTGGAACAACTGTTCCTTCGTGGCGGCGGCCATCAGCACCGGCACGCGGCTCTTGCTGTCCTCGTCGCGATACACGTCGTGGCGATAGCCTTGCCGGGGCACGACCTTCAAGTCGTATGAAGGCCGCACGGCATCTGTTAGCACGAAATCGCCGTAACGGGCGACGGCCAGGTGCGACTCGAGTTGCTCCTCCGTAAGCTGGTCGAAGGCACTTTCGGCCGCGCCCTCCACGCCGTCGCGGAAGACGTTCCGGAAGAACTTTTTCAAAAAACCCATCGGCGAGTCAACCTCTGTTGTGCGCGCTTGCAACAGCCGGCGAAGGCGACGCGGCAGCGGCGAATATGAACGAAATCTAGGTCACGGCAGGTGTCGATCGAGTGGTGCATTGCGGACCGCCGGGAGCCGACGGGGCTTGGGTCGGCACAAACGTCACAATCCGCACGACCTCGATTTCGCCTCGCGTCGTGCGGCGGTTCCGATCCGCGAAATGCCTGCCGCCGTCCGACTGGATCGGCCCGACGCCGGCTCGCGGCAGCCGCACGATACGGCCGCCTCGGCATTTCTGCTGAACCCTAGCTTTCGGCAACCGGTCGAATCTCGGCCGCAACCCGTCGCCGCTAAAAATCCCTGCCGGGGCGGCGCCTGGCGTGACAGTAGCGCCGCGTATGCGGAGTGTGTTAGGATGCCCGCGGGACCTGCCGGGGATGTTGCGGGAACGAATCGCGATGCGGTTTGCAGCGGTTCCCCCGTGGCCCGGACGCCACGGGCCCGCGATCATTTGCCGCGTTCGCAAGCCCGTATAATCCAGTGCAGCCGCCAAGCCATGCTGCCCGCAAATGAGGTGAATATGCTCGACAAGTTGCCGGTCCGCCGATTTTTCGCGTGGTCGAGCGTCGCTGCCGCCGTTTTGCTCGCCGGGTGCCAACCGCAAGCCGCGGACGACGCGGCGGCTCCGGCATCCCTCGCGGCCACGGCCGCCGAACGCTGGTACGGCGTTTTCATGCAGGGCGCCAAAGTCGGACATTCCGTTGTCCGCACGCGGGTCGTCGAAGAACGCGGCCAACAGCTCGTCGAGACCACGACATCGAGCACGATCGAAACGCAAAAGGGGCGGGAAACCGTGCGCCTGCACGTCACCGCAACGTCGTGGGAAACTTCGGCCGGCGAGTTGCGACGATTCTCGCGGTCCATCGACGCCGGCGCCGGCATTCAACAGGCTAGCGGCCGCGTCGAGGGCGGGCGACTCGTCATCGAGGACGCGGTCGGCGGCAATCGCACGCTTCGCCTGCCGGCCGACTGCCTTGGGTTTCACGCCTGGGAGAAATTGGTCGCCGCCTCGCCGCCGGCCGAGGGCGAAACCCGCAAATTCCAGGCCCTCGACGACACGTTCCTGACGATCGCCGCGCAGGAACTCGTCGGCCGCGGCCGGCAAGTTACGTCGACACCCAATGGAGAACGGAAGCTTCGCGGGATTCAGCATCGCGTCGCCATGCCCGATGGAACGTGGCGGTCGACGCAGCTCTGGACCGACGAGCGCGGCACCTGCGTGAAGCTCCGCGACGACGCGATGGACATCGAGTTTCACGCTATGCCCCGCGAAGCCGCGCTATCCGAGCCGACGGAGAAGCTGAACCTATTGTACGACACGCTCGTGCGAGTCGATCCGCCGCTGGCCGACGCGGGGAGAACGCAGTGGGTGCGATATCGCATCGCCGTCGATCGGGGAAATGCGGAGCAGATGTTCGCGCCGGGTCCCGCGCAGGCCGTCCGCCGGATCGACGACCGGACGATCGAGCTGGTTGTTCGCAAGGTCACGCCCGAAACGAGACTCTCGCAAGACGCGGGCGGCGCGACGTTCCCAAGCGAAGGCGGCAAACCCGATGCCGCGTTCGTCGAGCCTAACCATTACCTGGCGGCCGACGATCCGCGAGTGGCGGCGATGGCCCGCGGCGTCGCGGCGAACGAACGCGACCCTTGGCGTGTCGCGATCGCGCTGGAAAAACACGTACACGACACGATCGACCAGTTCGACTACAGCCAGGCTTTTTTGACGGCGGCGGAAGTGGCGGACGGGCGCAAAGGAGATTGCAGCGAGTATGCCGTGCTGCTCGCGGCGTTGTTGCGGGCGCGGGGAATTCCGTCGCGCGTGGCCGTGGGGCTGGTTCACCTCGAAAACGACGCGGCGATGGGCTATCACATGTGGGCCGAAGCGTGGATCAACGACCGGTGGGTCGGTCTCGACGCGACGCGACCGCAAGGCGGCGTCGCGGCCGACCACATCAAGGTCGTCACCACGAATCTCGAACACGGCCTGACCGATCCAGCGCTGGCCGCTTTCGGACGCGTGCTCGGAGCGAAGCCGAGAATCGCCGTCGGCGACTCGCGGCCAAAGTAGCGATGTAGGGTGGGTCGAACGAACTGAGGCCCCATACGCATGAAGTTAAGGACTGTCACGGGCGAATCATTAGGCTGCTAGCACGTGGAACTACGGGAAACACACTGCTAGCACAACCACTTTGATAATAGAACCAAAGGCATCTCGCTTAACTTGATGCGTATGGGAACGAACGAACTGAGGCCCACCAAGGGATTGCCGATTGTCGTCGACTTATGGGCGCACGTGAAACGCGGTGGACCTCACTTCGTTCGACCCGTCCTACGGCGTTGGCTACGACGTTGGTCGGCCGAGGTTGCTGAGCGAGCGTCCGACAATCCACGCGGCGGCGAAGGCGAGCGTGGCCCCAAGCAGGATCGGCAGCACGGCCGTTCCCCATTCGCCCGCGGCAGCGAACGCGCCGTCACCGACCGCGGCGGCCAAGAGCGGCTCGGATGCGGCGAGTCCCGCAACGTCGACGGCGGCTTCGAGCGTGTCGGGGAGCGTGGACGAGTACGGCACGAGTGCCGCGGTGGCAACCAGCGTGGCGATCAGGACGACGGCCGTGAACTTCGACGCCGGTTGCTCGTCGCGGATCCAGGTCGCAGAGCGTTGGACGGCCAAAACGGCGGCAGCGGTGAACGCGGCCTCCGCAACGGCAAGCAGCAAATGCAGCGGCAGCATTTCGCCTGCCGTCGTAGTGAACGATGCCCTGCCTGCAAGGTGCATTTCCGCGGCGCAAGCAATCGCACCGAGCGGCAATGCGGCGGCCGATGCAAGCGCGACGGTAAGGGTCCGACGCGTTGCCGACGTGCCGCGACGGCTCAGCGCATGGACTGGCCCGCCGAGCACCGCACCGAGCACGGCCATGTTAAGGACGTTCGCGCCGAGCGCGGAGATTCCGCCATCGCCCAACAAACAACATTGAACAGCCAGCACTGCCGCGACAACGACCATTCCGGCCCACGGCCCGAGCAGCGCGGCGGCGGCAACGCCTCCCAGGAGATGGCCCGACACGCCCGAGGAGAGCGGAAAATTGACGGCCTGAATCGCGAACACGCCCGCTGCGACCAAGGCCATCTTGCCCGCCGATGCCGACGGCCGCAAACCGGCTGAGTCGATTCGCAGCCCGTTGCGCCGCAATTGCCAAACGCTCATGCCGAGCGCGCCAGCCGCCGCGGCCGAAGTGAGGATTGCCGTCGAAGGATCCAGAAAACCGTCGCTTAGATGCATGTTGATATCTCGGGCAAGAAGGGTTCACGGTTCGGCAATCGCGACGGGCGAACGGGGAGGTCCGGGTCCCGGCGATGCGTTGCCAGTACGCGGTTTTAGCCAGAATTGCCCCGCGAATCAACGGCATCGCACTTAGGTAACCGCGTCGCGCACCGTTGCGTGACCTGGACTTATGCGCCTACTCCGGAAATGCGCGACCGTCGTCGCTCGCCGCGGGGTTTTCCGGCGGCGCGGCCGGCCCTTCGACTTCCTTGGTCGACGAGTTCTCGTCGGCGCTGGGATTTTCCGGCGGACGAAGCGCTTTGAGCTGAGCCTCGACGGCGGCGAGTTTCGTTTCGATGGCGGGCTTTTCGGCGTCGGCGGCCGACTGCAACGCCCGCGCATACCAGAACTTCGCCCGATCCAACAGCCGCGGAGCAAACAGCCCACCTTTGCGCGGAATCAGCGCGGCCCACGTGTCGGCCAGCGCCGCCTGGTCCGCCGGCGTTTTCGGTTCCGCCAGGTCGATCGTGGCCGGGTCCTTGAGCGTCGGGTCGGCGCCTTTCGACAGATGCGGCAAGGCCCGCGACCAGTCGCCCTTGACCAGCAGCCAATAGCGGCCCGCGCCGAGGTTTGCGGCCGCGTCGTCGGGCTCCTTGGCCAACTGCCGCGCGTTGCGATCGAACGCCTTGACCTCGCGGTCGAACTCCGCCGCTTCGGCCGCGACCCGATCGACGTCGGCCAACAGGTCTTCCAGCGCCGGGTACTCCTTGAGCGCCTTGGGCGTCCGGACTTTGAGCGACGTGGCTTTGGCGAGCCGCGAAAGCGCCACCGCCGCATCGCTTTTTTCCGCGGCCATCGCGTCGCGGGCAAACCGCTGCAAGAGCCGCAGCAGGTGTTCGTAATCCTCGACGCCCAGCGTTACGAATTGCACGATCTGGTCGATCGCCGACCGCTTCATCTCGAAGGCGTCGACGTCGTACCGGGCGGCCAATAAGTCGATGATGTCGCATGCCGTGTCGGCCGACGCGAGTTGCACGCCCAAATTGTGCGCCAACATGTAGAGCGCGTATTGGGCCGCCGATTCCGTTTCGCCCCCTGCCCGGTCGACGATTTGCTGGACCAGATCGAAACGTTCCTCCGGAGCGACGGCGCTGCGGAGTTGCGGTTCCAACTCTTTGCGAAGGATACGGTACGCCTTGGTGATCGCTTCCGGCGCGGGCGGCGGAGGACGCTTCGTCGGCGCCGCGGGCGTGGGTTCGTCGCTCGGCGGCGTTGGCGCTTCCGGCGGCATCGGCACGGGCGTGCCCGGGTCGCTCGGCTTTGGCTTGTCGTCCGCGCGGCCGTCGGCCGGATTCTCGTGCCGCTTATCGCCGGAGTTCGTTTGGCCTTTGTCGGGTGGACGGACTTCTTTTGGAACGAGCGGCGGCTTTTCGTTGGTCGGCGCGTTGACGAGCGGAACGGTCGCGGATGCCGGTTGCTTTGGCGGCGCCGCTGACGACTTTGGCTTCTCCTTCGCCGATGGCCGGTCCTTTTCGCTTTCGCCGGTCGGGGCCCCGTCGCCGCCGAGAAACGCGGCGACGAAAACGACGAGCAGCACCAGCAGCCCGACGGCTACGATGCCGCCGATTGCCGCCGACGAACTCGACCGGCGGACGACGCGCGGACTCGTGCCGCGCACCGTGACCGGCAACGGCGCATCGGCAATGGCGATGGGCGCCGACCGATTAGCATTCGCGGATGCCGCGGTCACGGCCTTCGGTTGCGGCGATTCGGGAAGTGCGATCTTCGGGCGCCGCTTGGCCGTGCGGATGGTGGGTAGCGCGTTGTCGGCAATGACGTCGTTGGACGCGGCGACAGGAATCGCCGATGGAACGCTCGGGCCAACGTCGTTCGCTGGCCGCCCGGGCGGCAGAGGCGATCCGATGGGCACGGCGACCGCACGCGGCAACTGCGCATGTAGCGCGAGCAGCTTCGCGTCGTATTGCTGTTTGCTTTCCGGATTGAGCAGGCAGATTTTTGCCGCCGATAGTTCGTTCAGCAGCTTTTGCGAGAGCGGCGCGCGCTGGCCCGTCTGAAACGTCCGCACGTGGGCCATTTGCCGATCGGCGGCATTGCTGATGACGTCTGGGTCGTGTTCATAGAGCGCGATCCCCAGCAGCCGATAATGGTTGGGCGGCTGCTCCTCGGGCGGAATGCCCAGCCACTTGCGATAGGGATCGAAAACTTCTTCCACGGCACGTTCAGCGTCGGTTATCGGGTTCGGCGGAGCGGCGGCGGGACGAGTCGCGACGAGAACCCTTCCTCATGGTTCGTTAAACCCCGCCAAATGCTTCCCGGATTGCCGTCAAGCTTACCTTTTTGGCCGAATTCGCTCGGACTCGATGCTGCCGAGCGCGGCGATGTCGGCGGGCGAGCAATTTGGCCGATTCGCTCTAACCTCCGCCACCACAACAGGTTATTATCGCCACACGCCGTCTCTGGGCAAGCGATGTCTTGCGGAATCGCGGCCGCTTGCGAAGATGACGCCAACGGGACGCGGGTAACGGTCCAGCAACCGAATCTCCGCTGCCCATTAGCAAATCCGCGCCGATCCGGCGCAAGAAATCGTTGCGGCGATTTCGGAAATCGCCGCAGCAACGTAAGAGAATGCAGGAGACAGATTAGTCGTGCGGCTCGGCGAGACGGAAATCATCGACACCTTCGCCGAAGCGTTCGGCATGAGGTACACCCGGCTC
>QEVJ01000066.1 GCA_003576845.1 Planctomycetota bacterium
AGCCCGGATACCACTATATGTCGCATTGCTAGCGACGGTCTAAACCACAACTGGTTGATGATAGCAGTGCTTAACCGAGTGCCATTCAATCCTGAATCCTGAATCCTCCTGCTCCCCGACCCCTGACCCCCGACCCCCGTTCATGTCCACCGCCACCGGCCGCAGCTACTTCGACCCCGTTACGCTCGACAAAATATCGCGGCTGGAGCTGCGCGCGCGGGTCGTGGTCGAAGGCTTCATCACGGGCATGCACAAAAGCCCCTATCACGGCTTCGCGGTCGAGTTCGCGACGCATCGCGAGTACGCGCCCGGCGACGAGATCAAGCACTTGGACTGGAAGGTATGGTCGAAGACCGACCGTCTCTACATCAAGGAGTACGAGGAAGAGACGAACCTCCGTTGCACGATCGTCCTCGATTGCAGCAAGTCGATGGCCTACAACGGCGGCAGCGGCATGACCAAGTTCGACTACGGAGCGACCGCCGCGGCTTGCCTGGCGCACCTCTTGCAGCACCAGCAGGACGCCGTCGGCCTCGTGACGTTCAACACGAAAATCCAGAAAAACCTGCCGCCGAGCACGCATCCCACGCATCGCAAGCTGGTGATGCACGAACTCGAACAGACCGTCTGCGACGATAAGAGCGACATTGCCGATCCGTTCAAGCAACTGGCCGAGCAAATCCGCCGCCGCGGCATGGTCGTGATCATTTCCGATCTGTTCCTCGACCTGGGAACGCTCAAGAAGTCGCTGCAAGAGCTGCGCCATCGCCGGCACGACGTGATCTTGTTCCACGTGATGCACGACCACGAACTGACCTTCCCGTTCGAGGACAACACGCTCTTCCGCGGGCTGGAAACGCCGGTCGAGCTGCACACCGAACCGCGAGCGCTCCGCAAAGCGTACTTGGAAGTCGTCGAGCGGTTTTTGCACGAAGTCCGCAAGACGTGCGCATCGAACGGCATCGACTACGTGCTGTGCAACACGCGCGATCCGCTCGACGTGGTTCTGTCGAGTTACTTGAACGCCCGCTCGCGGATTCGCCGCGGCGGCGCGAGGAGATAGCATGTTCCCCTGGGCAGGATTGAGCGCGGTTCATCCCTGGCTGCTGGCCGGCGCCGCGGCCATCGCCGCGCCGATCATCATCCATCTGCTCAGCAAGCGGAAGTTCCGCATTCTCGACTGGGCGGCGATGGATTTTCTGCTCGAAGCCGAGCGGAAAAACCGCCGCCGCGTCCGGCTCGAGAACTTCATCATCCTGCTGCTCCGCTGCCTGGCGCTCGCGCTCATCGCGGCGCTTGCGGCCCGGCCGTTCTATCAGCCGCAAACCGCGGCGCAAGCGGCCGGCGAAGGGGCTCTCTTCGAGCGCGTGTTCCTGCTCGACGATTCGGCGAGCATGCAGGCCCTCGGCGACGACCGGCAGCTCGTCTTCGACGCCGCCAAGAATAGCCTCGCGAATTTCATCGAGGACTTGTCGCAGTCGAACCCCGGCGATCGGATCACGGTCGTAATCACGTCGAACCCCGAAACGCCGCTCTACAACGCCCGGTTCATGAAAAGCACGTCCGGCGACGCCAGCGAGGACGGCGTCGCGGAAATGTCGGCCACGATCAAGGCGCTCGAACCGACCGACCGCGTCGCCGAATTCGACAAGGCGCTCCTGGCGGTCGAAAAACTGCTCCGCGCCGACTCGGGCCAGATCAATCGCGTCGTGTACGTGATTTCCGACTTTCGCAAACGCGATTGGGCGGCAAAGACCGGTCCCGAAGCGGATCGTGGAGCCGTGCAGCTCATCAAAAAGCGCCTCGCGCCCCACGCCCTAAGCGTCCAGCTTTGCGACGTCGGCGGCGACAAGGACGACAACTTGATCGTCTCGAACGTCCGCGTCCTCGACGACGCGGAACAGCCGAACGCCTGGGTCGCGGGCGTGCCCGCGACGGTCGTGGTCAGCGTCAAGAACGCGGGCCGCGAAACGGTCGAAGACGTCGACGTCGAGCTTGCCGCGGGCGACGCCGGGACGCAGCGCGCGTCGATCAAGGAAATCAAAGCCGGCGAAGAGCAGCCGGCCACGTTTCGCGTCAACTTCACGCCGGAAGACACGGGCAAGGACGAAGAACCCAAGGGCGCGAATTTGCTCATCCGCGCGTCGATCGATCGACCGGACGTGTTGCGGCTCGACAACGACCGATTGCTGGCCGGTCGCGTTTCTCCCGGCGTTCGCGTGCTGATCGTCGACGGCGATCAAGGCGAGGACGTTCGTTCCAGCGAGCATTACTTTCTCAACATGGTCCTCGCGCCGACGGGGTTTAAGACTCGGTTCCGGGTCGATTGGAAGAGCGACGCCGAATTGGAAGAAGGCATTCAACTCGACAAGTACGATTGGATTTTCTTGTGCAACCTCTATCGAGTGCCGGAGGAGCAGGTCCTTAATCTCGACAAATGGGTTCGCGGCGGCGGTGGTCTCGTGTTTGCCCTCGGCAATCGCATCGACGAGCAGTATTACAACGAGAAGCTGTACGCCGAGGGCGCCGGACTGTTGGCGGCGCGGCTCGACGGACGCCAAGGCGACGAAGAAGAGCAGACCTGGGCGTCGCTCGCCATCGACGCCCGCGATCACCCGATGTGGACGTATCTGGCTCAATCGAAAGACGCGCGGCCGGACCTCGGCACGAAAGTCTTTCAATGGTGGCGAATGGAAGTCCCCAAGGAGCAAGCCGACAAGTCGACCGTCGTCACGGCCCGGATCACCGATCCCGACGTGGCCGGAGGCACGCCCGCGATCGTCGAAAAGGCGCTCGGTCTCGGCCGGGCGACGACGATCGCGATTCCGCTCGACGCGGACTGGTCCGACTGGCCCGAGGACGGCAGCTACGCGATCGCCTTGCACAACTTGGGAAGCTGGCTTGCCCGGCGACCGCGCGACGACGGGGCGCTGGCGGTGGGTCAGCCTATCGAGATGCGGCTCGACGCCCAGCGATTCCGCCGCGACGTGAGGATCGGCTTTATCCCGCCGCCAAGCCGCGAAGCCGGCGCGGGCGACGCGGGGAACAAACCGGTTGCAAAGGACGTCAAAACCGAACAAGCCGCACCGGACGAAACGGGCCGGACGCTCGAAGTCAAGTTCGTCGACACCACCGCGACGGGGTATTATGAGGTAGCGACTTTGCGGCTCGACGGCGGCGAGGTCAAGACGCTTTATGCCGCCAACGTCGACGCGACCGAGGGCGAACTCGCCCGCGTGGACCGCACCGAGTTGCAGACGCAACTCGGCGACGCGGCAACGGTCATCGCCGGCGGGCCGGCGTTCGGCAACGGCTCCGAAGGCGCGAAACGCGAGTTTTCGTTCCACGTACTGTTCGCCATTTTGGGCGTTCTCGGCGTGGAGCAGTTTTTGGCCTGGTGGTTTGGGAAACGGCGCGGGTAGGCAGCGCGGTCGGGAGACCGTGCCACAACCGCGTGTGGGTAGCGGGCAGTGATGGATGAGGACAAAGGCCATGCGTCAACATAATCGAATTCTGGCCGTGCCGTCGCCGCGGCGGTGGTTGTGGTTCGCATTGGTAGTTTTGGCGGCGATCGCGTTGCCGCACTGGCCGGCCTCTGCGCAGCCGAGACGCATCATCCTTGGCGAGGGCTTCGGTCCGGCGATCATCGACGCGCCCGCCGTCGCCGTCGAAGGCGAAGCGACCGGCGAGGACGACGGCCAGCGCGACGACGATCCCGACGCCCTGTTCACGGAAAGCGCGATCCTCAAGACCGATCCCGACGTGGATCGCCTCGTGCGCCGGGCTCACGAACTGACCGACGACCAGCGGTACGACGTCGCCGCCACGCTCTGGCAGCAGGTGCTCGACCGCTCGGGCAGCGAGCTCACGACGCGGCCGGAATGGGTCAGCAAGCGCGACCAACTCGACGAGTCGGAGTGGCTTCAGTCGTATAAATCGGTCCGGACGGAAGTCGAACGTCTGCTGGCGACGCTCCCGGCCGAAGGTTTGGCCCAATACCGAATCGTGGCGGACGGTCCCGCGCGGACGTTGCTGGCCGCCGCCTCCGGCGAACGCGAGGAATCCGCGCTCGAAGAGGTCGTGCGACGATACTTCGTCAGCTCGGTGGGCGACGACGCGGCTTGGCGGCTCGGTTGCCTGCTGCTCGATCGGCACGATTTCGTCGGTGCGGGCCGCGTGTTCGAGAAGATTCTGGCGGTCCATCCCGATCCGACGATGTCCCGCGAGGACGTAATGCTGCGGCTCGCCGTGTGTCAGGCCCGCAGCGGCAATCGCATCGCCGCGGAAGCGACCTACGACAGCCTCGGCAAGGTGCTCAAGGCCAAGCCGTCGGCCGTCCCGTCGGAAGCGTTCCAGCTCGTCGGTCTCGACATTCGCAAGGAGCACGTGTTGGTCGCCGACACGTATCGGGCCTCGGGCGATTGGCCGATGACGCTCGGCTCGCCCGCCCGCGACGGCCACATGGCGGCGCTCGACGCCGAAGCCCTCGCCGGCGACCTGCACGAATCGTGGTCGCACCGCACGGAAGTGTTCGACAGCGACGCATTCCGCGCCGCCACGGCGGCCGATCCGGCGAGACACAATGCCAATCGCATCGCGATAGCCCGCGGCGGCATGGTCATGGGGATTGATCCCTACGGGAATCCGATCCAAGTCGCAGCGTCGCCGAACCGCGAATCGCTGATCCAAAGCTGGAAGGACCAGCTCTGGACGCCGACGTCCAAGGCGCTCCTGGTCGACGGCAAGATCATCTTCCGCACACCGACGCGGCTGGCCTGTTACGACGCGACCGCGGTCGGTGAACCGCGACTCGTGTGGCTCGCGCCGCCCGACGGTTCGCTCTCCGCCGACGGCAAGACGTTCGACGTCGAAAACGTCGAGCGTCTCAAGACAGAAGCCGGCGAGTTCGCCCGGCTCTCCAGCATGGCCGCCGGCGGAATGCGTTCCGGCCTGCTCAACGACTATCGCGCGGCGTGGCAGTTCGGCGATCGCGTCTGCCAGTCGATGACTCATGCCAACAACACGGTTTATTTCGTCGACGACGCGCCGCAGTTGGGTTCGGACGTCGACCCCAACGTCGTCCGCCGCATGTGGGGCGGGATGCCGGCCGATTCGACCCCTGCGGGCACGAGCCGCAGCAAGTTGATCGCGATCGATGCGACGGTTGGAAAGGACCCTGCGACAGGCCGAGACTTGTCAACCGGCAAGATTCTCTGGGAGTGGCCGGGCGAGGACGCGGTCGACAAAGATGCGAAGGACGCCGGCGATTTCCGGTTCATGGGCCCGGTCGTGCCGCTTCGCCGAACGCTGCTCGTTCCGGTCTATGCGAACGGCGGCTTGTGGGTTTACGCCCTCGAAACCGAAGACGGCAAGAACGCCGCCGGCAAACGGACGCAAAGCCGCAAGCTCGCCTGGAAAGCGTCGCTGTGCGACGATCCGCGGTTCGGCGGCGATCGCTGGGCGCCCGTGACGATGTGCCTCGACGGCGGCGACCTGTTCGTCGCTACGGGGCGCGGCGTCTTGTTCGCGCTCGATGCCGCGTCCGGCTCGATCCGCTGGGCAGTCCGCTACAAGCGGACGATGACCGCCTCGAAATCGGTCAACCATCGCTTCGGCGGCATGCAGTCGTCCGCGTCGTTCGACGGCTGGGACGAAAACTACGTCGTCGCCCGCGGACCGTGGGTGATTCTGATGGCTTCCGACTATCGTAAGCTCGTTGCGCTCAATCGGGCCAGTGGGGACTTCGCCTGGCCGGGGGTGGGCATCGACGACGTGAATTACGTCCTCGGCGTCGTCGGCGACAATCTCTACGTCGCCGGGCCGAAGGTCGTGCGCGCATATAGCCTGCGGCGCGAAGGTTCGATCGATTGGTCCGTCGATCTCGAAGATCCCTCGCACGGCCGCGGCGCCCTGACGGCCGACAGCATCTACTTGCCCGTCAAGGACAAAGTCTACCGGTTCGATCTCAAGGGCAAGCTGATCGCCAAGGCCAACGTCCATTTTTCGCGCGACCGCGACGATCCCGTCGGAAACCTCTACACCGACGGCAAGACGCTGTTCGCGCTGGGACCGGATCGCGTGCACGCCCTGACGAATGCCAAACAACAACTGACGCGGCTCGACGCGCAGATTGCCGCCGGAGACGAAGCCCTGCGGCGACGGCGGATGATGCTCCGTGCCCGGGCGGGCATAATCGACGGCGCCGTCGACGACCTGCACGTCGTTCAAGCGCTCGTCGCCAAGCAAACCGGTCCGGCGTCGGCCCTCGCTTACACCGCCGCGAGCATCGAGGAAATGGAACTCTCGACGAAGCAGCCGCTCGTCGCGCTCGATCTCTTGGTCGGCGACGACGGCGCCGTGGCACGCTTGAAAGACGAAGACCGCGAGGCACTCTCGATCGCGGAGCGTTCGCAGGTCTCGGCGCTCATCGCCGCGGCGCTCGAGGGCATCGCGGCGAAACCGCCGGCGGAGGCCATGCCCCGCGTGTTCGCCGCGATCGGACGCTGGCCCGACGACTCGTTGCGAACCGTCGCGGACACGGCGGTGAAGGCAGCCGCAACCGCCGATTCCGTCGACCTGCTTCGCAAGTCGCTCGGTTCATCGTCGCACCGCGTTCGGGCAGCCGCCGCGACCGCGCTCGGGCAGGTTTTGGGCGAGAAGGGCGCGGACGAGCTTGCCCGACAGCTTGCCGACACGAACGACGAAGTGCGGATCGCCGCGGCCACCGCCTTGATTTCGTTTGGAGACCGCCGGGCGCTCGCCCCGCTCGTCGCGCTCTTGGAGTCCGACGCCGTGACGATTCGGCACGAGGCATCGCGGCTCTTGCTCGCGTCGACGGGCGAGGCGACCGGTTTTATCGCGTATACGAGCGCCGAAGATCGCGCGCCGCACGTCGCGAAGTGGAAGGAATGGCTCGCCGCCAAGGGCGCGACCACCAAGCTCAACGTCCCGCTCGACTTCCACCTCCGTCAACTCGGCCGGATTCTCGTCAGCGACGCGGATGCGGGCGTGGTCCGCGAGCTCGACGCCAAGGGCAACGTGGTCTGGACGAGTCCGCGCGTGCCGGGGGCTTGGGGCGTTCAGGGCCTGCCGAACGGGAATCGCCTCGTCACCTCGTTCCAAGCCCGATACGCCGTGGAGTTCGATCGCGACGGCAACGAGGTTTGGCGAAGCGACGGCCGACTTCCCTTGTATCCCACGTCGATCGAACGGCTGCCCAGCGGCAACACGCTCGTCGCCGGCCGCGACCTGGATGACAAGTACGGCATTGCGGTCGAGATCGGCCGCGACGGGGCCCTGATTCGAGATTCGCTCGTGCGGCTCGACTACAAACCGTACGACCTGCGGACGCAAGCGAACCGGCGGATGCTGGTTGCGTGCACGTACGACAACATCGTTTGCGAATACGAACGCGACGGCACGCGGGTCGTCGCCAGCACGATCACCGACCTCGTCAAGCCGGAATCCGCGCGGCGGCTGCTCAACGGCCACTTGCTCGTCGTCGACAACGGCGGCGAGGCGCGGACCGTCGCCGACCGCCAACCCGGCGTCCAGCGCTTCGTCCAGGAAGGCCGGATCCTCGAATACGACGAAAAATACAAACTGGTCCGCACCACGACGAACGCCGCAGGCGAAACACGCGACGCCGACCGCCTGGGCAACGGCAACTTTTTGATTCTCGACAGCCAGGGAATGAAGGAGGTCGACCCCCAAGGCAACGTCGTGTGGAGCAAAGCAATGACCGGCGGCAAGCGGCTGTCGGTTTACTAGAGGTTGGAGGTTGGACGTTGGAGATTCGCAACCAACGCGACTCAGTCTCGAATCCCGAATCCCGAAATCCTTCCCCGAACCCTGACCCCCGACCCCCGACCCCTGTACCGTGAACGATCTTTGGCTACGAGTGATCGGCGTTTCGCCGGAGCGCATTCCCGAGGGGGCGTCTCGCGATTTTCTTTGGACGCACGCGCCGCAGTCGTGGGGCGTGTTCGTCATGATCGCGGCGGTGCTCGCGGCGGCGCTGGGCATCTTTTATTTGTATCGCCGCGAGATTTCGTCGTGCCCGCGGCCCGTGCGGATCGTGCTCGCCGGATTGCGGACGCTCGTCGTGGTGCTGCTGGTGGCGGTCGCGCTGGGGCCGGCGCTCGTGTATTCGACGCGGCATCGGGTCGATCCCGTCGTAGTCGTGGCGCTCGACGACTCGGCGTCGATGAAGCTCGCCGACAAGTACCTCGACGACGAAGCCCTCAAGCCGGTGGCGGAAGCGATCGGCATGCCCGCTTCGCAGTATCGCGCGCAAACGAAGCTCCCGACGCGGCTCGAGCTGATCGAGCAGCTTTTAGCGAAGAACGAACACCAGGCGGTGCGCGATCTGGCGACGAAGGGCAAGCTGCGGGTCGTTCACTTCTCGGATCGCGCCGAGATCAAGGAGACGAAGCCCCGCTACGTGCCCGCCGCCGCGGAAACGGCGGACGAAATTGCCGCCAAGGCGGCCGCGAGCGCGGACGAACGCGCCGTGCTGTTTCCGAACCTCAAATGGGTGTTCTACGCGTCGACCCTGCTCCTGGCGCTGTTGCTTGCCGTGGCGTACCTTCGCGGCAGTGCGCTCTTGGCGCTCTTCGCCGCCGCGCCGGCGGTGGCCGCGTTCTTTTCGCTCGCCATCTTCCTCGAATCCAATCCGCGCTGGCATCCACTCGTGCTGTTGGAACTCGACGGTTTGGCAAAACTCGCCGGGCACGAAATCACCGAACCCTACACGCCCGAGGAGAAACCGGCAGTCGAGGAACCGCCGTTCGACGCCACGATCGCGCAGCCGACGGGCGCGGGCCGCTCGACGAACCTCGCCCGCGTGATCCGCAAGGTGCTCGAAGGGGCGACCGGAGGCGTCGAAGTGGCCGCGCTCGTGCTCGTGACCGACGGCCAGCACAACGCCGCGGAAGATTATCTGGCCGCCGCCGACGAAGCGTCCGAACGCCGCGTACCGATCCTCGTTCTCGGCGTCGGCGACGCGAGCCGCGAACGCCGGATCGACGTCGCCAGCGTGCGGGCGAACGAGCGCGTGTGGCGCAACGACCCGTTCGAGATCAAGGCCCTGATCCAGTCCAAGGGCTATCAGGGCCGGGCCGCCAAAGTGCAGCTCTACGAACGCGAAATCGGCGAGACCGGCGACGGCAAGCTCATCGAAGCGAAGGACGTATCGCTTTCCGCCGACGACGGCCAAGAAACCCTCGTCTTCAAGCACACGCCGCAGCGCGAAGGCGACTTCAATTACAGCGTGAAGATCGAGACCGCCGACGATGTATCGGTCGAAGGCCGCCGCGAAGCGTCGACGGTGGTGACGGTCGTCCGCGATCAGGCCAAGGTGCTGCTCGTCGCCGGCAGCCCCACGTGGGAATATCGCATCGTGCAGGTGCTGCTCACGCGCGACAAGACGATCGACCTGTCGTGCTGGCTGCAAACGATCAAGGACATGCCGCAGGAAGGCGACACGAAGCTCGAAGCGCTACCGCTGTCGAAAGAAGATCTGGCGAAGTACGACGTCGTGCTGCTGTTCGACCCCGACCCGGCCGATTTCCGCTTCGGCACCGGCGGAACGAAGTGGAGCGACGCGATCAAAAGCTTCGTCGACAACGGCGGCGGGCTGCTGTACATGCCCGGACCGAAGCACGCCGGCAAATTTATGACCGAAGAGTCGACCAGCGGCATCGCAGGTGTGCTGCCGGTCCGGTTCGACGAGCCGGGCAACTTGCTCAAAGATTATCTGAGCGAGAAGTTCAACGAGCCGTTCTCGCTCGACGTGACCAAGGCGAATCTCGACCATCCGCTATTGCGGTTCGACGCCGACGACGCCAAGACGACGCAGCGTTGGAACGCGATGCCGCCGATGTTCTGGAGCTTCCCGGCGCTCGAAGAAAAGCGCGGCTCGAAGACGCTACTCTCCCGCACGACTGGGCGCGGCGACCGGCCCCTGCTGGTCGCCGGTCCGCCGACGACGGGCCGCACCGTCTATTTGGGACTCAACGGCACGTGGCGCTGGCGGCGGTTGGGCAAGGACGGCGAGTTCTTCAATCGCTTTTGGATTCAGACCGTGCGGTATCTCGTCGAGGGCCGGCTGATGGGTTCGCAGCAGCGCGGGTCGATCCTCGTGCCGAACGACGAGTATCCCGCGGGCGAAAAGATCAAGTTCACGGCCACCCTTCGCACGCCGCAGGGCGACCCGCTCGCCGAGGTCCAGGTACCCGCCGAGTTGCGACTGGTGGAAGACAAGACACCCTTGGCGCGCACGACGCTCAAGGCCGTCGCCGACAAGCCCGGCGAGTACGAAGGCGAATTCACGGCGGCCGTCCAAGGCACGAATCGCATCACGATCGAACTCGCTGGCGCGAAGCCGGGCGAGACGGTCGAGCTCAAGTCGCGCAACTTCCGCGTCGAGTCGGTCGACATCGAGCTGCGCAATGGCCGGTTGAACAAGCCCGTGCTCGCCGACATCGCCGAGCGTTCGAGCGGCCAGTACAAAGGCGGCTATTTCGACGTCAATCAACTGACGAATCTGGTCGCCGCCGTGCCGAACCGCGGGACGGAGAAAGTCGTGCCCGGCCGGCCGATCGACCTCTGGGACACCAACCGCTTGATTTTCATTCTCGCGCTGCTGCTGACCATCGAGTGGGGCGCGCGGAAGCGGTTTAAGCTGATGTGAGCGGGGGTCGGCGGTCAGGGGGCAGGGAAAGTCATTCGAAGTTAGAGGCGTTGGGCGAATGTCGACTATTTTGCATAGTGAACGGCCGACGAGGATTCCTTCCTCGGTTACCGAGAAGCTCGGCGCCCTGCGGCGGGCGATCGTGGGTTGGTTGGCCGTCGACGGGCTCGCGGCGCTGGCCCTCGCGGTGGCGGCCGTGTTTCTCGTCGATCTCGGCGTCGATTGGCTGTTCCGCATGGACGTCGCTCAGCGGCGGATTTGCTTCTTGATCATGGTCGCCGTGTTGGCCTATGTGGCTTATCGCCGCTTGCTGCGGCCGCTCGGGCAAAGCTACTCCGACGACGTCCTCGTGTTGCAAGTCGAAGGGCGGCATCGCGAACTTGGTCAGAGCCTCATCAGCGCCGTGCAGTTCTCGCGCGTCGAAGATCAATACGAAGGACTCGGCATGTCGAGCGCGATGGTTCGGGCGACGATCGAGCAAGGCACTCAGGCGGCGGGAAACATCGACTTTACCGACGTGCTCGAAGGGGGCCGGTTCCGCAAGAACCTGGCGAAAATCGTGGGCGTCGCGGCGTTTTTCGTCGCGTTCGGCCTGTTCTTTCCCGACGCGCTGCGGACGTGGGCGGATCGGAACCTCGCCTTCGGCGACTCGCGCTGGCCGCAGGACACGCACTTGCAGTTCGTCGGCGTCGATGGGAATGAGATCGTGCTGCCGGCCGGCGACGACTTGAAAGTCGTCGTCGAAGTGCAGGAAGGTATCGTGCCCGACAGCGTGACGATCCAATTCGGCGCGGGCCGCTCGGCGCGGGACGAAGCCGAAATGATGCCGCTCGACGGCGTGGTGCCCGGCGACATGATCGCCGCCGACGCCAAGACGAAGCCGCGGTACGAATACACGTTCAAGAATGTGCTCGAAGCGTTTTCGATCCGCGCCCGCGGCGGCGATGGGGATACGCCGTGGGTGGACGTGCGGCTCGTCGATCGGCCGACCGTCGAGACGTTTGCGCTGGAATTGACGCCGCCCGCGTATACGCGGCTCAAGACGGCCGTGCTCGAGCGCGGACAAGGACCGTACGAGTTCTACCCAGGGAGCACGCTTGCCGTGCGCGGGGCGGCGTCGAAGGAACTCAAGTCGGCGACGCTGCGGGTTTTGCAGCGCGGTCGGCCAGCGGAGAACGTGAGCGTAATGATCGACGCGGCGGATCGGACGAAGTTTTCGGCGGCGCTGGCGAGCGGACAGGTCGTGGCGGCGAATTACGAGTTGGAAGTCGTCGACGAGGTCGATCGCCGCTCGCGGCGGCCGGAAGCGTTCGCGCTCAAGTCCGCGACGGATCGCACGCCGTCGGTCGGCGCGAAGCTCGACGGCATCAGCAGCATGATCGTACCGCAGGCCCGCGTGCCTTTGGTGATTACGATGAGCGACGACTTCGCGATTACGAAGTCTGGCGTGGCATATAAGGTGAAGACGTCGATCGAAGTTCCAAGCGTGCCGGGAGCAGAGAGCGACGCCGCGCCGCCGAGCGAAGAAAAGCCACCGATCGAGGACGCTCCGCAAGCGCCGGGCCCGAACGGCGACGGCGCGGTCGGCGACGGGCAGCCCGCCGCCGACGATACAGACAAATCCGGCGACGAAAACGCGGGAAACGATCAGCCCGGCGAGGAGAAGCCGGCCGAGGAGAAGCCGGCCGAGGAGAAGCCAATGGAGGAAAAGCCGGCCGTTACCTACACCGAGCGAACCGGCAGCATCCCGCACGACGAACTCAAGGACCGCTACGGCAGCGACAAGATCGAATTCCGCTTTCCGATGGAAGTGACGCCCGTCAAACTCGAGGTCGGCGACGATTTTGAGTTCACCGTCGAGGCCGTCGACAACGACACGGTGTCCGGTCCCAAGACCGGCAAATCGCACCGGTTCCAGCTTCGTGTGGTTACGGAGGAGGAGCTTCGCAACGACTTGCTGCGGCGGGAGAAGGATCAGCGGAAGCAGTTCGAGGATTTGATCGTCGGGCAGGACGACTTGATTACGGAGACGAAGGCGCTCGCGTCGGAAATCCAGGGGCAGCCCGGTACGCCGCCGGACGCCCGGACGTCGCTGCTCAAGGCCCAAAAGCGGCAGCACCAGATCGGCGAGCGCTGCCGGACGATCGCCAACTGGCTCGATCAGATCGTGCTCGAAGCGGAAAACAACCGGCTCGAAGGTCCGGAAGGGCGGTACCAGCGCGAAATGCGCGGCAAGGTGATCGAGCCGCTCGTGAGACTCGTGAATGAATCGATTCCCGCGGCGGCGCAGATGCTCGACGACGCGCGGCGGCTGCCGGACGGGGAAACGATCAAGCGGGACGAGACGCTCGATGCGGCGATTCTGGCTCAAGCCAAGATCGCGGCCGAGATGCGCACGATCCTGCGATACATGGTCAAGGCCGAGGGTTATCAGGAAGCGATCAACCTGGCGTATCGGATTTTGGACGTCCAAGGTAATCTGAACGAGGCGACCAAACGCCAGTTGCGCGAACTAATTGAGGGTTCGGGCGACAAAGAGTAGGTCGGGATTCGGGAGTCAGGGTTCGGGATTCGGGGTTTAAGGAGTTTCTGCCATGTCGTTGGCTCGGCATCTACAGGTGATGTTCGCGGTTGCGGTTTTGGCGGCTTGGGCAATCGCTCAGGGGCCGAACGCCGGGCAGCCTCCTGCCGGTGACGCCGCCGCTCCGGCGGCTCAGCCGGGCGATGCCCCGGGCGACGCCGACGCGAAGTCGCCGCTGGCGATTCGGCAGGCGCGCGTGCGGCAGCTCGTCGGCGATTTGCGGAAGAAGTTCGATGAGTTGGCCAAGTCGAACGCCATCGAGCCGGAACAGCGCGAGCGGATTTACGCCGCGCTCGCCGAAGCCGAGAAATCGGGCCTGGAGTCGACGATCGCCGAGGTAGTCAAAAGCCTCAACGAAAGCGAATTCACCACCGCCGGCAAGGGGCAGGAAAAGATCGTCGCCGACATCAAGGTGCTCATCAAAATCCTCACCGAGGACAAGGACGAGCGCGACGAAGAAATGCGGCGGCTCGAAGAGCAGGCCCGGCAGATTCGCGAGCTCATCAAGGAAGAAAAAGAACAGGTCCGCGAAACGAACAAGGTTTCCGAGAAGGATAAGACGCTCAATAGCCTCGAAGCGCAAATCAAGGCGGTCGAGGAACTGATCCGCCGCGAGAAGGAAATCGTCGACCGGACGGCGAAGGCTCGCGGAGCGGGGATTCAACAACTCGGCAAAGTCGCCGACGAACAGCGCGACGTCCGCGGGGATACGGAAAAGCTCGCTCGCGAAGTCTCTGGCGACGGCGCATCATCGTCGGCCGAGCCGAAGCCCGGCGGTGAAGGCAAACCCGGTGAAGGTAAGCCGGGGGAAGGCGAAGCGAAGCCGGGTGAAGGGGAAGGCAAGCCTGGCGAAGGCAAACCAGGCGGAGGTAAGCCCGGTGAAGGTAAGCCCGGTGAAGGTAGCGGCAAACCCGGCGAAGGCGGTGAAGGCGGCGAAGGCAAGCCGGGCGAAGGCGGCATGGGCGGCGAAGGCGGCCAATCCGGCGGCAAGTCCGATTCGCCGACGCCCGATGCCCCCGGCCAGAAGCCGCTGGAAAAAGCGGCCGAACACCAAAAGACCGCGGAAGGCAATCTGGGCAAGGGCAAGGGCAAGGCCGCCGAAGTCGACGAGCAAGAGGCCGTCGCCGAACTCGAACGGGCAAAGAACGAGCTTCAAAAAGAGCGAGACCGCATCGCGTCGCTCCCGCCCGAAGCGTTCGAGAACATGGCCCAGAAGCAAGATCAAACCGCCGATAAGACCGGCGATCTGTCCAAGCAAATGGCAAAGGACGCCCAAGCCGGCGGCAGCCAGGGCGGTCAAGGCGGCGAAGGGGGCGAGGGCGGCGAAAGCCCTCCGGGACAACAAAAAGTCCAAGACGCCCAAAAACAGATGCAGCAAGCGTCCGGCGGTCTGCGCCGCAAGGAGCCGAAGCAGGCGAGCAAGAAACAGGAGCAGGCGGTTCGCGACCTCGAGCAAGCCCTCGACGAAATCAAAAAGCGGCTCGCCCAACTCCGCCAAGAAATGCAGCAAGAGCGGCTCGCCGCGCTCGAAGCCCACTTCCGCCAGATGCTCGAAATCCAGAAGCCGGTGACGATCACGACCGCCGCGATGGACCGCATTCGCCTCGAACGCCAATGGCGGCGGCCGGAGATCATCGCCGTCGGCAAACTGTCGCAGACCGAGCGGGAGTTGTCGCAAATGGCCCAAAAGGGCCTCGACATCATCGTCGAAGACGGGACCAGCGTCGTGTTTCCACGCGTGGTCGAGCAGTTGCGCGACGATTTGACGAGCGTCGCCAATCTGATCGACGCCAAGACCACGGGCAGCTACACCCAGGCGATGCAGCGGGAGATCGAGGCGACGCTCAAGGAACTCATCGAAGCGCTGGAACAGGCTCAGCGGCAGAACGAGAACTCGGATCAGCCGCCGCCCTCGGACAGCGACCCGAGCGAGCCGCCGGAACCGCCGCTGTTACCGAATTCGGCGGAGCTCAAGCTCCTTAAGGCGGCCCAACTGCGGGTCAATCGCCGAACCAAGAGCTTCGACGACATCCGGCCGGATGGGGAATTGGAACCGGTTTTGCGGGAGGAAGTGCGGCGAATCGCCAAACAGCAGGACAACGTGGCCGAAATGACCCAGGCCATGGTCGAGCGAAACTGACGCTTGGCGGGAAAAACGATTGAGTCCTCCTTCGGTTTGGTGTACAAATCAAGTGTGCTTGCACGTGGGTGAATCGCCCTTGGCATAGGAGGTTTGGGATGACGCGGAAGTGGAAGAACGCGGTTGCCGCCGCGGCGATGTTCGCCGGAGGCGCGGCCGTCGCCGTCGGGCCGGCATGGGCCGATCCCGATGCGAAGCCGGCCACGGCTGAAAAAGCCGCCGACAAAACGGACGCCGAGAAGGCCGAAGCCGCCATTCCGGCCAAGCCGGAACACGTCGGCGACAAGCTCGACAAGGTGATCGACGCCTACGTGAAATCGATTCAAGACGACCAGCAACTCGATGCCGCGGCGCGGGAGAAGCTGCTCGGGCTGATTTCGGCCCAGCGGGTCGACGCCGACCTGCGCACGACGACGATTACCGACGTGCTCGCCGCGACCAATGCCGACTTCCAGGCGGCGCTTATGGCCCTCGCCGAAGAAGACATGCCCAAGGGCATCGCGGCGCTGGAAGAGCTGGCCAAGAGCGAGAACAAGTTCCTCGCGGCCGACGCGGCGTTTTTTCTCGCCCGGGCGCACATGATGGAAGAACGGGCGGAAGCGGCCGCCCCGCTACTCGAAAAACTGGCCGGCGAGCAGACCGACTACACGCTCTACGCCGGCGAGGCGCAGTACCTGCTCGGCGCCGCGCAAGCGGCCCAGCTCGAACGCGACAAGGCTATCTCCTCGTTCGAGAAGTTCCTGAAAGACAATCCCGACTCGCCAGAGCGGATGCGCGTGAACGCGATTCGCCTCGTCGAGGAGCTCAAGACGCTCAAGGAAGGCTCGCTGGTAGACGTGTACGATCGGATGGGCTTCTCGCGGCGCAAGCTGCAAATCGAGGACTCCGGCAACCGCACCCGCAAAGAGCAGGACAACATCATCGCGATGCTCGACGTCCTGATTAAGGAGGCCGAAGACAAAGAAGGCTGCGGGACGTGACCGAGCGGCGGAGGCGGCTCCGGTCGGGGCCAAGGTCGCGGTGGTCGTGGTGGTCAGAATCCGGGTCAGGGCGCGAAGCAATCGACGGCGCCAAGCGGTGCAGCCAGTGTCGGCAAGCAAGGCCGGCCGAAGAGCAATCGGGCCGGCTGGGACGTGTCGCGCGACAAGGAACGCGACAAAGTGCTCGCCGGCCTCAAGGGCCAGGTGCCCGATCGCTATCGCAAGCTGATCGAGGAGTATTACAAGAACTTGCAGGAAGAAGAGAGCCGGCGGTAGGGGTGGGCAGTGGGCAGCAGAAGGCGAATCCCTTCGCCGATTGTTGCGAGGGCGGGCGTTTGCCAAGTCCTCCGCCGCCCACCAACACTGACATGTGGTAAGCTAGATCAAGCCCAGGGGCGGAGCGCTCCTGGGCTTGTTTTCGGAACGGACAGTGCGGGAGCGCGTGATGACCGATGATTGCGGAACAATGAGCGACCAGCGATGGAGCGTCGCACGGAACTGGCCCGCGTTGCTGGCGGCGGCCATCGCGTTGGGCCTGGTTTCCTCGGCCGTGCTTGCCAAGGAAACGCTCGTCCTGCTCGACGGCAAGCGAATCGAAGCGGACGTGACCGCGATCGACGCCGCGACGGGACGCATCGCGGCCGCAGGTCTCGACCAGCCGTTGGAACTGCAAGCCCTGCGAAGCTTGACGCGGCCCGCCGCGGAGGCGAAACGCGAGCCGGGAACGTTCGCGGTGCATCTGGCGGGCGGCGGCGAGTTGCGGGTCAAGTCGCTCAAGGTGGCCGACGAGAAAATCTCCCTGTCGTCGGCCTATGGCGACGCGGTGCTGCCGCTCGAAGCGGCGCGGGCCATCGTCTTTGCCAGCGACAACAAGGCCGAGAAGCGGGCCGCAATCACCGACCAGGGGAACGAAATGCTCGCGCGGGCGCTGGCCCAACCGCCCGGCGAACGCGACGCCCTGCTCGTCATCGTCGAGGGCAAGGTGCAAACGCTCTCGGGCCTCGTTAGCGAGTGGAAGGCGACCGGCGTGTCGTTCGATTGGGAAGGCCAGACGCGGGAGATTCCGTTCGAGCGTATCTATGCCGTGGCGCTCGCGCAACTCGGTCCGCCGCACGATGCTACGGGCGAATGCAACGTGGCGACGACCGACGGCTCGACGATCACCGGCCGCGTCGCGGAACTCGCCGACGGCAAGCTGACCTTGTCGCTGTCGAAAGACGCGCGGCTCGTCGTGCCGTGGGACGCCGTGCGCAGCATCGCAATCAAGAGCGACCGGCTCGTGTATCTGTCGGATCTGAAACCAGCCTCCGCCGAGACGCGGCCCGTGGTGACGTTGCTTCGGCCGTGGCAGGCGGATCGCGGCGTGATGGGTGGACCGTTGCGGCTCGGCGAGCAGACGTTCGACAAGGGCTTGGGCGTCATGTCGCGGACGCAACTTACGTTCGCCCAACCGCCGGGCTTCGACGCGCTCGCCGCGACGATCGGCATCGACGCTTCGGCTCAGGGCCGCGGCAATTGCGACTTCGTCGTCCTCGTCGACGGACGCGAGGCGTTTCGCGAAACGATGACCGGCAAGACGCTGGCTAAGGAGATTCGCGTGTCGACCGCGGGCGCGAGCCGCGTGGCGCTCGTCGTCGAGCCGGGAGAAGATTTGGATCTCGCCGATCACGCGGATTGGTGCGACGTGCGGTTTCTCAAGACCGCCAAATGAAGAAGGCAAAATGAAAAATGAGGAATGCAAAGGGCAAAACGAAAAATGCAAGGACCACGGCCATGGTCGGGCGTTCGTTCTTCATTTTTCATTCTTCATTTTGCATTTTGCATTTCTTCGCGATTGCCGTTGCGGTTAGCGCGGCCGAGCCGCTTTCTTCGTCCGAGCTCGCCAAAGTCCGCGCCGCCGAAGCGGCCCGCGTTGCGGCGATCGACCGCGTCTACGGTTCGGTCGTGGCCATTTTCGGCAACGACCGCGGCGGCGGCGGATCGGGCGTGCTGTACGATGGAGCCGGTTATGCGCTCACGAATTTTCACGTGGTCGCCGGGGCCGGCACCGAAGGCTGGGCGGGGCTGGCCGACGGCAAGCTCTATCGCTGGAAGCTCGTCGGCATGGACCCCGGCGGCGACGTCGCGATCATCAAGCTCGAAGGCAAGGACCGTTTCCCCGTCGCCCCGCTCGGAAACTCGGACGGCGTGCGGGTCGGCGATTTCGCGATGGCGATGGGCAATCCGTTCGTGCTCGCCGAAGATTTGCGGCCGACCGTCACGCTCGGCATCGTATCGGGCGTCAAACGCTATCAGCCCGGCGAAGGTGGCGCGACGATGCTGGTGTATGGCAACTGCATTCAGGTCGACAGCTCGATCAACCCGGGCAATTCCGGCGGGCCGCTGTTCGACATGGCGGGCGAGGTGATCGGGATCAACGGCCGCGGGTCGTTCAAGGAGCGGGGGCGCGTGAACGTTGGCGTGGGTTACGCGATTTCGATCGAGCAGATCAAGAATTTCATTCCCGAGTTGCTGGCGACCAAGACAGCACTGCACGGCACGCTCGACGCGACGTTCGGCAACCGCGGCGGCAAGGTGGTCTGCGAGCAGATTAACTTGGACGCGAAGATCGCGGAGCTGGGGATGCAACTCGGCGATCGGCTCGTGTCGTTCGACGGCGAACCGATCGAGGACGCGAACGAATACACGAACCTCGTGACGACGATTCCCGCCGGTTGGCCCGTCGAGGTGGTATTCGAGCACGAAGGCAAGCGCCAGGCGGTGTGGTTGCGGCTGCCGGACCTGCCGTATCCGAAGACGAAGCAGGAAACGCCGGTCGATAAGAAACCCGACGGCAAGAAGCCGGACGAGAAGAAGCCCGAGGGCAAAAAACCCGACGAGCAACCGAAGGACGAGAAGCAGCCCGCGAAGGACGGCGACGACGATCCGTTCGGCGAGACGCCGAAGCCCTCGGGCGAAGCGCCGCAAGCGCCGGAGCCGGATACGCCCGCGCCAGAGAACGAGGACAAACCGAAAACGCCGCCGGGGCCTCGCGATCCACGATTTCCCGATCCGCGCGATCCCCGGCGTCCCGGCCCGACGCCGATGCCGCAACGCCCGCAGTTGCCGCAGACCGAACCGGGCAAGATCTCGAACCTGGAGCTGAACCGGGAGCAATATCGCCGGATCCTGGCGTGGTGGGCCGAGTTCGCCGGCGGCCGCACGGCGATCGACGCGGCGAAGGGATTTACCTTCGAGTGCGACGTGTCGCGCGACGGGAAACCGGTGGGAACCGAACGGCTCACGCTCTCGACCGACGGACGATTCCGCGTGGAGACGGAGATCGACGGCAAGCGGTTCCGCGCCGGTTTCGACGGCACAAACTTCTGGTCGCAAGAAGGCGACGCCGCGGCCGCAGTGGCGAAGCCGGAAGAGCTGCAAGCGGAGCCGCTCGCCGCGTCCGCCATGATGCTCGCGAGACTCCTCAAATCGGACGGAATGACCGCATCGCTTGCCCATTACGAATTGCAGGGCAGCGATCGGGCCGCACGGCAGCGGGCGTATCGTTTGCGGCTGAGCCTGGTCAAAGACGACGACGCCTTCGCGTGGCTGAGCATGTATGACGCTTCCGGTCTGCCGATGGTGAAACTGCTCAAGACGGGCATCGGGTCGAACGGCGTCGAGTTGGACGCGGCGGTGACGTATCGCGACGAACGCGAAGTCGGCGGCGTGCGGTTGCCTCATGCGTGGACCGTGGTCGAAGGGTTGGCCGAGCGCGAGAAGCTGCACGTCGTCGCCCGCGAGAGTCGCGCCGTTGGCGACATCGCGGACGAGACGTTTGCGATGCCGAAGTAGGAGAGAAATGCGGGCAGAGGACGGTGGGCAGTAGAACATGCGTGGGATCGGTCAAGACGTTGCGGTACGTGGGAGGGGCGGATGAATTGCGTGATCTCATCGCGACGATTTGCGGCACGGTTTGTGGCGTTTCCTTTTCTGTCGATCGCGCTCGTTGCATCTGCGCGGGCCGATGAAGGAAATAGCGTCTTCGCCGACGCGCTGGCCTATGCTCAGCCGCGGTGCGTGAAGCTCTACGGCGCCGGGACGAACGTCGAGGCCGGTTACGCGACGGGGTTGATTGTTTCCGGCGACGGGCTGATTCTCACCGCGCAGGGCATCTATCTCGCCGCCGAGCGGTTGCGGGTCGTGTTGCCGGACGGCGGGACTTACGACGCGAAGATCGTCCGCCGCAGCGAGCCGCTCCAGGCCGTGCTCCTCAAGATCGACGCGAAGACGCCGGAGTATTTCGATTTGTCGAAAGAGCCGGTCGGCGAGAAAGGCGACTGGATTCTCGCGGTGAGCAACCTGTTCAAGGTCGCCGCGAACAAGGAAGCGCTTTCGGCCAACCTGGGCGTGATCTCGCTGCGGACGCGGGTCGACGCCCGGCATCGGACGCAAGACGTGCCCTACGACGCCGACATGCTGCTCTTGGACGCGATCACGAGCAATCCCGGGGCGTCCGGCGGGGCGGTCATCGACATGGACGGCAAGCTCGTCGGGATGATCGGCAAGCTGCTCGAAAGCAAGAACACGAACACCCGGATCAACTACGCGGTGCCGGCGGACTTGCTCTTCAAGTTCGTCCAGAACGAGCCGCTGGAAGTTGCCGTCGCCCCGCCGCCGACGAGCAACGGCAACGGCAAGGCGACGCTCGGCATCGGCGTGTTCACGCTCGGCGGCAAGCGCTCGCCGGCCTACGTCGATCGGGTCGTGCCCGGCTCGCCCGCGGCGAAGTTGGGACTCAAGAAAGACGACCTCGTCATGCAGCTTAACGGCGAGACGGTGAAGGATATCCGCGACTACGAGCGCATTCTCGCGACGCTAGCGCCGGGCGTGGAGGTGACGATTATCGTGAAGCGGAAGAGCGATGTGCTGAGCTTTCAGATCGTGCCGGCTGGGGAGTAGGGGCTGGCGTCGGGATTCGGGATTCGGGATTCGGGGATGAAAATGCAGCGTACCTTCGCACCAATTCGATTGACCGGCGCGGTCACGGTTGTTTTTTTTGCCGCGAGCAGTCTGCGCGCCGATGAAACGGTTCGGCAGGGGTATCGGCTTGCTCCGAAGGCGTTTCGCGCGGCGGTGGCCCGGGTCGAGCCTTCGCTCGTGACGATCGAGACGTTCGGCGGCGTGGGGCCAAGCTCGGGTCGGGCGCAGCGCGGGGCCATGTCGGGCATCAACCGGCCCGGCGAAGGACCGACGACCGGCCTCATCGTATCGAGCGACGGGTACATCATAACCAGCACGTTCAACTTCATCCGCAAACCGGCGATCGTTACGGTCGTGCTCGCCGACGGCACGCGGAAGGTCGCCGAGCTGTTGGGCCGGGACGAAACGCGCAAGCTGTGCCTCTTGAAGATCGAGGGCGTATCGAATCTGCCCGTCTGCGAGTACGTCCCGCGCGAGAATCTTCGCGTGGGGCACTGGGCAGTGACGGTCGGCGTGGGCTACGGCGACGACAATCCGGCGGTTTCGGCGGGAATCGTCAGCGCGACGCATCGGGTGTCGCGGCGGGCGGTGCAGACCGACGCCAACATCAGCCCGGCGAACTATGGCGGTCCGCTCGTCGACGTCGAAGGCCGCGTGATCGGGATTTGCGTGCCTCTCACGCCCGGCTCGCAAGAAGTCGGCAGCGGCGTCGAATGGTACGACTCGGGCATCGGGTTCGCGGTGCCGCTCGCCGGATACGAGAAGTACCTCGAGCGGATGAAGCAGGGCGACGTGATCGAGCCGGGCAAGATGGGCGTCACCGGCAAACCGGCAGACGCCAAGACGGGCGGGGGCGTCGTGATCGACAAGGTTATGCCCAAGTCGCCGGCCGAGAAGGCGGGCGTCAAAAGCGGCGATCGCGTCGTCAAAGCCGACGGCGACGAGGTGCTCGACATGCCGCACCTGATCACGATTGTAGGCCGCTACGTTGCGGGCGAGGAGATTTCGCTCGAACTCAAACGCGGCGACGAGACGGTGAACCTTAAGGTCAAGCTCGAAGCGGGACTCGACCAAGGCGCCCCCGGCGAACCGGCGCCGAAAGCGCCCGAGCCGGATTGAGGCCGAGCGTTTCCAGGACATTGCAGCCACTTTGTGGCGTCGATATTGCAAGTCGAGA
Source organism: Planctomycetota bacterium (assembly GCA_003576845.1). Taxonomy (GTDB): domain Bacteria; phylum Planctomycetota; class Planctomycetia; order Pirellulales; family PLA5; genus PLA5. The sequence goes on from QEVJ01000066.1 coordinate 22,534, forward strand.
TCGCTCTTGTCGCGAATTGCAGCGACGTGTAATTACTCGTCGTTCTCGAGCGGCCGCAATGCCTGCGCGGCCGTGCTAGGGTAGTGTCCCTGATTTGAATTGCGTGCAATGTGATGTCCGCCGACCTCCCAACCCGATCAGGCTGGGGCATACGTCAGTCGAATCGTATCCTCGCCAACGGAATCGGCGGAAACAAGGCGGAGCGGCGGCCGTGGGCCGGCAAAGAATGGCTTGCCGCGACCGAGCACGACGGGATGGAAGTAGAGTCGATACTCATCGATAAGACCAAGGTTGGTTAGGCTTTGTGCCAGGTTCGGTCCGGAAACTGCAATCTCGCCGACGAGCCGAGCCTTCAGGTCGCGCATCACCGCCTCGATGTCATCCGAAACGAGCGTGGCATTGGGGCCGACTGACTTCAACGAGCGCGACACAACCCACTTCGGTTGCCTCCGCCACGCCGCCGCGAACTCGTGTTGATCCGCACTCCACTCGGAGCGGTCTTCGTCCCAACATCGCATTAGCTCATACACGCGGCGACCGTACACGCTGCCGGTCAGATCGCGGACGTGCTCGATCCAATGACGGAAGAGCGCGGGACCTGTTTGCATTTCCAAGTGGTCAACATAGCCGTCCAGGGACTGGTTCATTCCGAAGACAAACTTCGCCATGCTCTCACACTCGAAAATCAGAAAAGGACACGATCCGCGGCCGGCTTCTCGGCGCCGTGCACGCACTGCATAACAGCCACACGGCTCCGAATAATCGAATGCGCATCGCCATTTCTTCTCTCCTGTTCGGATGATGGTGAGTGGCCCGCCTTTCGCTGGAGTGGCAATCAACCTCAAGCGGCGCCGCCCGACTTTGCACACATCCTGCCGTCTCCGCCCGAAAAAAACGCGAGTAATGTCAAATAATTCCCTCTCCCAGGTGGTGCCTGCCACTTGCCGAACCACCGCTCGCGCGCACCTCGACTCTTTCGCGAAGCTGCCACGCCGCACCTCGGCGGAATCGAGCCAAGCCGATCGATGGCATCCATCCCGCACGCGTCAATCTAGCAAATCCGCGGCCCGATTCCCACAAAGAATTTTACACCTGCGAAAAAAAGTCGCTCTCGCCCCCCGCCGCGTTCAATCCTCCTCAAATTCCCACACTTGCTGAACCGCCGGCGATCCGTACCGCGCCTCGCCCGTGAAGATTTCCACGTTCTCAAGCGGCTGACATTGTCCGTGACTGTGCGTATGGCCGCACAACACGGTCAGCCGCCGCTCGGGCCACTGCGGCATGATCTCCAGAATCGCATTACCCACGGCCAAACACGTAAAGTGCGGCGACCACTCGTCGTCCGAAATGTGGCCGTCGTGCCAACACGCCTCGCGCAGCGGCGGCACGTGCGTGAGCAGCATCACGTGCTCGTACCGGTCCAGCGCCAACGGCAACACCCGGCGAATGTGGGCCGCCGCTTCGTCGCCGAGCTTTTCGAGCAGCCCGCGCCGCTCCGCCCTGCCGACGTACGCCAGTTCCTCGATCAGCCTGTAGTCGTTGAGCATCACGTCGGACCGCTCGTAGTCGCCCACCCGTGCGTCGGCCCAACCGTCGTGCCCCACGAGTCCCACGTTCGCCGCGAGTTCGACGACTTCCGCGTCGTTGAGATACATGAGCCGCGGAATCTGCTGGCAAAGCTCGGCCACTTCACCCCGCACGCCCGCGATCGATCCGCGATAGTAGTCGTGGTTCCCCAGCACGAACGCGATCTGCCCCGAAAGCCGGGCCGCGATCCGCCGCAAATGCAGCCCGACGTCGTGCGCCTCGCCGATGTCCCCGCCCACGAGCACCCAATCCGGCCGCTCCGCCTCGACGCGCATCAAGAACCGATCGATCTCGCGCGGCGCCACGAAATTGAAGTGCAGATCGGTAAGCCAAAGCACGCGAATCATCGTCGCTCGTCGGGCTCAAGTGCGTGGCGGAATGTGGCCCATCATCCGCTCGCCGCCACACCGCCGCAAGGCGAACCGCTAAAAACCCCTCCGCGCCGCCGACCATCTGCGGTCCAATAGCATCCGTCCCCTAATCCCGAATCCCGAATCCCGCCCCCTGACATGCCCTACACTGCCGCCCTCGAATTCGCTCAGCGCCAGGTCGCCGCCCTCATCGAGCGGCATCCCGACTACTTCCCGATCTACACCGAATGCGGCCGCTGGCGTCACGGCGGCGAACTCTGGACCGATTGGACCGGCGGATTTCTCGCCGGAATGATGTGGCAATTCCATCTCCGCACCGGCGACCCGACCTGGCGCGAGCGGGCCGAGCACTACTCCCGCCTCCTCGAACACCGCCAGCACGACCGCAACGTCCACGACCTCGGCTTCATCTTCTTGAATACCTATCTGCCCTGGTACGAACTGTCCGGCGAAAAACACCTCCACGACGTGCTGATCCAAGCCGGCCGCACCCTCGCCATGCGCTTCCAAGAGCGCGGGCATTACCTCCGCTCGTTCGTCGCCCCCGAATCGCTGTTCATCGACATCATGATGAACGTCCCGATCATCTTCTACGCCGCCAACGAATCGGGCGACGACGACCTCCGCCGCGTGGCCCTGGCCCATTGCCGCACGACCCGCGACACGATCGTCCGCCCCGACGGCTCGACCGCCCACGAAGGCATCTTCGATCTCGAAACCGGCAAGTTCCTCCGCGAAAGCACGCACCAGGGACTTGCCGCGAACAGCCGCTGGGCCCGCGGCCTGGCCTGGTCGCTCTACGGCTACAGCAAGGTCTACGCCCTCACCGGTCTCGACGAGATGCTCGAAGTCAGCGAGCGGAACGCGAGATTCTGGCTCGATCACCTGCCGGCCGACGGCGTTCCGCTTTGGGACTTCGATGCCGACTCAACCGCCCCGCCGCCCCGGGGCGCTCAAAAAGAAAGCTCTGCCGGCGCAATCGCGGCCAGCGGCTTGCTCGATCTGGCGACGCAAACCAAATCGCCCGACCGCGCCAAAGCCTATCGCGAAACGGCCCTCCGCACGCTCGACCGCCTCGTCACGCCCGATTATCTCGCCAGCGAAACGCCCGGTTGGGAAGGGATCCTCAAGCACGGCGTCTATCACACGGCCAAGAACCTCGGCGTCGACGAATCCGTCATGTGGGGCGAGTTCTTCTTCGTCGAAGCCCTCACCAAAGCCGCCGTCCGCAGCCTAACCACTTCGCCGTAGGTCAGGCCAAGCGGCTACGGAGCTCGGTCATCGATGGACTTAGCCCGCGCCGGCCTGACACCGGCCTCCACTCCGATTGTGTGCCGTTACTACTTCTTCTCGAGCCCATCCACCATCGCCACAAATGCCTTCTCGTTCGCCGCGACGGTCTTTTCCGGCCCGTAAAACTTCACGAAGTACGAGCCGAGGTCCTTACCGACGATGATCGCGCCGAGCATGCGATAGCCTTCGCGTTCTTCGGCGGGCGCCAGTGGACCGCGCCGGTCATTGTACGTGCCGGCCAGGTCGATCAGGTGGACCTCGATGCCCGCGATCTCTTTCTTGTCTTCCTTTTGCTTGGTGAGCTTCGTGAACTGGCTTTTCCAGCGATCGACGTTGGCCTTCACGCCGCCGCCCGCGCCCATAACGGTTACACGGCCGTCGGTATCGTCCCCTTCGGCCTTGGGCACGGCGAATTCGTGGTCGATGATCCGCACGGAAGGCTGCTTGCGAACCCAACCCGCCGGCGCCCTGAGCACCAGCTTGCCCTCGGCCAGATCGATCGTCTCCTGCTTCGCCGGCTTCTCCTTTGCCGCGTCCTGAGCGCGAGACGGCGCGATGCAAACCACGCCAACGAGCAAGCAACCAACCGCACGAACCAAGCTAGAAAGAAACATCGCGACGCTCCAAATGGGCAACGTGTTCCCAAGTCTCCAACCTCTAACCTCCAACCTCTAACCTCCAACCTCTAACCTCCAACCTCCAACCTCCAACCTCTAAACCACCGCCGTCTTCGCCCCGCTCGAAATCAACGTCCCCACGCGCTCGCCCGTCACGGCCCGCTCGATGTTCCCTTCTTTCTTGAAGTTGAACACGAGAATCGGCATGTCGTGCTCCATGCACTGGGCGATGGCCGTCTGGTCCATCACGCGGAGGTTCTGCTCCTGCACCGCCGTATAGGATAACTCGCGATACAGGATCGCGTGCGGGTTTTTCTCCGGATCCTCGCTGTATACGCCGTCGACGCGGGTGGCCTTGAGAATCACGTCGGCCTCGAGTTCCAACGCCCGCTGGGCCGCCGCCGTGTCGGTCGTCACAAAGGGGCTTCCCGTTCCCGCGGCGAGAATTACGATCCGGCCCTTTTCCAGGTGCCGTTTCGCCCGGCGGCGGATGTACGGCTCGGCCACGCCGTCCATTCGGATCGCCGTGAGCAACCGCGTTTGCCCGCCGAGCGACTCGATCGCGTCTTGAAGCGCCAGGCCGTTAATCACCGTCGCGAGCATGCCCATATAGTGGGCCGTCGCTTCATGAATCAGGGCGTTACCGGCCTTGAACTGAGCCCCGCGGAGGATGTTCCCGCCGCCGATGACGATCGCAATCTCCACGCCCCGCGCCGCCGCTTGCAGCGTCTGCCGCGCGATGTGAACCGCCTCGTCCATGCTGATCCCGCGTTCGGCCGACGCACAAAAGCTCTCGCCCGAAAGCTTGAGCACAACGCGGCGAAAGCGCGGAGAAATGTCGGAAGCGGCCATATCAAATGCAGAGGATTGAGGATCGAGGATCGAGGATTGAGGGAAGGAAGTTGGAAGCTGGAAACGTCTCACCGAGCGACATTCCCCTCAATCCTCGATCCTCAATCCTCAATCCTATCTTCCTACCCAAGCTGCCACCGCTCGAACCGGACCAGCGTCGCTTTGGCCGCTTCGAGCATCTTGCCGACGGTCTGCTTGTCGTCCTTGATGAAGGGCTGGTCGACGAGCACGTTTCGCGCGTAAAAATCCCGCATCCGGCCTTCGATCATCTTTTCGATGATGTTCTCCGGCTTGCCTTCCTTGCGGGCGGCCTCGGTGAGGATTTCGCGCTCCTTTTGCACGTCGACCGGGTTGAGTTGCTCGCGCGTCGCGACGAGCGGCTTCTGCGCCGTTGCGTGCATTGCCACGTCGCGGCCGACTTCCGGCGTTCCGCCCTTGAACTCGACGAGCGCGCCGCTCTTGCCGTCGTGGTGGACGTAGCCCGCCGTCTGCCCGTCGAAGCGGACGATGCGGTTGAGCTTGAACACCTCGCGAATCTGGTTGAACAATTCGTCGCGCTGCTCGCCGAGGGTCATCGGCGCGCGGCTCGGCGACGGCTGCGCGAGCAATTCGTCCGGCGAATTCGCGCCCGGGCCGGTCGCCAGTTGCTTCGCACAGTCCGCGAGCAGCTTCAAGAACCCTTCGGCGTTGGTGACCGGAGCGCTTTCGCACAACAACTCGACCATCGCCCCGGCCTTGTCGCCGATGTAGATGCCGATGCGGCCCTCGCTCGTGGCACGGTCGCCGCGGATCGCCTGAGTTTTGATTCCCTGCTTGCGCAGATACTCCTTCGCGGCGTTCTTGTCGCCGTTGTTTTCCTGGAGCGCCTTCTTGCACTCCATCATCGGCAGTCCTGTCTCATCGCGAAGTTCCTTGACCATCGCGGCGGTGATGTCGGCCATCGTAAACTCTCCCGTCGTATCGTTGATTGTCGTTATGTGCTTGTATGTGCTTGGTGGACCGGCGGCGGCGTGGGACGTTGGCCCACGAAGCCTCTCTTCGAGGACGCGGCGAAGCGGCCCAAGGTTCGAACCCGCCGCCAAATGCGAACAACGAGTAGGACGGCGTGAAGCCCGTCCTACGCTGCTTACCGTGTATAGGGAATGTCGTTACGCCTTGCCCGCGGCCGCATTGACTCGCTGCGCCGCCAGCGCGCTGTTCCCCGCCACGACTGCGTCGGCCAATTGCGTCACGATCAACTCGACCGAGCGGATGCCGTCGTCGTTGCCGGGAATCGGCAAATCGACCAGGTCCGGATCGCAGTCCGTGTCGATCAGCGCCACGGTGGTGATGCCCAGCTTGCGGGCTTCGTTGATCGCGTTCTTTTCCTTCTTCGGGTCGATGACGACGAGGCACTCGGGCAGCCGGTTCATCGTTCGCATCCCGTTGAGGTTGCGATACATCTTGCGATATTCGCGGTTGAGCGACGACTGCATCTTCTTCGAGTATTCCGCGATCTTCTCGCTGCCGCGGATGCCTTCCAGCTCTTCGAGCCGCGTGAGCCGGCTGCGAATCGTGCGGAAATTAGTGAGCGTGCCGCCGAGCCACCGTTCGGCCACGAATGGCATCGAGCACCGCGACGCCTCGCGTTCGACCGCGTCGGCGGCTTGGCGCTTCGTGCCGACGAACAGGATGAGGCTCCCCCCTGCCGCGACCTGGGCGAGGTACTTTTTCGCCCGCAGAAGTCCGCGAATCGTCTCGCGGACGTCGATGACGTGAATCAGCTTGTGCCGGCCGTAGATGTACGGCCGCATTTTGGGGTTCCAGCGGCTGGCCCGATGGCCGAAATGCGCCCCCGATTCGATCAGTTGCTTGACGAGTTCAGCGGACAAACGACTCTCCTTTGATGGCTAAAGGCACACCGGCTCCGTCACCCGAGCGGAAAACGACCGCCCCCTGGGCATGTCCGGCGTTGACGGAAATACAACCGGTCAAGGAGGTTACGACATCTGCCGGCCGGACCGTGCGGCCGACAAGTCCGTAAGTCTACCGGTGGCCGCAAGGCGAGTCAATTCGCTCTCGACGACGCAAATCGCTCCGCCGCCACGGTCTGGGCTTCTTGCGATCGGCGAACGGCCCATCAACTCGGTCGAATTGGCGACGGGGCGCCCGCTGCCACCCGTTCCATTCGCTGCCGCTTTGCGAACAGGTCGGCGAGCGCTACGGACAGCGTTGCAACGCGGAATTCAAAGCCTTCCCGAGACACACGCTCCGACACCACATAGCGGCCATAGAGGGCAAGTTCCGGGTCGGTTCGCAACAGAAATCGGCACGCCAGACGCACCATCCACGCGGTCGCCGGCAGGCCTACGGGCATTCCGACCGCCCGGCGAAGCTCCCGCATGAACTCCGCTTGCGAAACGGGATGCGGCGCGGAGGCCACGTAGACCCCGCACATCTCCGGATTCGTCAAACAGCGTTCGACGAGCCGATGGAGATCCTCCTCGTAAATCCAACTCATGCCGTGCGTGCCGTCGCCAACCTTTCCGCCCAATCCCCAGCGAGCCAACGCCGCGAGCGTGCCCAAGGCGCCGCTGCCCGCGCCGCGGTCGCGCCCGAGTACAAAGCTGGTCCGCAAAACTACGCCCCGTTGCGAGGGCAACACGCTCGCGCGAAACGCCTCTTCCCAAGCGCGACCGACGAACGGCGCCAGGCCATGCCCGAGCGCCGAACTCTCCGTGCACACGGCCCGCGGCGGATCGCCGTAGATATGCGCCGTGCTCATCTGCACCCACACGGGCGGCGGCGACGCGACGGCCCGCACCGCTTCGCCCAATACCCGCGTCGCCTCGACCCGCGACCGCAGGATCTCGTCGACGTGGTCGGGCGACTTGATGCAGTTCACGCTGCGGCCCGCAAAATTGACCAAGCCCGCCGCGCCGTTCAACTCCGTTGTCCATGCTCCAAGCGTGCGTGCGTCCCACGTCGCGTGCCGCCAAGGTCCCGCGAGCTTGACCGCACTCCGCGATAAAATCGTCACGGCATACCCGCGCTCGGCAAGATAGTGCGCCAGCGAAACGCCCAAAAAACCGCTTCCACCGGCAATGACGATGCGATTGCGTTCAGCGTCGGGCATGGCGGCGACTCCGGTGAATCTTGTGGCCACCAGAAGAACCGCAAGCACGGCCGTCAGGTAACTCACCCGACAAACGCGGGCGCCCGTGCGGCGATCTAGTGCTCTGTCTAGATGAGACCGACAAGTGCTAGCGGCACTGTGGGACGGATTGCAATCCGTCCTACGAGTGCTATCGCCTATCAAATTCGCAGAGA
>QEVJ01000242.1 GCA_003576845.1 Planctomycetota bacterium
CCCTGACCCCCGACCCCTCACCCAACGCCATCGCCGTTCGTCGGCCCATTCACTGGCGTCAAATGCCGTCCGTTGCCGCTCGCGTCGATCCGCGGCCCGCTCGCCTGGCCGAGGTCGTAATACGCAATCAAGTCCTTCCGCAATCCTTCGCTCAACTCGCGAAACTCCCGCCCGCGCCCGCGCCCGCCGCCCCGCAGCTCCGCGGTCTCTGCGTCGCTCAAAGCCCGCCGCCAGAAGCCCCAGCGATCCATTCGCCCGTCGTGCGAGTCGGCCAGCGAAATGTCCGCCGCCCCCAACCGCACGTCCGCCGCGCCGTGAAACACGCCGCCGCCATGTGCCGCCGCTTCCGCCGGCAAATCGTCGCGATTGAGGACCAACTCCGCCCCGCCGCGCCCCGCGTCGTAACGCAGCGCGACGAAATACCATTGCCCCACGCCGCCGAGCGCGAGCGGCGACGCGAACACGGTCGCGTTCGTCCCGTCGCTCGATAATCGCGCCGTCAGAAAATCCGACGCTCCGCTATACAAGGCCCATTCGCGCGCCCCCGTTCCTGCAAACTTCCCGGCGAAATACGCCGTACCCATCGCGTCGCGATACACCCAACCCGCCGCCGTAAACCCGTCCGCAATCGCCCACGCCGCGTCGTCCGCGAGCGTCAGATACTGGTTGCTCCACGTGCCATTGCCGCACGAACACGTCCGAATCGCCCCCCGGCGACTGCTCCAATCCACAGCACACCCAAACGTTCCCCTCCGCGTCGCGCTCGGCCGACGCATACGTCATCGTCGGATACGCCGCGATCGTCGTCGTGCTCTGCAAGTTGAACAGCGGCTGCTCCGCCGACCACGTCGCCCCGCGGTCGTCGCTCGCGCTCCACACCGCCTTGTCGCTCGTCGCCGACCGAAAGAAGCAATACACCCGCTCGTTCTCGTCGAGCACCATCGTCGGCCGCCCCCATCCCGCGAAGCGATTCGCAAGATTCCCCCACGTCGCGCCGCCGTCCGTCGAATCCATCGTATAGATTCGCTTGTTCGTATCGTCGCGCAGCGTCATCAAGAGATACCCGTCGCCGAACTCGACGATGTGCTGCTCCGTCACGCGCCATGCGATGCTGTCGTGATGGATCACCACCGTCGGCGCGGTCCACGTCGCGCCGCCGTCCAGACTCGTCGTCGTCCGCAAGTCCTGATCGCTCGCTCCCTCGCCCGCCTCGCTCGTCGTAAACATCAAAATGATTTTGCCGCTCGACGTTTCGACCAGCGCGTTCGGCGAAGCGTCGTAATCCCAAGCCGGCGACGGCGACAAGCCCGCCGTGATCGGAACCTCCGTCCAAGTCGCGCCCCGGTCGTCGCTGTACATCGCAAACACCGTCCCGGGCAGCAAACCCGACGCATCGTCCGACCACATCGACGAAAACAACAGCCGCCCCGCGTGCGGCCCGCGTTTGAGGCACACGAACCCTGCCTCGCCGCGAAAATCGCGCCCGCTCGCGTCGTCCACGTCGTAGATCACCCGCTCGCCCGACCACCGCAAGCCATCGACGCTCGTCGCGTGAACGCCCACGCCCCGCGCACTCGAATGGCTCGCCGCGCGGCGATAAATACAATGCCACGTTCCCGCGTCGTCCTGGCAAATCGCCGGAAACGCCCGGTGCGGCGCCGCGTCGCTCAGCACGCCGGCCAATCCGTTCCCGCCGACCACCGCCACGTGATCGGTCCGCCACTTCCGCGCCAGGTACTCGTGTACGACTTGCGATTCGCCCGGCCGTCCCAACTTGCGGTCGTAAATCAGAATCTCGCCGATCTGCACCTTCGCGAACGTCGCCGAGCCGGCCAGCTTGCCGAGCGTCAACGGATGCGAAGCCGCGCCCGCCGCCGGCGCGACGCCCTGATCCACCGCCGCGAAATTCTCGTTGTCGAGCCAAAGCTGATAGTTCTCCTCTGTCGACGGCAGCGAACCCTCGTGCGTGAGGTGCGCCACGCGCCACGCCTGCGGCCGCGCCCCGCCGTTCTGCGTCGCTTGGTTGAGAACCGCCGTCGCGTTGCTCGCCCCAACCTTGAACGCAAGCGAATGTACGCCGCCGCCCAAGTTGTTGTGGTAAACCCCCAGCCCATTCTTCGTCGCCGGCGCGTTGTCGAGCGTGTCCAACAAGGGTTCGAGCGCGTCTCGGTTCGCATCGATCACGCGATACGCGACGAACGCGCTGAAATTCGCGCCGTTGTGCAAGAGCGACCAATCGGCCGCCGCCCCCGCCGTCATCGCGCTCGTCGAACCGTTGAACTCCAAGCACCGCAAGCCGCGCGGCGTCATCCGAACCGTCGGCCGCGCCGTTCCTGCGTCGATCGCCTGAAACGGCAAGCTGCCCGCCAGGTCGCCCAGCTCGAAAACTGCGTCCCCGTCGCTCTTGTCCGTAAAACGGCTCGCGTCCCAATGGTGAATCAGTCCCGGCAACTCCGCCGGTTCCGCCGACGCCCGCACGTATCGCCGCCACAAATGCAGCGCCACCCGCACTCGCTCCGCCTCGGCCAGTTCCCGCCCATACACGAGCACCCGCGCGACTTCCAAGTCGCATTGCCGAGCCGCCGTGCTGCGAAGCTGCGCCCCGATCGCAAACCGATTGAACGTAATCGCGCCGTGCGCCGCGTAATCGTTCCCGGACGAAAGCGTCCCAACGAGCGCATCGTAAAGCGGATTCTGCGACGCCCCGAGCACGTAACACTGCGCGACCGTTCCCGACGCGCTCCACACGAGCACCTGCGGCCCCAAGTCGGTGATTTCGTTCTGCCCGGTCGCCACGGTCGCCGTCGTCCCCGCGTCGTCCCGCACGTCGAACGTCGGCCGTTGCGAGTTGCTGCTCTGATAGCGATACCCCAGCGACAAATACGATTGCCCCGCCTGTCCGCTGTTCCCAAGCGACAAGCAATACTCGTCCGCCGCAACCTTCGTCCACCGCCGGCACACAACGAACGCCGTAAACGGCTTGTCGCTCCCGCTGAGCAACGTGCAAATCGGCAACGACGCCCCAAACAAATACTCCCCGGCCGACTTATGAAAATCGATCGACGGCCGAGAGCGAAAATGCGGATTGCTCGCGGTGAAAACGGGCTGCAAGTTCGCCGTCCCTTGCGCCACGTGATTCCCGCTCCCGCTCTGATCCGCCCAAGCCGCCACGTCCGCTCCATTGAGCGAAACGCCCCGCGCCGCATCGAGATCCACAACCAACCCCGCAACGGAACCCGGCACGGCATCGTCGCTCACAACAGCCAGCGAAGCGCCAAAAAAAAGCGACTCACCAGCAAACGGCCGGTACAGCGGTAAACAAGAAGTAAGCATGGCGCAGGGGTCAGGTTTCAGGGGTCGGGGGTCAGACAGAATGACGTTTTGGAGGACGAGCGCGGTGCCGGGGAATGTTCGGGCCGTAGGTCGGCATACCCTGACCCGCGACCCCTGCCCCCCGATCCCTGCTCACACCACCACGAAGTGCACAACCTGCCCCGCCGCCGACCCCACAAGAAAAATCTTGCTCGGATCGTCGATCGGCACGAACAACGCGTCGCCCGCCGCAAGCGGGAAACCGTCCGTCGCGTCCGCGGCGCCGGCCGTCACGTCGCTGTTGCCGACGTACACGGTCCCGCTGTTGCCCACCGCGGCCTTGATCTGCACGCCCCGCGGCGCGTGCATCGAACTTGTCGTAAGCTGCACGGCCGTCGTCCCAATCGCGCTCTTGCGGCCGTGATCGAATCGAGCCAAACTTTCATCGCCAATACGTGTCATGGCAGGTGTCGGGGGTCAGGGGTCAGGATTCGGGATTCGGAATTCGGGATTCGGGGGCGCGAGGAGTTCAGGACGTGGACCCGTGATGGGGACAGGATTCCCCGAATCCCGAATCCCCCCGCGCCCCGCGGGCATTAACCCGTGCATTTGACGACATACCGCGGATTCAACACCGCCGCCGCCCCGCGCTCGCTTGCCTTGAACCGCACGACGATGTCGTTGTTGAAGTCCGCTTCGCTCCCCAGCGGCGACTGCGTCACCGTGATCGGCCAGTTCTCCATGTACGCGAACGCCTTGTGGAAGTCGCCCAAAAACCACCACTTCTTCGCGTCCGCCGCCGCCACGCCCGACGCCACGATCCGCCGATACGCCAGCCGGCTCTCGAACACGCGATAATTCCCCAGCGGATTCGCCGCCGTCGTCGCCGTGTTGGCGCCCGTGCCGGTGTACGTGATCTCCTCCGCGTTGAACACGCGATGCGCCGCGTGCCGATACGCCGGCATCACCAGCACCGTGTTCGCCCGCACGAGCACCGGCTCGCCGGTGTTCGGATCGAGCATTTCGGCGAACAATTGCTCCGCCGCGTCCACGTCCGTCCAGTCGATCAGCTCGTTCGCCGTCTTCACGTTGATCCACGGCGTCGCCGCCTGGTACGTGTTGTACGCCGCCCCCTTCCACTTGTACGGGTTCGTCGCGCCGACGATCGCGTCCAAGAGCCGCTTCTCCTTGTTGAGTCCCAGAATCTCGCCGACCTCCGCCGCGCGGCTCAGCACCAAGTGCGTGCGATCGAAGAAGATCGCCTCGCGCGTCACGGGCACGATGAACCCGCGCTTCGCCGTCGCCGGCGTCTCGATGTAGTCCTCGCCGAAACCCAGGCTCGGATACGGCATCCCCGGCGCGATTTCGTCCACCGTGTCGCTCACGCGAGCGATGCCCGGAATCTTCTCGCCATTGAGCCGGGTTGGAATCGTCGCCACGAGCCGCGACGCTACGAACGCCTCTTGCCGAAAGGCGTCCATGATCTTCGCGTAGATCAACTGCCCCGCGATGTTCAGAAACGCCGTCGCGTCGACCGCCTCGCTTTCGAGCACTTGCACGCCGCTCGAACTCCGCGGATCGAGCGACCGCACCCAATGATGCCCGTCCGGCACGAGCGCCTCCGCCAGATCGCGAAGGCTGAAATCCTCCGGCGCAAGCTGCTTCTGGGCCAGCGCCTCCGACAAATGCGAGATCGTCTTCTCGCCGCCATCCAACTCGTAACGACGTTTCAGTTCACGATATTTGATCATGTTTCACCAGGATTCGGGATTCGGGATTCAGGATTCGGCGTAGGACGGATTGCAATCCGTCCTACGTCGGGATTCGGGATTCAGGACTTCGTTCGCTGTCGAGATTCAGAACTCGGGATTCCCTGAATCCCGAATCCCGACCCCTGCTCAAGCCATTGCCTGCGCGCCGCCGGTCATCACCGTCGACTGAATGTCCACCAGCACGCGCGTCCCCGCCGTGCCCAAGCGCTTCGCCACGCGTCCGATCGCCAGGTTGTGCTGCGTCCCCGTCACGGACCGCACTTGCTGATTCCGCAGGTTGTTGCCGCCGGTCTGATCCGGCGAGACGAGCGTGCCGAGTTCGTAAGTTCCGCTCACGCAATCGAACTCGAACACGCCCGTCGTCGCCACGCGGATCGGGTCGGTATCGCCGGCCCGCGATCGCTGCATCGCCACGCCCAAAAACTTGTCGTGAAACGCCTCCTGCGTCGTCGCCAGGTTCGTGTTCCACAAATCGCCCGTGCCGTCGCCGTC
>QEVJ01000067.1 GCA_003576845.1 Planctomycetota bacterium
CAAACCACCGGGGAAGGGGCCGCCGCGCCCGCATTTCATCCCGACGCCACGCACGACGCTCAAACGCTCAATTCATATCGAGGGTGAATAAGTCCGGATGAGGTAAACAGCACGGAATATGATTCGGCTGGGCGGGTCGAGAAGTGCGATTTTTTTTCCTTGCCGGCCGTCGGACCGGAGAATACGATCTATCGTGCCTAGGTCGACCTCCCGGGTCCGTTGGTCCTCGGCGATTCGATCCTCGTCAGATCGGAGATGGTCTAATGAAGGTCGTTTGCCTGCGCCGCGTCGCGGCTTTGCTGTTCTTATCGGTTGTTGTCGTCTCGCTTTCGGCAAGGTCAGTCCGTGCCGATCGCTACGGCTTTTGGACGATGGACGAAGCTTCCGGCAACATTACCGACCTCATCGGCGGTCACCCTCAAGGTGTCGCCACCGGCGCGCCGTCTTACGGCCAGCCCGGCGTGCCTAACGGAACTTATGGCGCTATTACTGTCTCGAACGCTCACGGAACGTCGATCGGCTTCGGCCCGTCAAACGTCGACGAGTTCTTTACGCTTGGCACGGACAATAACAACGCAGCGCTAAGCATCGACTCAGCCGGTTCGCTTACCGTCATGGGCTGGGTTAACCCATCGGCTCCCACGATCACGTCGACCTATCGCTTTTTCTCGACCGGCAGTGCCGGCGGCGCCGATCGGGGTTGGGGCATCGGTTTGCGATTCAACGACACTACCGGAAACAATAACCGCATCCGTTTCACGACTTACGGTATCGCCGACAACGATTCCTCGCCCATTCCCGTTACCTTCGGCCAATGGATGCATATCGCGGCGACATATAACAACGGGGCGATCAACTACTATCTCAACGGCAACCACGTGGGAAATTCGAACAGCGTGTTCGGCAATGAATCCGCGGCGGGAAGACTCGTCATCGGAGGCCGACTCGGCGGGAACGACGTCGACCAGATGAACGGATTGATCGACGGCGTCCAAATCTACAACCACGTGTTATCTATCGACGAAATCCGCATTGCTGCGGCCGAAAGCGTGCCCGAACCGTCGACGATTGCCCTTACGGCAATTGGGCTCGGTCGCCCAGCGGTCACGATCATGGAATGCTGTTGCTTCAGTTGGGTTATTTGCTCAAGGATTTTGCAAAGACTCACGGCATCAAAGGGTTCTCTGGAGGAGATGTCGGCTTTGTCGTCGCACGTAATCCGGATACTGTCCTAGCCCCCGATATCTCGTTTGTCCTAAGCGAACGGATTCCAAAGACAGGATGTCCAAAGTTCTTTGACGGTCCGCCGGACCTGGCGGTGGAAATCGTCTCGCCCGGTGATCGCCCGTCGGAGGTCGAAGCGAAGGCCCGGCACTGGATTGGCTGCGGGGCGAGTCTCGTTTGGGTCGTCAATGGCGTTAAGAAAACGGTTGACGTTTATTCCGCGGGACGCGAACGACGGACGATATTGCTGGACGGGCAACTCGATGGCGGCGAAGTCTTGCCGGGATTCATTGCAACGCTTCGTGAGATCTTCGAGTGCTAGAGTCGGACCTATCTCGCGTAAGGAAACGCTGAATGGAAGCGACCGCGCCCTCCGCCAAACGCCGCCTTCCGCTGCACACGCAGATTCTCATCGGCCTGCTCGTCGGCGGGACGCTTGGGTTGGTGGCGAACTACGCGGCGGCGACTTCGGCGGATGCGGCCGGCGTGGTGAACTCGGCCGTCGAGTACGTCGCTCAGCCCGTCGGAAAAATCTTCCTCCGGCTGATGATGATGGTCGTCATTCCGCTCGTGTTCTCGGCCCTGTCCCTGGCCGTCGTCGAGTTGGGCGATCTCCGGCATTTGGGCCGCGTGGGGTTGCGGACGCTCGGCTTCACCGCCATCTTCTCCTTCGCCGCCGTGATGATCGGCGTCGTGCTCGTCGGCACATTCGAGCCGGGCAATACGCTCGACCCGGATCAAAAGGAACGCCTGCAAACGCAATTCGCCAGCAAAGCTCAGGAAAGCGCGGAAAAAGCCGCGTTCGCGAAGAAGCCCGCCGATACGATCGTCGATCTGCTGCCCGAAAACCCATTCCAGGAAATGGTCGGTGCCCTCGACGGGTCGAGCAAGGGCAACGGAATGCTCGCCGTGATGGTCTTTTCGCTGATCTTCGGCATTGCGCTATCCAGCGTCGGCGAGGTCGGGCGTACCGTCGTCGGCTTTCTGCAAGGACTATTCGCCCTTTCGATGGCAGTGATCAACTTCGCGATGAAACTGGCCCCGTACGGCGCGGGTTGTCTCGTCTTCGCGATCACCGCCCAGCTCGGCATCGACATCGTCATCACGCTCGCCTGGTTCGTGCTCACGGCGATGGCCGGCTTCGCGATTCACCTGTGCATCGTTTATCCGGCGGTGATTTTCGCCTTCGCCCGGATGAAGCCGCTCGATTTTTTCCGGGCGGTGCGTGAGGCGATGGTCGTGGCGTTCGGCACGTCGAGTTCTAATGCGACCCTCCCCACGGCGCTCCGCGTGGCCAAGGACGAGCTCAAGCTGCCGCCGAAGATCGCTAACTTCGTCCTCACGGTCGGCGCGACGGGCAATCAGAACGGCACGGCGCTCTACGAGGGCGTCGTGGTGCTGTTCCTGGCACAAGTGTTCGGTGTGGACCTGTCGCCGGCCGCGCAGTTTCAGGTCGTGTTGATGGCCGTGCTGGCGGGCGTGGGGACGGCTGGCGTGCCGGGCGGGTCGATTCCGCTGATCGTCGTGCTGATGCAATCCATCGGCGTGCCGGCCGCGGGCATCGGCATCATTCTCGGCGTCGACCGGCTGCTCGACATGTGCCGGACCGTGCTCAATGTCACCGGCGACCTGGCCGTGGCGGCTTGCGTCGCTCGAACGGACGAAGAGTTCGTCGCGACAGCCCCGCCGAGCGCCACCGAGAACGACAACGAGAACAGCACCGAGGCCACGGCCGTGGACGGCGAGGCGTCGTAACGGCCAATTCGCGCGATTCGTTCAGATTTCTCGTTGGCGCGTGGCTTCGACGAAGAATTGCGCGAACCGTTCCTGCGGACGGGCCGTAAATTCCCATGCCGCGGCGACGTGAAACCATTTCGCGCGACGGTCATGTCTTCGTAGCTCTCTCTGGCGGTCGCCTTTGCGGAACGGGGCGCCCCGGCGACATGTTGCGGCGGGGTCGGCCGATTTTGCGGCCGTTTCCCCGGCCGCGCGACATTCTGGAAATGCGCCGCCCGCAAGGTGATAATGCACGTTTACGCCGTCGTGCGCTCTCGGCCGGGCAAGGTCGGAGATTCACGGGCGAATAGGTCGTTGCCGGCCGAGCAACCGCAGTCCGAAAGTGCATCGCGCGAGGGTTGAAATATGGAGAACCTCTTATTTGCCGCCGCCAAAAAGTTCCGGGGGTGGGGATTGTTCGTTGCGCTAAGCGCGGCCGCGATCTTGCTCGCGTGGCGTCCGGCAATCGGCCAGGAATCCGTCGACAAACCCGCGGCCCAATCCTCCGACGAAGCCGTCCTGCAGTTCGCCGACGCGGTGAATTTTCAGAACGGCGGCAAGTTCGGTCTGGCGGCCGATGAATACGCCGATTTCCTGAAGCGGTATCCCAGCGACCCGCTCGTGCCGAAGGCCTGGCACTATCTGGCCGTCTGCCAACTCAAACAGCAGAAGTACGACGAGTCGATCACCGCCTCACAAAAGGCCCTGGCCGCCGGTGGGGAAAAGTTCGAGCTTGCCGCGGAAGCCTACCTGTTCCTCGGGCTGGCCCACTACCACGTCGCGCAGGCCACGAAGGATAACGCGGCCAAGATCGACCATCTGACCAAAGCGGCGGCGGCACTCGGCACTGTGGCGACGAAGTTCCCTAAGTCGCCGCACGCGCCGCAAGCCCTGTACTACAACGCGGAAGCCCATTACGCGGCCGGGCGCAAGGCCGAAGCCGTCAAAGCCTACGAGATGCTCCTCGACGAGCATCCCAAGAGCGAATTGGTCCCGAGCGCCCTCTATGGCCTCGGATTCGCCCTCGAAGAGCTCGGTTCGCACGCCGAAGCCGGCAAGGCTTACGACACATTTCTCAAGAACCACGCCACGCACGAACTGGCCGGCGACGTGACGTTCCGCCGCGGCGAGACCCTCATTGCCGAAAAAAAGTTTGCCGAAGCCAAACCGTTCTTTGCCAAGGCGGCGGCGATCGAGAACTTCCCGCAGGCCGATCAGGCCCTCATGCAGCAGGCGTCGTGTGCCTACGAACTCAAGCAATACGATGAAGCGGCCGCACTCTACCTGGCCGTTCCCGAGCGGTTCGCGCAATCGACCCAAGCGCCGCTGGCCCGCATGAACGCGGGCAAGGCGCTCTTGCTTCTGAGCAAGTTCGCCGAAGCCCGCGCCGCGCTCGCCGCGCTCATTGACTCGGGCAACGCCGACATTGCGGCCGAGGCGGCGCATCTGGTCGCCCGATGCCTGATCCGGGAAAAGAAACCGGCCGAAGCAGCCGATGTCGCGGCAAGGGCGCTGGCCAAAGCGGCCGGGGGCAAATGGGCGGTGCAGTTACAACTCGACGCCGCCGACGCGACGTTCGATCAGCCCGAAAAACGCAAAACCGCCGTCGATGCCTATCTCGCGCTCGTCAAGGCGTTTCCCGACGATCCGCTCGCGGCGGAAGCCCGCTTCATGGCGGCGTATGCCTCGCTGCAAACGGAGAACTCCAAGCAGGCGCAGTCGCTCGCGGAGGATTTCCTCAAGCGGCACGCCGATCACGTGCTCGCGCCCGAGGCGGCCGCGGTGCTCGCCGAATCGCGGTTGCTCGAACGCGACTTTGCCGGTGCGGAGAAGCAGTTTCGCGATCTCATCGCCAAATTCGCCTCGCACCGCGAAGCCGCGACGTGGCAGCGGCGGCTCGGCTACACGCTCCTGTTGGCCGAGCAATATCCCGCGGCGATCGAGCAGTTGGCGCCGCTCGTAGCGACCACGAAAGACGCCGACGTGCTCGGCGACGTGAACTATTGGCTGGCGACGAGCTACTTCAAGCAGCAGGCCTACGACAAGGCGCTCAAGGCCTGCGAATCGTCGATCGCCGCCGCGCCCGAAGGCCGCAACGCCGACCGCGTGTTGTTGATCGTGGCCGAGTGTCAGGCGGCCGGCAAGGACTTTGCCAAAGCGATCGCCGCGGTCGAGCGGATCGCGGCCAAGTTCCCATCGAGTCCGCTATTGGCCGAAGCCGCCTATCGCGCCGCAAACTACACCGCTCGTTCGGGCAAGCCGCAAGAAGCGATCGCCCTATATCAAAAGATGCTGTCGCAATACGGCGAAAGCGAATTTGCGCCGTACGCGATTTATGGAATCGGTCTGGCACAGAGCGATCTCAAAGATCACGCCGCGGCGGAAAAGGCTTTCACGACGCTGATCGAAAAGCACCCCAACCACGCGCTCGCGGCCGACGCCCGCTACGACCGCGCCGCCGCGCGACAGTTCCAGGGCCGATTCGAGGAAGCGGCCGCGGATGCTCAAGCCGTCCTCGCCGCCAAACCGTCCGCCGAGCGCGTCGCGGCCGCTCGACACATCCTCGGCCTGTGCCAGGATCGGCTCAAGAAGCCCGACGACGCGGTGAAGACGTACCAGGCGCTGCTCAAAGACGCGCCGAACTACCCGGAAACCGCCGGCGTGCTCTACGAGCTGGGCTGGAGCCTCCGCACGCTCAAACGCGACGCCGAAGCGCGGCAGACGTTCGCGCGGCTCGCGACGGAGTTCGGCGATTCGCAGTTCGGCGCCGAGGCGCACTATTTGCTCGGCGAGTATCACTTCGCCGACAAGGCCTACGACAAAGCCCTCGCCGCATACGAAGCCGCCACGAAGGCGAAGTCCGCCGATGCGCTCGCCGAGAAGATCGCTTATCGCACGGGTTGGGCCCATTACCGCTTGCAGCAGTACGACAAAGCCCAGGCCGCGTTTCAGAAACAACTTGGCATTTCCGACAGCGGCCCGCTCGCCGCCGAGGGGCTATTCATGCTCGGCGAGTCGTACTTCCAGCAGAATAAGTTCGCCGAAGCGCTGCCGGCTTATGACCAGGCGCTCGCCAAGAAGCTGGCATCGAAGGATTTCGAGGTGCTGGCGCTGTTGCACGCCGGCCAGTGCGCGTCGCAAGCCAAACGCTGGACGGAAACGATCGCGACGCTCGACAAGCTCGTCGCGAGCTACGCCGATTCGTACTATCTGCCCGAGGCACTCTACGAGCAGGGCTGGGCCAAGCGAAATCTGGCCGACGAGGCCGACGCCAAAGGAGACGCCGCCGCAAGCAAGCTGTACGACGAAGCGCTCGAAAAGTTCGACGCGGCCGGCCGCAAGACGACCCGCGAAGTCGGCGCCCGCAGCCGGTTCATGATGGGCGAGATTTGTTTCCTCCGCAAGAACTACCGCGAGGCGATCCGCAACTACTACAAGGTCGCCGAGGGCTATCCCAATGCCGCCCCGGAAATCGATCGCTGGAAGGCCAAGGCCGCCTTCTCGCTGGGGCACGTGCACGCCACATTGAAGCAAAACGACGAAGCGAAGAAGTGGTTCCAAACGACCATTGAGCGCTATCCG
Source organism: Planctomycetota bacterium (assembly GCA_003576845.1). Taxonomy (GTDB): domain Bacteria; phylum Planctomycetota; class Planctomycetia; order Pirellulales; family PLA5; genus PLA5. Next base: position 6,583 of record QEVJ01000067.1, read on the forward strand.
ACGAGCGAAGAAGCGGCCCTGGCGAAGGAACGGCTGGGCAAGTCGTCGGCCGGGTGAGAAACGCGCGTCGATCGCTGTCGGCTAGTCCCGTAACGTAACGCTAGACCGAGAACCATTGTGAAGAGCCATTACAAAACGTGGGTTCGAGCGAGTCTGTGGGCCGTATTCGGAGTCGCCATGTTGGCATTATACGTGCGCGTCGCGCCCGTCGCGGCGCAGAACGCCGCCGACGACGCCCAGGACCGGGCCGCGCAGGAAGCCGCCGACCGAGCCATGAATCGCGCCCAAGACCAGCAGCGCGCCGCGGAGCCGAATGGCTCGGCCACGAGCGCGGACGACGCGCCGACGCTCAATCCGCTTCAATTGCTCGTTGACGGCGGGCCGCTGATGATTCCCATCGGCGCGCTCTCCGTCGTCGTCGTGCTCGTGGCGATCGAGCGGGCGTTGGCGCTGCGGCGCTCCCGCGTCATGCCGGAGGGACTCGTCGCGGCACTCGGTCAGCTCGGCGCGCGGCAAGCCCCGTTCGAGCCGCAGGCCGTCTATCGCATTTGTCAGCAGTTTCCCTCGGCGGCCTCGAACGTCATCCGCGCGATGCTGCTCAAAGTCGGCCGGCCGCACAGCGAAGTCGAGCACGCCGTCGCTCAAGCCAGCGACCGCGAAGCGACCGTGCTTTATGGAAATGTCCGCTGGCTCACGATGTCCGCCGCCGTCGGGCCGCTGCTCGGCCTGCTCGGCACGGTGCAAGGCATGATTATGGCGTTCTTCGTCACCGCCACGGCAGATCCCGGTCAAAACAAGGCCACGATGCTCGCCACGGGCATTTATATCGCGCTGGTAACGACCTTCGCGGGACTGTGCGTCGCGATTCCGGCCGTCGTGATTGCCCATTTCTTCGAAGGCCGCATCCAGGCCCTGTTCCGCGAGATCGACGACCTCGTGAGCACGCTCCTGCCCCACGTCGAGCGGTTCGAAGGGCGGCTGCGAACGAGCGCCAAGTCGCTCGACGGAGCGGATAAGCCGATCGAGGCGACGGTGGTGGAGAAGGCTCGAGGCTAGAGGTTAGAGGTTAGAGGTTGGGCAGCGCGGCATTCCTAAGCTCCAACCTCTAACCTCCAACTTCTCTGAGATTCACGCATGGCCGTCAACATCAAAAAGGGAAGCGCGCTCGACGTCATCAACATGACGCCGATGATCGACGTCGTGTTCCAACTGCTGATCTTCTTCCTCGTCGCCACGCGGTTTGCCGAAGAGGAGCGGGAGTTGGACGTGCAGCTTCCCGTCGTAAGCGAGGCCCGGCCGCTCACGGCCCGGCCAAAGGAAACGCTCGTCAACATCGACGCCGAGGGCCGATTCTTCGTCGGTACGCAGCCGGTCACGCTCGCCGAACTCGACGCCATCCTCGGACGTCTCGCCACGAACAACCCGGGCCGCAAGACGGTGCTCATCCGCGGCGACAAGCGCAGCCCGCTCGACAGCACGGCCCAAGTCTTTAACCTCTGCCACAAGCACGGGATTCGCGATTACGCACTGACGACGGATGAAGCGGGAGATTAGAGGTTGGAGGTTGGAGGTTGGGGATTGGATTTGTTCGATGTGTTGCAACCTCTAACCTCTAACCTCTAACCTCAGTCGTCCGCCTTATCCCCGTCCTTGATGACGAATCGGGCCTTGAGCCGGGCGACTTCCGTGGCTAGTCCGGCTGTCGTAACGCTCCGGAGGACTTCGTTGAAGTCCTTGTACGCCGCCGGCGCTTCGTCCTTGGGATAGGTGCGGCAGTTGGTCAGGATGTCGGCCGCGTCGAACGAACGGTCGATCTGCGCCTGGTCCAGCGTGCGGATCGCCTGCTTGCGGCCCATCGTGCGGCCCGCGCCGTGGTTGACGCTGTAGCAGCTTTTATCCGCGCCGGGATCGGCAACCATGATGCTCGAACCGGCCTGCGGATTGCCCGGCAACAGGATCGGATGCCCCACGTCGGCGAACGGCGTGTTGCGCAGCGCTGGGTGTCCTCCGGGGAACGCCCGCGTCGCCCCTTTGCGATGGACCCACGCGGGGCGGCCGTCGACGATCTCGCGGCGGGCAATGTTGTGGCTGATGAAATACACCAGCCGGCCCGTCGTGCCGGGAATCACTTCGGCGAACGCTTCGAGCACGAGCGCGTTGATGAGCAGATGGTTTACCGTCGCGAAGTTCGCGCCCAAGGCCATGTCGTCAAGGTACTCGTCGGCTTCCGGCGTGCCGAGCGGGGCGTAGACCAATTCGCGATCCGCGCCGGGAAGCGGAATGTCCCAGAGCGCGAACTTGCCTTGCAGCGTGCGGAATTGGCCCGTGGCCAATTGGTGCCCCATACCCCGCGAGCCGCAGTGAGAAAGGAACGCCACGCGGCCGTCCTCGATGCCGAACGCATCGGCGACGCGGGCGGCGCGTTCGCTTTTCTCGACGTGAACCACTTCGCACTCGCCGAAGTGGTTGCCGCCGCCGTAGGAACCGAGTTGCGAGACGGCGTTGTCGAAATTGCGGATCCGGCCACCGATAAGCAGCCGGTCCAAGCGTTCCGCCAGCGCGGCGGTCGTGTCGTCGTGCCCAAGGTGCGCGGCGTCTTCGCAGCGTTCGGCCCAAGCCGGCGGAATGCCGAGCGCTTCGCAGACTTCGCGCGAAGCGCCTTCGACCAGTGCGCGGCGGCCGAGCGCCTCGTCGACGTGGCGGGCTTTCTTGACGTGCCGCTGGCCGCGGCCCGCGCCGGTGGGAGTGCGTTCGCAAATCGCGTCGATCAGCGCCCGGCGCGTGCGGCGGTCGCTCACCGCGTCGGCCTGAAGGTTGGTCTGCAACAGACTCATCGAACACTTGATGTCGACGCCGACCGGACCGGGATAGATGTGCGTCGGCGAAACGAGCACGCAGCCGACCGGTGCGCCGAAGCCGCAGTGCGCGTCGGGATTGAGCACCAGCTCCGTTACGCCCGGGGCGAGGCGTGAGTTGATTGCCTGCTGCAAGCAAAGTTCGTCGAACGTGCCGCGGATCGCCTCCGTGCCGATCACGGTGATCGGCTTCGTGCGGCCGCCGGTCGGCAGAATCGCCGTCGCTTCGCCGCTCGGCAACATTTCGAACTTGGCTTCGGTGCTCATGGAACGAATCCGTCTCGTGGCGGGAAAATTTGCTCGGGCGCTCTGACACGACGGCGCGAGGGGCAGGAAAGGTTCGCGCCGCTCCAAACCGGCGAGTGGGCGAACCTGCCGGCGACGGCATTGTATCGCCAGGCCGCGTCGCTGGGTTGGACAGCGTGCGCCGGAATCAAATGGCAAGGCGATAGACTGGTCGGTCCCGCCGCCGGCGACGCGCGGCCACGACCGAAATCGAGCAGCCCAAGGCGACGAGCGCCAGGGCGCCCGGCTCCGGAACGGGCACATGACCGGCGGCGAAACTTGGCGATGCAGGACCGCCCGACGCGAGATGGGCTTGCAACCGCGCGAGATCGGCCAGCGTCACCGAGTTGTCGTCGAGATACGGCAAGTCAAAGCTGCCGCGGCTCCAATCGGCGTCGCCCGCGCGGCCGTAGTTGGCGGCCAGGATCGCGGCGTCGGCTCGATCGACGACGCCATCGCGATTGATGTCGCCGTACTCGGGCATAAGCTCGTCGAGCACGGCCGAAAAATCGGTTTCCATCGCGTCGAGGCCGAGATCGATCGCCTGAAGCATCGTCGGCGGATCGAGAATCGTGAAGGCCGAAACGTACATGCCGTTGGCGTGCGCGGCGTCGACGAACGCCGGGGTCACGGAGCCGAGCCCGACGTCGAACCCGACGACTCCCAGGGCTTTGAGGCTGTCGAACGCGGCGGTCGTAAGCGACGCCGGCGCCGAGCCCCAAAGAATCTCGACGCCGGGAATGTGATTGCGAAAATCCTCCGCCGCGGTCGTGCTGTTACCACGCCACGGCCAGATCGCCGTGTGGTCCGTGCCCGCCTCGACCAGGGCCTGCTGGATCGCAGCGCCCATGCCGTCGACCTTGACGTCGAGCAGCAACCGCCCGCGGCCGGCGGCGGCTTGCAATGCCTCGGCGAGCGTGGGAACGGTCGTCCCGGCGAACTGTGGGCTGAACCATGATCCGGCGTCGAGTTGCTTGACCTGTGCGAGCGTCATGCCAGAAACGCTGCCCGCTCCGTCGGTCGTTCGGGCGACATCCGCGTCGTGCATTAGCACCGCCACGCCGTCGGATGTAAGGCGAATGTCGACTTCCATGTGCGAGGCGCCGGCGGCGAAGGCGGCTTCGATCGACGCCAGCGTGTTCTCCGGCGCACAGCACGATTCGCCGCGATGGGCGATGATTTCGATGCGATGCGGCGCGGCCGGTGGTGGAGTAACAGGTAAGATGCCGCTCACGTTTGCTCCGCCCGCGTGCGGACCGCCGAGCGCGCGAATCTCGTCCATCGACAGATTGCGGTCGACGTACATCATGCTGCTCAAATAGCCGGGGCGGGTTTCGTTGTTCTCGTCGGTGAAGACGTGGAAGATGTCCGGTTCGAGGGCCCAGCGGCTGCCGATGCCGGAGCCGGTCGTGCCTTGTCCGCCGACGAACACGCCGTCGATGTACTTGTGCAACTGCCCTTCGCCGTCGGCGGCGCGGACGACGAGCGCGACGCGATGCCATTCGTTCGGCGTCAGGCTGCCGTGATAGTTGCCGCTGATGCCGATGCCGCCGCTGGGCGCATTGAGCGCGAAGAACTCGCCGTCGTTGGCGTTGGTCCGCGAGGTTTGATAGAACGAGCGGTATGCCCCGTCGCTTTCGCTGGGCCAGAGCACGTCCCAGACGAGCGTGTAGTTCGAGACGAAGCCCTGATCGACGAACGTGCCGTTGGCGGGCGTGTTGTGTGCGACGGTGTAGCCTTGCTGAGGCGTCGTGGTGGGAAACCGCATCACGCCCGCATCGCCGCCCGGCAACGGCGGCAGACCGAAGCTCGACGCCGTGCCGAACTGCGTAAGCTGCGGTCCCCAGCCCGTGCCGCCGGGATCGCGATACGACAGCATGCCGGGACCGAACGCGGCAGTGAGCGGATCGGCGAGGTTGTCGAAGTTCCAGACGGAGGGCAGATCAGCGCGGAGGGGCCCGGCCGCGGCCAGGAAGGCGAACGAGCAGCAAATAGTCAAACAACGCAGCGGAGTCTTGGCGTTATGCATCGCGCACTACCGGGTTGTGAAACAACGGTCGAGAGAACTGCACGAGGCTAGCGTAATCACTGGCGATTTGCAGAGCAACAAGACGATGTTTGTTTTGAGTTTTGAGCGAGCGGGCATGTGCGGTGCCGAGAATTGCCGCGAGAAACGCACCACGCGCATTGAGCTCGCCGTTGCAACGCGCCGAATTGGGCGGCGGTGTGTGCTGCGACTGGCCCGGTCGCGGTGGAGAATGAACGGATTAAGCGCGATTCTCCCACACGGCGTTGCTGGAGGTCGCTTCCTGCAGAAGTCGGGCAGTGACGGTTGCCATTGACGCCGCGCGCAAGCGACGTATCCTTCAGTTCCCAACGGCGGCATCGCGCCGCATTTCCGGGTTCCGGCGGTAGTATCCTATGTGCGGCATTTGCGGGCTGACGACGGCGGGCGATGCGGATCATGCCGCCGTGGTGACGCGAATGAACGCGGCGATCGTCCATCGCGGACCGGACGACGCCGGCTCGTATACGGACGCGACGACGTCGCTGGCGATGCGGCGGCTCTCGATCATCGACCGCGCCGGAGGACACCAGCCGATCGTCAACGAAGACGGCACGCTGGTCATCGTCTTCAACGGCGAGATCTACAACTATCGCGAGCTGCGCGAAGAACTCCTGCGTTCCGGGCGCCACATTTTCCGAACGCAAAGCGACACCGAAGTCATCCTGCATGCGTTCGAGGAATTCGGCGAGCGCGTGCCGGAGCGGCTGGAGGGGATGTTTGCGTTCTGCATTTACCGGACGACGGACGGCTCGCTGTTCTTCGCCCGCGATCGCTTCGGCGAGAAGCCGCTATTCTACTGGCATGGCGACGGCAGGACGTTAGCGTTCAGCAGCGAGTTGACCAGTCTGCTGGAATGGGAGGCGATTCCCCGGCAGGCCGATCTCGACGCGTTGCACGTCTATCTTCGCCGGGCGTTCGTGCCTTCGCCGTGGACGACGTTTGCCGGCGTTCGTCAATTGCCGCCGGGGCACACGATGACGTGGCGCAACGGCGTCGCGACCGTGCGTCGATACTTCGCGCTCCAGCCCCGCGAGGACGCCGCCTTCGAGGACGAACGCGCGGCCAAGGAGGCCGTGCGCGGCGCGCTGCTCTCGGCGGTGAAGCGCCAGATGGAAAGCGAAGTGCCGCTGGGCGCGTTCTTGTCCGGGGGCATCGACTCGAGCGGCGTGGTCGCGGCGATGCAGCGGCAATCGAGTCGGCCGGTCAAGACATTCACGGTGCGGTTCGCGCAGGCCGACTACGACGAAAGCCCGGTCGCCCGCTGCGTCGCCGAACACCTGGGCACGGAGCACCGCGAGTTCTTCGTGCCCAACAACGCCTTCGACGCCGAAGACCTGTGGCGCGTGGTGCGTCACGTGGGCATGCCGTTCGCGGATTCTTCGGCGATCCCGACGTTCTACATCAGCCGATTGATTCGCGATCACGTCACCGTTTGCCTTTCCGGCGACGGCGGCGACGAGATGTTCGCCGGTTATCAGACGTTTCGCTGGACGCAGCAACTCGATCGCCTGGCGATCGCGCCCGGGTTTGCGTTGGCCGCGCTGGAGAACGTCTTTGCGGCGGCGAGCAGATTCCCCGGACTCGGCGGTAGTTCGGCGGTGCGCAAGGCGCGACGCGCCGTGCATTTCGCCCGCGGCTCGGCGAACGAGAGGGTTTGGTCGATCGGCGAGATGTTCTCCCGCGACGAGATGGACTCGTTGCTCGCGGACGAGCATCACGCCGCGAGGCGTCGCCTGGCGGACGACTGGCTCAACGCGCAGGTCGCGGCGCTCGACGGAATGTCTCGGTTGCGACAGATGATGGCGTTTCGCCAGCAACTGTCGTTGCCGGAAGACATGCTCATCAAAGTCGATCGAATGTCGATGGCCAATTCGATCGAGGTTCGGGCGCCGCTCTTGGACGTGGGAATTGCAAACCTCGCGGCACGATTACCGGACAAGCACTTGATTCGCGGCGACGTCAAGAAATACATCCTCCGCGAGGCGATTCGCGAGTGGCTGCCGGACGAGGTGTTTTCGCACGCCAAAATGGGCTTCGGCATCCCATTGCACGCTTTCGTGAATCGCCAGTACGTGGAGCTTTGCGAAGATCTGCTGCTCGGCGACCGCGACGGCCTGACGGCGCAGTTGTTTCGCCGCGCCGCACTAGAATCGTTCGTGCGCCGCGGACTCGACCGCATATCGGATCGCGCCGATTTGTCGGTGTATCGCGCGAGCCACCAACTTTGGGCCCTGTTGCAACTCGCCGCTTGGGCGAAGGCGTTTCGCGTGACTCTGTAGTCCGGCTGGGCGGCGACGCTGGCGGCGGCGACGCTCGCAAACGGCGGCGGGCCTTTACTTGTCGCGGCATACCCATCAGAATTTCGCACTGCGAGCACGCGCTCGCAACCCGCGTTCGATTCGCTTCCTTAGCCGTGAGTTCGTCGTCCATGCCTTTGCTCGTCGTCGGTTCCGTTGCCCTGGATAGCGTCGAAACGCCCTCCGACCGTCGCGAGAACGTTCTCGGCGGGTCGGCGGTTCACTTTTCGTATGCCGCGAGCTTCTTCACCGGCGTGCGGCTCGTCGGCGTGGTCGGCGAGGACTGGCCAACCGCGCATACCGCGCTGTTGCAAAAGCAGGGCATCGACACCAGCGGCCTGCAAGTCGTCGCCGGCGGCAAGACGTTTCGCTGGAGCGGCAAATACCAGCCGAACATGAACGATCGGGATACGCTCGAAGTGCATCTGAACGTGTTCGAGCACTTCGACCCCGTGTTGCCGGAGGCGTTCCGGCGGTGCTCCTTCGTATTCCTGGCGAACGGTTCGCCGACGTTGCAACTAAAGGTCCTCGATCAGTTGCCCGGCGCGCAACTCGCCGTGGCCGACACGATGGACCTCTGGATCAAGACGCAGCGCGACGAACTGGCGACGCTGCTCAAGCGGATCGACGGGCTCGTGCTCAACGATAGCGAGGCAAAGCTGCTCACCGACGACGAAAACCTCGTCCGCGCGGGGCACGCCGTGAGGGCGATGGGACCGAAGTTCGTCGTCATCAAGAAGGGCGAGCACGGCGCGATGTTCTTCAGCGAGCACGAAACTTACGTCCTGCCGGCCTATCCGACCGAACGGGTCGTCGATCCGACCGGGGCCGGCGACAGCTTCGCCGGCGGCATGATGGGCTATCTCGCCGAGCAGGGCAAGTTCGACCCGGTCACGCTCAAGACGGCGATGGCCTACGGCGTGCTCGTGGCCAGCTTCAACGTCGAGGACTTCAGCCTCGATCGCCTCAAGGGCATCGCCCGCAGCGATCTGGAAGGGCGGATGGAGGAATACCGGCGGATGCTAAGCTTTTGACGCGCGGTCGCACGGTCACTTGTGCAGCACGAAGTGCGGATCGGCCATCACTTCTTCCTCGAAGTGCTCGAAGTCGTCGCGGAAGAGTCCGTTGAACGGATCGGCGAGGAAGACGCGCGTGCCGCGGGGCGTCCCATCGCCTTCGACGGCGTAGAACGTCACCGCGTGATCCAGCGCCGTCATCGAACCGCTGTAGTTGAACCCGCCAAGCATCGCGAACCGTCCGGGCCGCAGCCAGCCGCGGATCGACTCGAGCGTGACGGGCGTCGTCCGCACGTCGGCCACATGCAGACGGAAATGCGACGCAAGCCGCTGGACGTTCGGCAGATCGCCGGACGGGAGCGAGCCGTTCGCGTTGAGCCGGACGCCGGCGGCTTCGGCTTGCGAGCGGACGATCGTAATGGTCGTGCTGCCGCCCATCACCATCGCCACCGACGCGGCCCAGCAAAGATTGCTGCCCCGCGGTTGGCGAATGACGTGCATGCCGTGGCGAATCAGAATGGCGGTCATTGCTCGACTCCTTCTTTATCCGACGCGCACCAACTTCGTAATCCGCCCCGTTTCGACCCATTCGGCGACGAAGATGTTGCCGTCCTTGTCGAAGCACGCGTCGTGCGGGTGGACGAACTTGCCGGCTTGCCACTTCTTTTCGTCGCGGCGGATTTGCATCTTCTTCACTTCGGCGGTCCACGCCGGGTCGTCGCCGAGATGCGCGATCAGCTTGTTGTCCTTGCCGAATAGCGACACGCGGGCGTGCAGGTCGGGCACGAGCAGCACGTCGCCGCGGATGTCGAAGTGTGCCGGGAACGAGACCTCGTTGACGAACCCGAGATGCTTGCCGTCGAGCGTGAAGTATTGGAGGCGCGCGTTCGCGCGGTCGGCGACGACGAGCGACGGCTCGCGGCCGGGGCGGTCGTCTAGCCACAGGCCGTGGGGCGTTTCGAACTTGCCCGGCTCCTTGCCTTGGCCGCCCCAGGTGCGGACCCACTTGGCGTCCTTGTCGTACTGATGGATGTAGTGCGACCCGTAGCCGTCGCCGATGTAGAACCCGCCGTCGGGCGCGAAGGCGACATTCGTCGGTCGATACGCGCCGGCGTCCTTGTACACGTTCGGCTCCTGCGGAAACTCCTTCTTCCAAACGACTTCGCCTTTGAGACTCGTCTTCGTGACGATGTGGTGGTGGAAGTCACAGAGATAAAGAAACTCTTCGCTGCCTTCCTTGCGGACGTCGATACCGTGTCCGCCGTGATAGTATTCCGCTCCGAAGGAGCGGACGAACTGGCCGTCCGGATCGAAGACGACGACGGTGTCCTTGTGTTCGCGGATCGCGGCGCTGCCTTGATACGTGATGTAGATGTTGCCGGCCGCGTCGACGGCGACGCCGTGCGTCGTTTCCCACTTGAGGTTGTCGGGCAGCGCGCCCCAGCCGTGATGGCATTCGTAGGTGTACTCGCCGGCGCCGACGACCGGCAGCTTCGAACCGGCTTTGTCGGTTGCCCGCAGAATCGTCGGACCAAAACTCGTCGACGCGGCGGCGATCGCCGTCGTGGCCGCTGCCGTCTTGATGAACTCGCGGCGGTCGGGCTGTGTGCGGTTGTGCTCGTGGTCGGCGGACATCGTGACATCCTCGGGTGGAAGAGCGTGCGGCGCGGCGTGCGACTGCGCTATGATCGTAATCGAACCGGGCGGCGCGTGTCGAGCGACGAGATGCCAGATCGCACGTCCAACCGCACACGTGACGACCAAAATCAGTCGATGACGGCCGCCGCGCGGCGCATGGCCTCGGGAACGCGGGCGAGCAACGCCGCAAGCGTTTCGGCTTCTCGGGGCGTGAAGTCTGCGACCAAAAGCGCGCGGAACGGCTCACTATAGGCCCACAGTTCGGCAAAGGCGTGCCGTCCATGAGGTGTCAGCTTGACGCAGCGGGCGCGGTGGTCGGCCGCGTATTGTTCGCGGACGATGAACCCGCGGGTTTCCAGCCGACCGAGCAGGGCCGGCATGGCGCTGGGATTCGACGACGTGCGGCGGCAAAGCTCCGGCTGCGCGAGACCGTCTTCGTCGGCAAGCGCCGCAAGCAGCACGAACTGATCGGCCGTGATGTCGTGGCGCTCCAAATGCGAGTCGGCTAGCCGGTGCATCGCCCAATAGGCATCGCGCAGCCGCGCGGCCAGATCATGTGCAACGCGTTGGGATGGCAAAGGCGACATGGCGAACCGGGGGTACACGTGCATACGCAGTCGCTGACAATAAAACTCCGCCGCCGAATCGGAGTTTCGCACAGGTCCGAGAAATCACGTGTATCGCGGACGCGGCCCTCAATCGACGGCGGATCCATCGTCGCCCGCGCGACGCGGCACGACGGGCGCCATCCACAGAAAGTGGTGCAGCATCACGCCACAGGCGACGGCTACGTTCAGCGAGTCGCCGGGCGCCGCCATCGGAATCATGACGCGGCGGTCGCAGGCGGCGAGCCAGTCGTCGTCGAGTCCTTCCGCTTCGTTGCCCAGGACGAGCACGATCCGCTCCGGTCGGATCGCTTCGGCGAGCGGCTCGGCCTCCCCGTCGATTGCCGCGGCGATGAGCTGCCAGCCGCCGGCATCGCGGGCCGAGATCAAGTCGTCGAAGAGCGTCGGGCATTCGGCGACGGGCAGCGAAAACGGCGCTCCCATCGACACGCGCAGCACCCGCCGAGAGAACGGGTCGCAGGAGCCGGGACCGAGCAACACGGCATCGACGCCCAGAGCGGCGCAGTTCCGCAAGATCGACCCGAGATTGTCCGGCCCCGTGATTCGCGGACAGGCCACGACCGTGTGGCTGCGGCGACAAATGGCGAGCGTCTCGGCAACGCCGAATGGCTCGAACCGCCGACCGCAGGCAAGCACGCCGGCGTGGAAGTTGTAGCCCACCAGGACTTCGACAAGCCGCTGCGGCACGATCAGTACCGGCACGTCGGCGACCCACTCGGCCGGCCATTCGGCCAGAACCGTCTCGTGCCGGCGGTCGCTGAGCAAGACGGACTCGACGTGAAACTCGCTCGCCAGCAGGCGTTCGACGACGCGGCGGCCTTCGGCGATGAACAGACCCGACCAGCGCGTCAGGTTCGTTTGCCGCAGGTTGGCGTACGGCGCCAGTCGCGGATCGTCGATTGCAGTGACGAGTTCGAGGGGCATGGGCGGCGACGCCGTGAGCAAGCGTCAAGCGAGCCACAGCGGTGCGCGGCACCGCGCGGTTGCGGCGGCTTAACGAACATCGCCGATTATCGACCGAATGCTTCCCGCGACGCCAGCCCGTAGCCGTGGTCGCCGAAACGAGGCGTATCTTCTCACACGGCGATGACTTCCAGATCATTCTCGATCCGTTCCACGCCGTCGACCCGGCGGACTACTTCCTGCGCCATCTGCTTCTGGTAGTACGACTGGACCACGCCGGTCAGCTTGACTTTGCCTTCCAAACTCTCGAAGCGCAGATTTCGTCGGGAGAGGTACGGGTCGCGGCGCAGCGCCGAGGAGACGCGCTCCAGCAGGTTTTCGTGGTCGGTCATGGTGCGAAAGTCGGTTTCGGGGTCGGGCCGGTCCATACGGCCAGGCAGAGAGTTCGCCTCCGGCAGGTCCTAGATCGGCAGAGTCTGCCGCGCAAATCGAGCTTTCCTAATAAGCACAGTCGAAGCAGCCGGGAATTCCGGGCGCGTTTGCCGAACTTGCCGGATTTGCCGGCATACTGGCGCTTTGTCACGCGTATCGCCCTCTGGCATCGTTCGCCAACTCAAACCGCTGCATACCTCCAGAAGAACGTGGCCGTCCGCTCTCGGAAAACGGATTCACAGGCGGCACAGTGTGCTTGCGCGCTCAGAGCGCGCCTTTCGCGCCACGGTTCGCTGCCGTCCGGCAATTGGCCCGGTTATTGCTTTGTTCTGCGATCGCCGCGAGTCGAACGACACAGGTGAGCGTCATGCACGCGCAATCCGATACAGATCGCAAACTTTTCACACTTGACGAAGCCTTCCCATCCGCGTCAAATTACGCGCGGCGCGGGCGCAGTTCGTGCGATTTTCTTGCCGGCGTGCTTGCCGGAGTGGGGGATGCCATGAGGGCATTGACGGGGTCGGATCGGGCGTTGTGGGACCACCCCAAGGGACGGGGCGACCGCTTTCTAAGCGTGGCTCGGATGAATGTCCGACCAGCCATCGCTACCCTTGCGAGCTTGTTTGCTTTGGCCTGGGGGTGCCAGGTGTGGGGGCAAGCCGTTCCCGTCCCCGATCCCGACGGAACCACACAAATTCGAGCCGTGCAAGTTCAGGTCGACGCCCCACCGCCCGCAACCTTGCCTGCGCCGGTCGCGTCGCCGCCGGTTGCCGCCCCACAGGTCCCGGTCCCCGCGCCGGAGACCAAGCCCCCGTTGGCCCCGGTCGCATTGGTCCCCGGTCAGGGCCGGTTCATACTCGAAATGCACGACGGCACGTTGCTGACTGGCGTATTTGGCGAAACCAAAGCAGTACCGTTCGAGGCCGTGTTCGGGAGAATCGAGATTCCGATGACCTCGATCCGCACGCTCGACTTCGCAGTCGTCATCAATGGCGCCAAAACCCATCGCGTCCACTTCATCAACGGCGACATGCTCACGGGCAGCGTCGGTCGGGTCGCTCCGATGAAATTTCAGACGTCCTATGGCGTTCTCACCGTGCCGTTGGACCAGGTGCTCAAGGTCCGTTCTGGCCCGGCTTTGCAACTGGCGGCGAACGACCTTTCATCCACAGCCCGGCCGGACGCGGCCGGTTCAGCGGCGAGGAATTCGTCGCTACCGAGTGTGCCGATTCCGGACGAACCTCCCGGCCCGATCCGCCCTCGGGGTCGCGTCGTTCCCGACGCCGAAGTCCGCTAGACCGGCTAGCCGCGCGGCTTTGAAGAAGCGGATATCGCACGGTTCGCGGCGCGAGGAAAGTTCTGGTCGCGATCCCGCCAATCGTCTCCATTTGCGCCCGCTCCCACTAGGACTTCGCGAGCGCGTTTGGTAAGGTATCGGCTCGCACTGTCCTCCCGGGATGCCCGCCGAGACTGCCAGTTCCTCGTCCCGTTTGCCGCCAGAAGCCATGAAACAAGCCATCGCCGGCGTTACGCCATCTCAGACGGCCGAAGCGACCATCATGACGGTCTGGCCGTCGATTTCCGCCCTTGGCATTGGCCGGTGGATCGGACGAATGTGCATGCTCGGTGGCAGCAGCCCGTTTGCCTTGGGCAAGCTCATGGCGTTGCTCTTGATCCCCGTGGCAATCAATGTGTTCTTTCACATGCTCTCGCCGTGGGGCGCTCGGCGATATCGCCTGACCAATCGCCGAGTGATCGTCGAGAAGGGACTCAAACCCGTCGAGGACCGCTCCGTCGAGTTTGACCGCTTCGATTCGATCGAGGTCGACGTGCTGCCGGGACAAGAGTGGTATCCAGCCGGCGAGTTGATCTTCAAGAAAGGCCAGGTCGAAACGTTCCGCCTCTCCGGCGTCCCTCGACCGGAAACGTTCCGCCAAACGTGCCTTAAGGCCAGGCAATCCTACGACGCGGTCAAGAAGCTGTCCGGAGCATGATAGGCAGAATGCAAAATGAAGAATGAAAAATGCAGAGACGGTCGACGGGCGCTGCTCTTCATTCTTCATTTTGCATTCTTCATTTTGCCTTCTGCATTCTCTCACTCTCCCTGGAGCGTCAACACCAGCCGCCGCCCCGTCGCCCGATTCCGGTGCTCTAAGAGATAGATTCCCTGCCACGTGCCGAGCGCCAATTTGCCCTCCGCCACGGGCACGCTCACGCTGCTGCCGACGAGCGCCGCTTTGACGTGGGCCGGCATGTCGTCTGGGCCTTCGATCGTGTGGACGTAAGGCAAGTCTTCCGGCGCGATCTTGTTGAGCGCCATCTCCATGTCGGCGAGCACGTCGTGGTCGGCGTTCTCGTTGATCGCCAGCGATGCCGACGTGTGCTGGATGAAAACGTGGAGCAAGCCGACGCGAAACTGCTTGAGATCGGCGAGCGATGCCAGCACCAGGTCGGTGATCAAGTGGCAGCCGCGGCGAAACGGCGGCAGGGTGATTTCTTTCTGGACCCAAGGCATGACGATTCCGCTGGCAAAGGACTAAAAACGAGGCGAACTTGGCCAAGGTTCCGCCGCGCGAACCGGAAGGACCCGTTGGCGTGTCTTGCGAGTGATCGGTCCTTGGTTATGCCTGAGCCTGCTGCCGGCGACTAGGGGAGCGCCGCTTCCCCAAATAAAGGGGTGTGACGCGAGCGTCGTTTCATCGCCCTGGGAAGATGGGTGGTTTTGCGTGCCGCGGTGGCCGGAAATCTGGAAAAAACTGTCGATTTCCGTTTGCGAAGGGGCCGCAAAAGCTTGACACGAGGCGGCTTGCAGGAATAATGAGTTGCTTACCCACTGGCAGCGTTTTTCCCACCTATCGCTTCGTCGCCCGTTCGCCCCGTTCGCGACGACCTCCAGCCGAACGTACGCTGCGGTGTTTTTGCTGACTGCCAATCGTATTTGCCGGGCGACGCGTCCTTAGTTTTCGTAGCCTGCCACAGGCGGCCACCATTCGGTCGCTGTGCGCGCGAATCCCGACGCGGCCCGGGCAAGTGTCTTATATCCAAGGTGACCAGTTAACCAACGAGAAAGTTTTTTGGGAGAGGGTACAGCCATGCGTCCAATCAAAAACGTATTCGAGGCCATTCTCAAATATGGCCACGACGAAGATTTCGCGCCGGTCGCGACGGAAGACTTCGTCTCGACCGATGCCCCGGCCGGCTCGAAGGAGAAGATCGAGATTCTCGCCGAGCGGATCGCCAAGGGCATGCCGCTGTGGCACGAAGACGACCGGATCGACTACACCGGCCTGACCGGCGCCGTCCGGCCGCGGGAATAAACTGTGGCGGTTCGCTCGCCGCGATCGAAAGACACCAAAGGCCGCCGGATTTGCTGGCGGCCTTTTTTTCATGCGCTTTTAGGCAATCTGCGAAACGTTACCTCGGCGCCGGCGCCGGCTCGGAGGCCGGGTCTTCGACCTTCGGCTCGTCAAGCGTTGGCCCTTCGTCGAGACGGTCTTCGCGTTTCTTCTCCTCGGTTCTCGGCGGCTCGCGCTGCGTCTCCGGCAGCGCACGCGATTCAATGCCGGCCTCCGGTTGTCGAACGCGCGATTTACGCTCGTCGATCGCCCGCTGTGGGTCGAGTTCCGCCTGCCGCTCGCGCAGCGACCGGATTTCGGCGTCGGCTCGTGCCGCGTCGGCTCTCGCCGCGTCGATTTGCCGCCGGGCTTCGACAATCCGCGAACGCCGCGTATCGTCGAACTGAGCCGCGATTTTCACGAGCTTCGCCACGTCCGGCATCCCCTTCGCTTTCGCCCGCACGGCGAATTGCGTCGGTTGCTCGTCCGTGACGAACGACAGCGTGAGATCATCGAACACCGACGTCGACGCCGCGATTTCCGGCGGCATGTCGCGGCCGGCGATCGGCGCGGCCAGGCGAATCGCGCGGCCAACATGAACGACGGCGCCCTTGCTCGTGTGCTCGGGCAGCGCGTCGACGAGCGCCTTGAGCTGCGGATCCTTGGCGAGCGAATCCTGCTTACCCGCTGCCACGCGGAGCGACGCCGCCACGGCGCCTTGCGTGCCCGCCAAGAACGTCCGGTCTTTTTGGGCCACGAGGACGACCGGCGGAATATACGGGAAGCGGAATTGCCGCCCCTTTTCGCCCTCGATCGTTACGTCCGTCGGCGGCGAAGTGAGCGGCGCGCCGAACATCGACGGGAGCGCCAGCAACTGGTCCCAAAGGGCCTGCGATTGCTCCGCGTCCTTCACGCCGAAAACCAGGCCGACTTCCGGAATCGGCGTCCGGGCGTCCGGGTTGGCGGACGGCGTCACAAAGACGCTGATCTCCTCGATGTTCGCAAAAACTTCGCGCCCCAGGTCCATCGCCGTGACGTATCGTGGTTCACCCGGCGGGATCACGGGCTCGGCCGGCGTTTTCGTGGCCGGGTTCAGCCCGAGAATGGCGATGGCCGCCGCCCCGCTCGGAACGTGGGCGAGCGTCCTTCGCGTAGCCGGGGCCGTGCGAATGAGTGCGTAGGCCAAATTGCGGTGTCCCTCGCCCATTACGACTTTAGCCTGAACTTCAATGCCGTCCTGCGTCGTCTTGGCGACGGCAGTGAGGCTTTCCAGCTTGTCCAGATCGACGACGCTGCGGGCGATCATCGCTTCGGTGAATGCCCCGTGCGCGATCATCAGCGGCCCAATCTGATCGCCGGCGAGATATGCAAACGCCAGCGCGTCCTTGCGATCCGCGGCCAGCTTCGCAAACCGCTCGTTCGAAGCCAGGCTTTCCGCGCCGGGATTCTTCAGTCGCGCCACCGCCGCCACGGCCTGTTCTTTGGTCCGAGCAACGACAAACAACCGCGCCGTCTGGACCAGCCAAACTTCATTCTCAATCTGATACGTCTTGAAGCCCTCGATCGCGTCGGCACGCTGCACGAACTGGATGCTCGTTTCGGCCAATCCACGCAACAGGTCCGACTCGCCCGGATGAATCACCGCCACGCCGTCGGGAATGCCGTGCCGGTCGATCGACGTTATCGCCGCCGCGACCCCGCGGACTTTTTCGAGTTCGCGCACGAGGGCGGGACTGACCGCGAAGTCCGCCGGCACCTGGAAGCCGGGCGCGAGCGGGACGCCGCCGGCGTCGCCTTGCGGCGCCGCGGGTTTTTCGCCGGTCGCCTTCGTTTGCGACGCCGGATCGCCCATCAAGCCAAACATCCGGATCAGATTGCCGACATGCGCACCTGGCCGATTGATTTCGACATAGGCCAGCGCATCCGCCGGCAGCAGCGCCGCCAGGTCCGCCGTGGCGAGGTCTTCGCGGCACTGAGCGAGCCGCGTCTGGGCGTCGGCCTTCATCTCGGCCGTTGCCGCGGGATCGGCCAGCACCTGCTCGTACGCCTTCGCCGCGCCGGCCGGGTCGTTCTTGAGCGTTTGGAGGTAGTAACCGCGCTGAAAGTGCGATTCGGCCGCATCCTGAGCGGCCACCCGCTGCGCCAATACACCGGTTAGCGCCACCACGACCACCAGCCGACTACTGCGAGAAGAGATTTTCATGACGTGACTCCCCATCGAGGTCCAATCCCATTTAGCCCCCGGTGAACACACCGGGGGCAATGTGCTCGACAACGCCGACCCGTTTGCCCGTGCAAACGCGTGCTGGTTCCCTGCGCCCGCTTAATTGTGGACTACTCGCCGGTAGGCCCGCAAGTTTCGCCGAAACGGTCCAATCCGCCCGCAGAGCACCGTCTTTGAGCGATGCGACGCGGCGGCGGCTACGGGAATTCGCTTTGCGGCCGCGAATCTTGGGACGAATCGTAGATTGGCGGCCAATAACGCGAAAATGCGTTCGACGCGGTTGGGGATCGTGCCGTCATCGCAAATCGACGCGCATCGCCCCCGGTGTATTCACCGGGGGCTAAATAGCCGGTTGTGTCGCCAAGCACTGCAAGCTAAAACACCCCGAGTCCCGACCCCCGAATTCTGAATCCCGACCCCTGACTCCTGACCTCTGACATGAACGTAGGCATCGCCGGCATCGGCTTCATGGGCATGATCCACTACCTCTCGTACCAAAAGCAGCGAGGGGCCAAGGTCGTCGCCTTATGTGAACAGGACAAAACCCGACTCGCCGGCGACTGGACTAGCATCAAGGGCAACTTCGGCCCTCGCGGCGAGATGATGGACCTCTCGGGCATCGCCAAGTACGAGCGGCTCGAAGACATGATCTCCGACCCGAAGGTCGATCTCATCGACATTTGCCTTCCTCCCGCCGGTCACGCCTCGACGGCGATCAAGGCCCTCAAGGCCGGCAAGCACGTCTTTTGCGAAAAGCCGATCGCGCTCACGTCCGCCGACGCCAAGAAAATGGTCGCCACGGCCGAAGAAAGTGGCCGCTTGCTGTTCATCGGCCACGTGCTGCCGTTCTTTCCCGCGTATGCCTTCATCCACAAGATGGCGACGTCCAAGAAATACGGCCGGCTGCTCAGCGGCAACTTCAAGCGGATCACCGCCGATCCCCAATGGCTCAAGCATTACTACGACCCGAACGTCATCGGCGGACCGCTCCTGGACCTGCACATTCACGACGCCCACTTTATCCGCCTGTTGTTCGGCATGCCCAACGCGGTGTTCACGACGGGCCGCATGAAGGGCGAAGTCGTCGAGTTCTTCAACAGCCTGTTCCTGTTCGACGATCCCTCGGTTAGCGTAACCGCGACGAGCGGGGCGATCCGCCAGCAGGGCCGCTCGTTCACCAGCGGCTTCGAGGTTCACTTCGAAAAAGCCACGGCTATATACGACTTCAACGTCATCGCCGATCGAGCGGAAACGTCGCTCCCGCTCGCCATTTTGACCAACGACGGCAAGGCGCAGCGGCCCGAGCTCGGAAGCGGCGACCCGCTCGACGGCTTTTCGGCGGAAATCGCGGAAGTCACCCGCTGCGTCAAAGCCGGCAAACCGTCGTCGATCCTCTCCGGCGACCTGGCCCGCGATGCGGTCGTGCTCTGCAACAAGCAAACGGAATCGGCCAAGAAGGCCCGGCTGGTGAAGGTGTAACGGGCGGCGCGCGTCCTCTTGCAATTGTGGGCGTCTCCAGTCAGTGTGGAGCGATCTACGAAGGGGATTTCATGCGCGTTCAACGCTGCCGGCTTTACTCAGTTTTCCTGACGCTGTTCGGTCTTTCGGCCTGCGGCGCGATGCTTCGCGCCGAAGACAAAGCGGCAAGCAGCCTGGCATCCAAGCTTGCCGCGGCCATCGAAGAGCCGCCGTATCGCAATGCCCACTGGGGCATCCTGATTGTTGACCGCACGAGCGGCGAAGTCTTGTTCGAGCATCAGGCCGACAAGCTGTTCGCGCCGGCGTCGACGACGAAGCTGTTCTCGACGGCGGCAGCCTTCGACGTGCTGGGACCGGATTACCGCTTCGAAACGCCGATCTACGCGCTCGGCAAAATCGACGACGGCCGCCTTCTGGGCGACCTCGTGCTCGTCGCCAGCGGCGATTTGACGCTTGGCGGCCGCACCGACGACGCCGGCCACATCGCGTTCACCGACTCCGACCACATCTATGCCCAGTTTGTCTCCACCGCCGAGTTGACCAAGCCCGATCCGCTCGCCGGACTCGACGCCCTCGCCAAGCAAGTCGCCGCCGCGGGGATCAAGCACGTTACGGGCGACGTCCTCGTTGATGCCCGCCTCTTCGACGAGGCCGAAAGCTCCGGCAGCGGTCCGGAGCGCGTTACGCCCATCGTCGTCAACGACAATCTGATCGATTTCCTGATTGAACCGACCGAACTCGGCAAACCCGCTAAAGTCGAGTGGCGGCCCAAAACCGTCGCCGCCCGAGTCGATGTTCAGGTTGCGACCGTCGCCGAAAAGGAGGAAACGGCCGTGTCGGTGTCGGCGGTCGGCGAGAGCGGGTTCATCGTTCGCGGCCAGATTGCGGCGGGACGCAAGCCGCTCGTGCGAACCGTCGAAGTCTCCGAGCCGGACTCGTTCGCTCGCGCGCTGCTGATCGAGGCGCTCGGCCGAGCCGGCGTCCGTGTGGATGCCTCTCCCCTGGCGGGAAATTCCCCGCAAGCTTTGCCGAAGCCCGAGCAATACGTCACAAGCCAGCGCGTTGCCCTCCTCGAATCGCCGCCCTTCGCCGAAAATGCCAAGCTGATTCTCAAGGTAAGCCACAATTTGCACGCGAGCACCTTGCCATTACTCATCGCCGCAAAAAATGGCGAGCGGACGCTCACGGCTGGCATGCGGCGGCAACACGACTTCTTTCACCGCGCCGGGTGCGACCTCGATGGGATCTCGTTCGGCGGCGCAGCCGGCGGCGCGCGGGCCGACTACGTCAGTCCGCGGGCAGCGGTCCAACTGCTCCGCTACATGAGCACCCACAAGGCGTTCGCGGCCTATCGCGCCGGGCTGCCCGTACTCGGAGTCGACGGCACGCTGGCTCGGGCCGTTCCCGCCGATAGCCCCGCCAAGGGCAAAGTCGCCGCCAAGACGGGAACGCTGCTCTGGGGCAACACCGGCAACGGCCAATACATCCTCACGAGCAAGGCCCTCGCCGGATACGCCGCGGCGGCCAGCGGCCGGGACCTGGCGTTCGCCATGTTCCTCAACAACGTGCTCATCGCTCGCAGCGAGGAAGGAGCCCGGAAGGCCGGCGAAAAACTCGGGTCGCTGTGCGAAATCGTGGTCGCCGAAACGCCCGGCAAGTAGCGGTCGTTTCGGCGGAGCGCCGAACTTTTCGATCCGTCAAGGCGACAAAACCCACAGAACCGTGCGCGGCACGCATCCGCCGCTTCGATTTGCCTTTCGATTTCCCGGCAGAAAACGCACGGAGCGGTGGAATCCGGTTTTCCCAACCAAGGAGCGGCGCGATCCGCCCGGAGCGGCGCGGCTGGGTTTTCGCCGGGCGCGTCGTATAATGTCAGGTTGCGGGTTCTAGGGCGAACTGGCCGGCCGGATCGGTTATGATGGCTTTGCCGTGGGCGCGGCGCCATGCCGCGTCGAATGGACGGTTGTCAACGAAACGAAACTTGGATTCTGCACTCTATAGACGCAGGGAGAGCGGGATGACTTCGCGGGATATTTTTGGCCTCTGGGCACAGTCGCTCCCTGCCGCCGCGCCCGTCGCTTCGCGCCGCCGGGCAATTCTTTCCGGCATGGGGGCCGCGGCCGCCGCATTCGGGTTCCACGGCTTTGCTCCGCGTGCTTGGGCTCAAAAGGCCGAACCCGAGCGGCCCGATCTGATTACCGCCGAGACGGAAGCGGCGATCAAGCGGGCCCTGAGGTATCTCGCCCGAACGCAGGGCCGCGACGGCTCGTGGCGAACTGCCGGCTGGGGTGGCGGATACCCGACCGCAATGACTGCGCTGGCCGCGCTCGCGCTCATGGCCGGCGGCAACACGCCCGTCGAAGGCGAATACTCCCGCAACGTCCGTCTGGCGATCGACCACCTCGTCAACACGGCCAACGCCAATCGCGACACGGGCGTGATCGCCGACTTGAGCGTCGAACAAAGCTGCATGCACGGCCACGGTTTCGCCATGCTCGCCCTCGGCGAAGCCTACGGCATGGAGCAGGACAAGTCCCGGCAAACGTCGATCCGGCTCGTGCTCGAACGAGCGATCAAGCTCACCGGCGGCAGTCAATCCGCGGCCGGCGGCTGGCTCTACCAACCGAACTCCGGCGGCGACGAAGGTTCCGTCACCGTGACCCAGATTCAGGGCCTCCGCTCGTGCCGCAATGCTGGGATCAAGGTACCGAAAACGATCATCGACAAGGCCTGCAACTACATCAAGATGAGCCAACAGTCGGACGGCGGCATCGCCTACCGCGTCGGCCAAGGCGGAACGCAGCCCCCCATCACCGCCGCCGCCGTCGCCGTCATGTACAGCGCCGGGCAATACGAAAACGACGTCGCCCACAAGTGCCTGGACTATTGCGTCAAGCAAGTGAAGAGCAACCCGGGCCTCTTCGATCAGGGCCATAAATTCTACGCGATGCTGTACCTCGCCCAGGCGATGTATCTGAGCAGCGAGGAGAACTGGAAGATGTACTTCCCCCGCACGCGCGACGACTTGCTCCGAACCCAGTCGGAAGCCGGCGCATGGCACGGCGACGGCGTCGGCGACACTTACGGCACGGCGATCGGGTTGATCGTGTTGCAGTTGCCCTATGCTAACCTCCCGATTTTCCAGCGCTAAGTTCCGTCCGTTGCCATTTTACCGCGATCCTGCCTGCCGGACTCCGTCGGCCATGCGACTTGAACCTTTCCCACCTAAGCCGCACACACGAGCGTAGCCTCGTGCGCGCGAAGCGCTCCCCGAACTCATTTTCGACACACTGATTCGTCCGACCGACGCCGTCATGCACCGTCAAAGCTCGATATGGGGTTGGGTGCCACTGCTGGCTTGTCCAGCAGTGAGCATAGCCGTTTAACGTCGCCTCGCGAATCGCACTGCTGGACGAGCAAGCAGTGGCACCCCAATCCTTAGCATTGACGAACCACTAACGCCTTACATACCACTTCACTCCGCAATTCGCACTCCACATGCAACCGCACCAAGAATTGTCCGCCGACGACATGGCGTCTCTGGAACGAACCAAACAAGCCAGCGCCACGATCCGCGCCGAGTTGGGCAAGGTCATCGTCGGGCAGAAAGACGTAATCGACCAGTTGCTGCTGGCCATCTTCGCCCAAGGACACTGCCTGCTCGAGGGCGTCCCCGGCCTGGCCAAGACGCTGATGGTCAGCACGCTCGCCCGCTCGCTGCACCTGTCGTTTAGCCGCATCCAATTCACGCCCGACTTGATGCCCTCGGACATTACCGGCACGGAAGTGATTCAGGAAGACAAGGCCAGCGGCACGCGGCAGTTCAAGTTCCTCGCTGGGCCGGTGTTCTCTAACATCATTCTGGCTGACGAAATCAACCGCACGCCGCCGAAGACGCAAGCGGCCCTCTTGGAAGCGATGCAGGAAAAGCAAGTCACGATCGGCGGGCAGCGGCATCCGCTTCCCGCCCCGTTCTTCGTGCTCGCCACGCAGAACCCGATCGAGCAGGAAGGCACTTACCCGTTGCCGGAAGCCCAGCAAGACCGGTTCATGTTCAAGGTGTTCGTCCGCTATCCGGACTATGCGGAAGAGTACCGCATCGCCGAAACGACGACGGCCGTGCTGAACCAGGAAGTCTCGGCGGTGCTGACGGCCGACGACATTCTGTCGCTCCAGCAGATCGTTCGCCGCGTGCCCGTCGCGCCACACGTGATCCATTATGCCCTGCGGCTCGTTCGCGCCACGCGGCTGGCCGAAGGCGGCGTTCCGTCGTTCATCAAGGAGTGGTGCTCCTGGGGCGCCGGTCCGCGGGCAGTGCAATACCTGCTCCTCGGGGCAAAGGCGCGGGCGGTCCTCGACGGCCGCTACTTCGCCACGACCGACGATATCAAGGCGGTCGCCCATCCCGTGCTGCGGCATCGGATCATTACGAACTACTCCGCCGAGGCGGAAGGCATCACGTCCGACGTCGTCGTCGATCGCCTATTGACCACCATCCCCGACCGCGGCGAGCAAGACGACGTAGCGCCGGAGTTGCAGAAGGCCTTCGCTTAGATCGGGGGTCGGGATTCGGGATTCTGGATTCTGGGAAATACCGCGTCGGGTATCGTGCGACGTGTTCCCCGAATCCCGAATCCTGAATCGAATGGCACTCGGTTAAGCCCGGATACCACTATATGTCGCATTGCTAGCGACGGTCTAAACCACAACTGGTTGATGATAGCAGTGCT
>QEVJ01000068.1 GCA_003576845.1 Planctomycetota bacterium
CAGACGAGCAGCTCATAGGGATTGGTTTTCTTCTGGGGAATGTGGACGCAGACTTCGCAGCCCACGCACCGCTCCATGTCGATCTCGCACCAACTTTGCAAGTTCTGGAACTGGTCGTACTGCTGGATCTTCACGATGCAGTCGACCGGGCAAACTTCGAGACACGACTCGCAGCCGGTGCAATTGTCGGCATTGATGACGGCGATCTCTTTCGGCAGCTTTTTGCGAGGGCCCTGTTTTGCCATCGGTGGGGTCCTGTCTTGGGATGCGTCGCTAGGAATCTCTCGCCGCGCGGCCCGAAAAATCGAACGCCGAGACGCTCGGCGCGGGACGTAGAACTCGTTCAATCATAGGAAACAAACGCCGAGTCGCCAACCGCTTTCCGCCATGAGCATTTGCGGATTCATGGCAGATTTGCCATCGTCGGCCGTGGGGATGCGCTCGTCTCGCGTGGGACCCGTTGATAGGATGGAGGAACGGACCGTGAGTCCGCCCAAACCTTGCCTTTTGGCCAGCACCCCATGACCGCACTGAGCGGCGTCACCATCACCTGCTTTTCGGCCAGCTACGCGGTCGTGCTGGCGCTCGAAGTCTCGCGGCTGTGGTTTCGCAGCGGCGTGCGGGGGGTGCTGCTGTACACGTTCGCTGGCCTGGGGCTGTTTACGCACACGGTGTTCCTGGTCAACGAGGCGGCGCGATCGACGGCGTCGGCGCCGCTGTCGAGTTGGCGCGAATGGTATATCGTCGCCGCATGGGTGTTGGCGGCGGTCTACGTGTACCTCGCGGCCGTCCATCCCCGCCAGGTATTGGGCGTGTTTCTCTTGCCGCTCGTGCTGGGGCTGATCGTTACGGCCCATTTTCTCGCCGATCGGACGGCGTTTCCCCAAAGCGACGCGATGAGCGTGTGGGCGACGATTCACGGTATCGCCCTGTTGCTCGGAACCGTGGTCGTGTCGCTGGGCTTTGCGGCGGGCGTGATGTACCTGGTGCAGGACCGGCGGCTGCGCGCGAAGCGGGGACTCTCCGGCCGACTGCGGCTGCCGAGCCTCGAATGGCTCGACCGCGTGAACGGCCGGGCGCTCGTCGTCTCGGTGATCCTGCTTTCGCTGGGTGTGCTATCCGGCGTCGTGCTCAATCAACTCAACCATCGCCGCGACGCGACGAGCGCCTTTCCGTGGACGGATCCGGTGGTCTGGACCAGTTTGGTGCTGTTGGCGTGGCTCGTGGCCGTTTCGATCTTCGGCGCGGTCTACAAGCCGGCGCGAAACGGCCGCAAGGTGGCCTATCTAACGCTGGCAAGCTTCGCCTTCCTGCTCATGGTGCTGGCGGTGCTGCTGTTCGCCCCGAGTCAACATGGCAGCGGTCGCGGCACGAGTGCGTCGGCCGAAGGAGCGCGGCCATGAAGCTTCAGATGGTCGGTTGCAGCCACCACACCGCGTCGGTCGAGGTCCGCGAGCGGCTCGCGTTCAGTGCGGAACAGGCTGCCAAGGCGCTAGAGCGCTGGCAACAGCAATTCCCGCACGCGGAAGCCGTGCTGCTGTCGACGTGCAACCGCACGGAGCTATACACCGCGGCCGTCGAAACTCCGCCGTCGCATCACGAAGTGGCCGAATTCCTGGCGTCGTTTCATAACATTCCGCTTTCCGAGATTTTCGATGACCTGTTCGAGCAAAGCGGCGAGGGCGCCGTTCGCCACCTGTTCACGGTCGCGGCCAGTCTCGACAGCATGGTCGTCGGCGAGGGGCAAATCATCGCCCAGGTGAAACAGGCCTACGAACTGGCTTGTGCGCGGCGCTCGGTGGGACCAATTACGCACGACGTCTTCCAGGCCGCCCTCCGCGTCGCCAAGCGGGTCACGGCCGAAACCACGATCCACCAGCGGCGAGTGAGCATCGCCAGCGTTGCCGTGGCCGATTTCGCGCGGCAGATTTTCGAGCGATTCGACAACAAGGACGTGCTGGTCATTGGCGCAGGCGAAACGGCTGAAGAAACGCTGCGGTATCTCGTCGACGAGGGAGCCCAGCGGTTGACCGTCGTAAATCGCAACTTCGAACGGGCCCAGGAAGTGGCGGCTCGCTGGTCGGCGACGCCGCGACCGTGGGCCGACTTGCCGGGGCTGATGGCAGAAGCCGATCTCGTCGTCAGCGCGACCGGGGCGTCCGAGCCGATCTTTACGCTCGACGATTTCCGCCGCATCGAACCGCGGCGGTTTCAGCGGACGCTGTGCGTTCTCGACCTGGCGATGCCGCGGGACTTCGATCCGGCCATCGGCGAGTGCATCGGCGTCTACCTGTATTCGATCGACGACCTGCGCGAGACGTGCGAAGCCAATCGCCGCGAGCGGCAGCGCGAATGGCCGGCCGCCGAAACGATCATCGACGAAGAGGCGATCCGCTTCATCGCCGACATGCGGCATCGGGCGAGCGCCCCGACGATTCAGCGCCTGCGGGCGACTTGCGACGAACTCAAATCGGCCGAAGTACAGCGATTGCTCAACAGACTGACGGCTGCCGACGAACGCGACCGCGAAGAGATTGCGATGGCCTTCGATCGGCTCGTCAACAAGATTCTGCACCTGCCGATGACGACGCTCCGCGACCACGCGGAGCAGCCGCACCACACGGGCCTTATCGACGCGCTGAAGCGGCTCTTCCAACTACGAGACTAAGGCATCTTCCCGCGGCCGATCGTCCGGCGCGCGGAAGCGGCCCAGTCGCCGGACCGAGCCGCGGGTAACGACATCGTGCGAGGCAATTGACGCTCGTAGAGGATCAGTCTTCTTCCTCATCGTCGTCGAATTCGTCTTCGTCCTCGTCGTCGTCGTAGTCCCAATCCTCGTCCTCGTCTTCATCCTCGTCGAGGTCTTCGTCTTCGTCGTCGACTTCTTCCCAGTCGTCGTCGTCCTCGTCGTCGAAATCGTCGTCGTCTTCTTCGTCGTCGTAATCGTCCTCGTCGTCGTCGAGATCGTCTTCGTCGTCTTCTACGTCATCTTCGTTGGCGTCCTCGGCGCGCGGGGCGCGCGGCGAAAACGCGAACAACGACGTGCCGGCGAACGGCCCGTCGTCCAGGTCGAACTCTTCCATCGCGTCGAGGGCGAATACACTCACGAAACCAACTCCTTATGAATTCGAAAACGATTAGGTGTACGCGAACCGCGGAACGACCGGATCATTCCGCGGGGGTAATTTCCTCGCCCTCGTGTGGACCGTTCTCGACGGCCACGCGGGCAGCCATTCTCAATTCGCTCGCTCGCGGCAAGCCATCCAGATTTCGTAGTCCAAACGCTTGCAGGAAGCGTTTCGTCGTGCCATACAGGAACGGGCGCCCCAGTTCGCCGGCGCGACCGACGATTCTTACCAGGTCGCGATCCATTAACTGCCGCAGGATCTCCCCACAGCCGACGCCGCGGATCGCCTCGATGTCCGCTCGCAACACCGGCTGACGATACGCGACAACGGCCAACGTCTCAAGGGCCGGGGCGGACAGCCGTGTTTCGCCGCCGACAAAGCCCAATCGCCGCAGCCAGCCGCTGAACTTAGGCCGGGTCAAAAGCTGAAATCCCCCCGCAAACTCCTCGACGCGAAACGCCGTACCCTCCGCATCGTAACAACTCTGTAGTCGGCGAATTAATGTACGCGCTTGAGTGCCGTCCGCCAAGCGGGCGAGTTGGGCCAATCGGCGTGACGAAAGCGGCTGCCGGGCGACGAGCAGGACCGCTTCCAAACGGGCCATTTCCGGCGACCGAGACCCTTCTTTGTGGTGGGCCAGCTCGGCCAACGTCGTGCGAAGCCAATCGAGCCGACGCGCGGAACCGGAAAAGGGCCGCGTCCAACGCCAAACGCCCGCGGATCCGGCGCGACGTACGCCAATGCTTCCGCGGGACGGACTGAGACCGGACACGTTGGCACGACCAGGCGGCATGAAAGCGATTCCCCGGCGTTCGCCGCAACGACCGCAGCGATTTGGGCGGTTCGATCATAAAGCCAATCGACCCGCCGGAAAAGCTGCCCGGCACGGTCCGCGCGCCGCGGCCGGGGCGTTATAACAATCCCTTCCGTACGCCAGATCGCCCCCTGTCCCGTCGGTAGTGCCGCCATGCCCGAAGCTCGACCGCCTGCCGATCCCGCGACCCCCGACACCGTCGTGCGCACCTGGCAGGAGCCGCCGCGCGTACTTTCGGGCATTCTGCGGCAACTTGGGCCGGGCCTGATCATTGCCGGGTCAATCGTCGGGTCCGGCGAACTGATCGGCACGACGCGAACCGGCGCCCAGGCGGGTTTCTTTCTCCTCTGGCTGATCGTTATCGGTTGCGTCATCAAAGTTTTCGTCCAGGTCGAATTCGGGCGCTACGCCCTTAACACGGGCAAGGCCACGATGGCTGGGCTAAACGAGGTCCCCGGCCCCCGGCTGGCCAGAGCGAACTGGATTCTCTGGTATTGGCTCGTCATGTTCTTGATTTCTCTCGGCCAGCTCGGAGGAATTGTCGGCTCGGTCGGCGAGGCCCTGGCGATCACCTGGCCGGTCACCGACCAGGGACGGATTTACCACCATGCCCGGGCCCTTGACATTGAGCGTCATACGCTCGACGCCCGACTCGAAAATGCCGGCCGGGCGGCGGCGGGAAGTTCCACGCTGGCTCGCGATGCCCGCGACGAAATCTCCCGCCGCATTGCCGCGATCGACGCGGAACTCGCCCCGCTGGGCACGCCGGAGCGCGGCCAGGACGCGAAGATCTGGGCCACGCTCGTTACCGTCTTTACGTCCGTGCTGTTGGTCGTGGGCCGTTACGGCCTGATTCAGAGCGTTGCGACGTTTCTGGTCGCAGCGTTTACGCTGGCGACCGTCGCTAACGTCCTTGCGCTGCAAACGATCGACGAGTGGGCGGTGCATTGGAGCGACTTCGCTCTTGGGTTCAGCTTCCAACTGCCCGAGAGCGGCAAAGCGATCGGCACCGCCCTGGCCACGTTCGGCATCATCGGCGTGGGGGCGAACGAGTTGATCGCCTATCCTTATTGGTGCGTCGAGAAGGGATACGCCCGCTATACCGGAGCGGCCGCGGCCGACGCTGCCTGGGCAGAGCGGGCACAGGGCTGGATGCGCGTCATGCGGTGGGATGCCTGGTGCTCGATGGTCGTCTACACGTTCGCCACCGTGGCATTCTATTTGCTCGGCGCGGCCGTGCTGAGCCGCATCGGCTTGATCCCCAGCGACGACGACTTGATTCTCACGCTCTGCGTCATGTACCAGCCGGTGTTCGGCGCTTGGGCGATGTGGCTGTTCTTGTTCGGCGCGTTGGCAGTGCTGTACTCGACGTTTTTCATCGCCAACGCCGGACATGCCCGCGTCGCTGCCGATGCCGGGCAAGTGCTGGGAGCGATCGGAAACACGGCGGCGGCGAAGTCGCGGGCAACGAAGCTTCTCTGCGGCGCCTTTCCGCTGATTTGCCTCGCCGTTTACGTCGTGTTTCCCAAGCCCACGACGCTCGTCCTGCTCAGCGGAGCCATGCAGGCAATCATGCTGCCGATGCTCGCCGTCGCCGCGCTTTACTTTCGGTACCGCCGTTGCGACCGCCGGGTCATGCCGGGCAAACTCTGGGACGCCCTCTTATGGGTTTCGGTCGCCGGCCTGTTCGTCGCCGGCGGATGGACGACCTCTGACGCTGGCGGAAAGCTAGTCGAACAGATTTCCCGGTGGTTCGAGACGGGCACGTAATCGCGCCGAACGCCACGCGGGCCCTTACGCGGATTTCACCGTTGGATATCGCCGCAGCGTCGCCTCGGTCACTTCGGCTTCACCGGCCGTTCGACGATATCGACCACGAGCGGGTGCTCGAGGCGCACGAATTCGCCGTAAGGCAACCGAATCGCCTCGGTGTGCGAGTTTCCTTGAAAGAAAATGTCTTCATGCTTGGCCAGCGATTCGTCGACGACCGTCTTCATGCCAAAACGCGACCCAAACGGCGGGAGGATGCCGAACTCGCACTCCGGGCAGTGCTCGGCAATCTCCACCTCGGTCGCCAGCCGTATCTCCGCCCCGCCAAGGGCTGCCGAGACGCGCCGCAGATCGAGCCGGGCCGGGGCGGGAAGCACGGCAACGACATACAGGAAGTCCCCATCGGCGCGGAGCAAAACCGTCTTTGCGACGTTCTCGCCAGGCACCCGCAGCGCGGCAGCGAGGTGCTGGGCGTCGAACGTCTCATCGTGCGGATAGGTTCGATAGGCGACGCGCGCTTCATCGAGGATTTCGGTGGTTTTCATCGGAGAATTCTCCCTGCGTAACGCATTTGTTGGTGGTTAGCGGTCGGCGGATACGGGTCAGGCGCCGGCGGGAACCTCGGCACTAAACCGGAGTATGGCGGCCATTGCGCCTCCCCCGGGCACGTAACCGGTCGCGGTCGTCGCCACGCTGCCGCCGCGGCGGACCACGTTTACCGCGGCCGTATTGATCAGGCTGTCGCTATCGAGGCGGCGTTCCCCATCCACGCGGACGTCACCGGTGAGCGGGTCGAATCGGCCCCACAGCGGAAGACTCGGATCGATAAACAGCATGTCGACCACTCCCGCCTGCGAATCGCGGACGATCTGCTCGGCGCGCTTCTCGGTCTTGCCGCCCGAGGCGTTCTTCCAGTATCGGTCGATATCGGCGTCTGTCCGGCCTTCGCGCGCTTCGGCGAGCAGGACCCGCGCGCGCTCGGCGAGCGTTTGCGACGAAGCGTAGTCCGGGCTTCCGGAAAGGTGGCTCGCGAACAGGCGGCTTGCCGTGTTGACTTCCTTGTAGATCGGAAACAGGTAATCGACGCCGGCAAAGATCAAGGGCAGATCGTCGTTTTCCATGGCGGCGGCAACGGCGCGATCCACCCGTCGCAGGTACTCGACCAGTTCCTTCTTTGCCGCGTCGGCCGCGCCGCCCTGACCGTGAAACACGAGGCTTTGCTTTCCGGGCAGGCCGGGCGACGCGGTGTGCGTTTGCGATCGTTCTTCGGGCTCATCGTATCCGAGCGACTCGATTCCCGTCTCCGGCAGGCCGGCGACCGCGACTTCGACGAGTTCGTCGTTTGCACAGCGCATGAGCCGCGCCCGCTTCTGGCTGACCGCGAGCAGAAAATAGGCTGCCTGCACGTTGAACGTCGCAATTAGAGGAACGATGTAAAACGTTGTCCCGGCGGTTGCAACTTCGGGACACTGCGTCGGCAGCGGCCACGTCCGGACGCCGGTTGCGTCGATGAGAATCGCGGCGCCCTTGGCGGGCGTTCGCCAGAAACTTGCGTCTTCCGCGACTCGGCTGGCGGCGGCCAACAGTCGGTCTGCATCCTCCTCGGCCATACCGCGCGCGAGCAACCGTTGGCGGGCGTCACGGAGCAGGTTCTTGTAACGGACCGAGGCCTGCTGGTTCTGTTCTCCTGCGACGTGGGTCGGCAAATAAATCGACACGCGCCAACCGCCGTCCGCAGCCGAAACCTGCTCCAAGTCTTGTCGAGTAATTGCGGTCATCGGTGAGTTCCTCTCGCTTTGGGTCGTTGACGAACTTCGAGCCTGTGGATCTTGAATGTTCGCGGCCGTGCTATTCGGCGCGGCGATCGCGCTTCGGCAGTGTTGCTCCCAGCGTCTCCTCCAGCCGGTCGAGGAAAACCGCCTGATCGCGGTGCATCCTTTTGCGGGCCTCGTCGAGCGGCACGAACTCGGCGGCGTCCACTTCCCACGAAGCGCACGCGGGCTTCGCATCCGGTGGCGCCTCGGCGCAAAAGCAGTGGACCCGCTTGCGTCGACTGCGGTAGACGACGTCGCCAAGCGACGCAATGTCGCCGGGTAGAATTCCGACTTCCTCCCACGTTTCGCGCCGCGCCGTATCGGCGAGCGGTTCTTCGGGTGCAGGAATTCCCTTAGGAATGCCCCAGGGAGCGCGGCGGTTGTAGTTGCCTGAAGGATGGACGAGCAGCACTTCAATGCCGCGATTCGAGTGGCGAAAGAGTAGCGTTCCGGCGGACGTTTGCATCGCGAGGCTCCCAACGGGCGGTTGTCCATTCGCCGAGCGGAAATCTGCGTGCGGCCGAGCGCGCCACGTTGTCTCAGCCGCGCGAATCCGCTCGCGGTATCTTGGCATTGCGTTCCTGCGGTTCGCGAAACGAATTCGTTCGGAGTTGCGAGCAAACTGGCGTGGGCGGCATGGCGGCGCCGCACGAAGTAACCACGCGATGCACTTGCTGTGCCATGCCGGCGCCGCCCGCGAGACGAATCGGGTTTCGCGCAGCCGAGCGTCGATTTAGCGGGAAACGGTACGCCTACGGCAGCGCTTGGAAACCGTTTCCTTTGCCGCTACCCGGGGTCTTGAATATGTCGAGAAACCGATCTTCGTACTCGGCGAAAACTCCGATCCGGTCGAGTTCGCGTTTGAGTTCGTATGCCTTCGACCGATCTTGCCGAGCCTGATCGAAAAGTTCGCCGATGCGCCGCTCGTCCTCCCGGGTCAGCCGCGGCTGCTCGTCCTCTTCTTTTGCCGACCACAGGCCGAATTCGTCCTCGCCTTCGTCTTGCTCGTGCTGGCGTTGCGCTGCCATTTGAGCTTCGACTTGCTCGAGAAGGTCTTCAAGTTGCTTTTCCATCGTTTCGGCCTGCGATTCCAGTTCGCCGAGATCGACCTGGATGCCGGATATACGGCCAAATGCGCGTAATACCGACAGCGATGCCTTGGGAAATGGAAGCTGCGCGAACAACTGGGGCGATTCACCCAGCAGGCATACGCCGGGAATGTTCTTTTCGGCGGCCGTGCCGACGAGCACGCCATTAAGCCCGCCGATCCGTCCTTCCTGGAGCACCTCGACGTCGTTCGCCCAGACTTCCTCCAACGTGGCGGCATTCGTGGCGGCGGCAAACACGCGCGACGGCGCCGACGGCCGCATCTCGGTCGCCATCGCGGCGAACGTGACGATCTTTTCGATCCCGAGCCCGTGGGCGAACTCCACCAGCCTCTGACAGAAGGCATGTCGCCCGGTGGGCGGCTGCGCCTCGCCGATAAACACGACGAGGTCGCGCTTCTCGGCCGGATCCTTCCAAACGAAGAACCGACTCCGCGGCAGCCGCGCCGTCTGGATTAGGCCTTTTTCAACCGTTACGGCCTCGACGTCGAACAACTCGCGGGCCGAAAACTCGGCAAATAGATGCATGCCGAGCTTTGCCATCAAATAGTAGCCGGCACTGATGGCGACGTGCCCAATACCGGGCCACGCCGCGACGAGCCAAGGATGGTTCAATTTGAGTGGAGCTTCAGCCATTGAAGTTCGCCTCCCGAACGTGACGCGATCGAGCGTTCAAGGATCGTGGGTCTAACTTGATTTTACGCAAGTGCCGTGCCGCCATCGCGAGCGTTCGTCTCGGGCAGGTTTTTATGAGATGCGTTGCGGACTCTGCTGGCAAACGGACGATTTGCCGTTTCCTTTTCGATTGGCAAAGTATGGACGAGTTCCTCGTTGCGCCATTTTTTCCTAAAAACAACGGCTATTGACCGGCGTTTGCGGCATTGCTATCGTTCGCCCCTCGATTTCTTGTCCCTGCCGCGCTTCAGGATCCCGTCAGGAGGGATGCGCCGAGCCATGCTGCCTTCGCCCGATCCGTCGTCTTCGGTTTCCCGCCGTGCATACGCCGGGCGGCGATATGTCCCGATACTTCTGGGGGCGACCACGATTCTCGGGGCAACTGTCTACGCCGCTTTTCTTGCCACCGATACGAGTTGGAAGTATTACGTCACGGCCGATGAATGCGTGGCGGAACTTGTGGCGCTGCGCGGTAGCCGCGTTCGCGTGAGCGGCGTCGTCGAAACCGGGACGCTCGACGTCAACGGCGAACGGTCCAGGGCCGCGTTCAAGCTGCGGGGAAGGAAAGAACTCCTCGAAACCGTGTGCACGGGAACCTTACCGGACAACTTGCAGGAAGGAATGGAAGTCGTCGTCGAGGGTTACTTGCAGAGGGACGGATCGCTCTGCGGCGACAAGGTGCTGACCAAGTGCGCCAGCAAGTACGACGAAGCCGGTGAGCAAGGAACGAATGTTGCCCGCCGCCGGGCCGACCGGAATCTCTGACCATGCGAAACGTCGGCGAGTTGTGCCTGTTCGCGACGCTCGTGCTCTCGGGCGTTGCCGCGTTCGTCGGGCTATCGCCGGGCCTGGCAATCGTGCGCCGGCTGAGAGCGGGCGTGACGTTTGCCGTAAATGTGTGCCTGGTTCTGCTCACAGTCGTCGTGGGAATTCTCGCCGTGGCTCTGTGCCGCTGCGATTTCGCATTCGACTACGTCGCCCGAAACTCCAGCGAGTTGCTGCCGTGGTATTACTCGCTCTCGTCGTTGTGGGTTGGCCAGGCGGGGTCGTTGCTGCTGTGGGCGTGGTTTTTGACGGTGCTGGCGGCGGCGTTTCGCTGGCGGCGGCGACGTGCGGAGATTGCGACGGACATAGGGCCGGCGAATGATTCCGTCGCGCAAGCCGGCGGCGGGAACGTCGATCGTTTGGCCGAGCCGACCTGCGGCGTGCTGATGGGCTATTTGGCCTTCTTGGTGGCGATTATGGTCTTCGCCGCCGATCCGATGGCAGCCAACCCACGAATCTCCAGCGACGGGGCTGGCCTAAGTCCGCTGTTGCAACATCCGGCGATGCTCATTCACCCACCGGTCGTGTTTCTCGGATACGCGCTGTGGACGATGCCGTTTGCCTTGGCGATCGCCGCGCTCGCTACCGGTCGAACCGAGGGCGATTGGCTTCCGCAAGCGCGAAGATGGTCGCTTGCTGCCTGGATGGTGCTGGGAGCGGGGATTCTGCTTGGCGCGCAATGGGCCTACGAGGAACTCGGCTGGGGCGGCTACTGGGGGTGGGACCCGGTCGAAAACGGGTCGTTGATTCCCTGGATTGCCGGTACGGCGGCCGTACATGCGCTCATGGTCTGGCAGCATTGCAAGACGCTCAAGAAAACGGCCGTCGCGCTGGTGATCGCGACGTTTGGGCTGTGCAACTTCGCGACGTTTTTGACCCGCAGCGGCGTGTTCAGCAGCCTCCATGCATTTAGCAACTCGCCGATCGGTTGGCTGTTTCTCGCCCTGATGGCCGCACTGCTGGCAAGCGGCGGGTACTTGCTCGTGCGGCGGCGGGCCCTGCTTGCGGCGGATCGACCTTGGGGCGCGGTTCTCAGCCGCGAGTCGGTGATTCTTGTGGCGATCGTCGCCCTCATGCTGTTTCTTACCGCCGTGCTTGGCGGAACGCTCAGTTCGGCCATTTCGAGCGCGGTGGCCGAGCGGGTGATTCTCGTCGGCCCGAGCTTCTACAACGGAGCGTTGCTGCCGGTGGCGCTCGTGTTGCTGCCGGCGACGGCCTTGGCGCCGCTCTTGCGCTGGGGAAAGTCGCCGACAGGAACACAGGCACGCTGTATCGCCGCGAGCGCTGCCGCGGGGTCGACCGTCGGCGCGGGTTTGTTCGCGATGGGCGCCCTTGCCGCCTTGCCGGCCGCCGTCGCGGGCATCGGCGCGTTCTCGGTGGCTTCGCTTGTCGCCGCGCTCGGCATTGACGTCGCCAAGCGGACATCCGAATCGCACGTCGCCGGATTCGTCGGAACAGTGGCCCTCCGCAGGCCGTTGTACGCGGGCTTTGTGGTTCATCTTGGCTTTGTTGCCCTGTCGTTGGGAGTCGCGGCGTCGAGTGCCGGGTCGCGGCAACAGGACGTTCGCTTGCCGCCCGGAGATGCAATCGACTGGAACGGGCGTCGAGTGCGTTTCGTCGAGCCGCGCGAGCGGATGCTGCCCGATAAGATGATCGTCGAAGCCGAACTGGTCGTGGCGTCGCCGTCGCGCGAGGTCGTCCTTGCGCCGGCGCGGCACTTCCACCGGTTAGCGGGCGACTGGACGACCGAAGTCGCGATCGACTCGACGCTGTGGAGCGACGTCTACGCGATCCTGCACGGAACCGACGCCGAAGGACGCGTGCGGCTCACGCTCATCGAGAATCCGATGGTCGCCTGGATTTGGCTCGGGGGAATCGTCATGGGAATTGGCGGGCTGCTGCGATTGTGGCCGGCGCGGCGACGGGATGCTGCCCGCAATCCGGTGTCGACAAACGCGACCGTGCGCGCCGCGCCGTTGAAACCGCTGCGCGACGCGGCCTGAAGCCTTCGCAAAACGACGTTCGAGTACGGTATATGCCTTTGATGCGTCACGCGAGCGAATGCCCGGTGGTCGAGCGCGAGTTTGCGCTCGAAGCGCAGTCGCTATCGGTAGATTACGGGCATCGGCGCATTTTGCGGTCGCTGACCATCGCGATTCGCCCTGGAGAGATCGTCGAATTGCGCGGCGGGAACGGATCGGGCAAGACGACGTTGCTGCGATGTCTGGCCGGCATCGTGCGTCCGACGCTGGGGCGAGTCACCTGGTTTGGCGAACCGGCCGGGTGTTGCACGGCGATGCGGAAGTGGCTTGGCGTGCTTGCGCACGAAAGTAGCCTCTATTCCCATCTGACGCTGGCCGAAAACCTGTTGTTCGTCGCCCGCGTTTGCGGCGTGGAGCGGCCGCGGGAGCGAGTTGCCGAGGCACTACACGAGATCGGACTGGCGGATCGAAGCCAATGCACGCCGCCAAAGGTTTCCCGCGGCACGCGGCAACGTGTGTCGATTGCCCGGGCGTTCCTTCACGGGCCGCGCGTCGTGCTGCTGGACGAACCGTTCACCGGGCTGGATGCGGCGGGCCGCGATTGGCTCGTCGCGCGGCTCGCGAGGGCGCGAGACGAAGGGCAGACCGTGTGCCTTGCCACGCACGAGCAGGTTGGGTCGCTCGCCGTGTGCGATCGCGTATTCACCTTGCACGACGGAAAGTTCACGGCGAACGAAGCAACAGCCGACCATCCGCCGATCGGCGTTGCGAACTCGAAACAACGTATGCCTGCGGCTTGAATCATGCGCCATGCAATGCACAACCTGTGCTGGATCCTCCACAAGGATTTGCTGACGGAGCTGCGGTCGCGCGGGGCATGGTCGACGATGGTGCTGACGGGAATCGTGGTCGCGGTGATTTTCAGCGTGCAAAGCGAAGCAGCCGCGGCGTACAAGCAGCAAACGATCGGCTGCTTGCTGTGGATGGCGGTGTTTTTGGCCGCAATTCCGATGATGGATCGAGGTTTCGCAATCGAACGCGAGAACGGTTGCTGGGACGGGCTGCGACAATTGCCGGTCGCAGGGAGCGTGATTTTTATCGCCAAGCTGGCGGCCAACGTCCTGGCATTGGGAATTCTCGAATGCTTGTTGATGCCGTTGTTTTTCGTGCTTTCGAGCGTGCCCCTGCCCGGCGGCGCGGGCCCGCTCGTGCTCGTAGCATTGCTTGCGAACATCGCCCTGGCGTCTGTCGGGACGACGGTCGGTTGTTTGGGCGTTGGACGCCGGAGCGGCGCGGCGCTGGTCGTGCTCGTGTTGCCGCTCCTGATTCCCGTCCTGCTGGCGGCGGCCGAGTGTACGCGGCTGACCGTGGCAGGGAACGCGGGCGAAGTGTACTGGCGATGGTTGCAGTTGCTGGCCGTGTTCGATGTGTTGTTCGTCGCGGCCGGCCTGGTGTTGTTCGAAACGGCGAGCGAGGAGTAATGCGATGAACGAAGCAACTCGCGGAGCGATGTGGAGATTTGCGGCGTTGCGCATCGTATTGGCGGCGTGGCTGGCGACGGCCGTATGGCTGGCCCTCGGTTTTGCGCCGACGGAACGGACGATGGGCGACGCGCAGCGGATCGTCTACGTCCACGTGCCCGTGGCATGGTTGGGATTGCTGTGGATGCTGGTAACAGCCGGCTGCGGCGCGGCGTACCTAGTCCGGCGCAATCTGTGGTGGGATGCGTGGGCACATTCGGCGGCCGAGGTCGGCTGGGTATGTTGCTCGCTGACCTTGGTGACGGGATCGCTTTGGGCGCGATCCGCCTGGGGCACGTGGTGGGAATGGGACCCGCGGCTCACCACGGCGTTCATCTTGTGGCTGATTTATTCGGGCGTGCTGTTTGCGCGGTCGAGCGTCGAGGAACCGCACCGGCGGGCGCGCGTTGGCGCCGCGCTGGCGATTCTCGGATCGCTGGACATCCCGATGGTCGTGATGGCCACGCGGTGGTTTCGCGGGTTGCACCCGATGAATCCGGAAATGACGCCGGCGATGCGGATTACGCTGCTCGTGGGTGTCGTGGGATGGACGGCCGCGTTCGCGTGGCTCGCCAATTTGCGGCGCAAGCAGATCGGCATGGAGCGGATCGTTCGGCAGTCGCAATCGGTGTTGGAAGCGGCGTGTTAGTCCGGCGGGAAACTCGAAAAGATGGAGCCGATGATGACGACGGCGGTGTTGGGCTTTGGAATCGTGTGTGCGGCGATTGTCGCGTTCGTGTGCCGGTTGGAACTTCGGCAGCGCAAGTTAGCGCGTCAGTACGACGCGCTTGCGAGCGCGGTTCAAGATTGCGACGACGCACGGGGCGAGCGGCGGCTGGAGCGTGCCGCTTAGTGCGGCCGCAAACACGTACCGAGCGTTGGGGAGAATCCCGTGTCATTTTCTGCGGTAATTCTGGCGACGTGGCTGGCAACTGCGGTCGTCGCGCCGCCAGACGGCACGATTGACGGGATCGTGGTCAACCTTTCGCGCGACGGCCGGCCGGCTGCGGAGGTGGAGGTCGAACTGCGCGCGGAACTCGACGGCGAGCTCGTGCCCGTGGCCCGCACGCGAACCGACGCCCGCGGCGCATTCGCGTTTCGCGGCGTGCCACTCGATCGGACGTTGACCTACGTTGCGGGGGCGAATCGGGACGGCGTTCAATACGCGACTTCCAAATTCGCCTTGGGACCCGAACGGCGCACGGCGCACGTGCGGTTGAACGTGCGCGACGCGGAGACGGAAAGCAATCCGCTAGTACTTCGGCGGCACGACGTGGTGATCGAGCCGGCGCCCGGTGTGTTGCACGTAACGGAAGCCTTGCTCGTCGATAACCCGACGGCGAAGACCTATGTGGGAAAGGCCCGCGGCGACGCGCCGATGCCGGTGACGTTTGAACTAGGCATTCCGACCGACTTCGAACGGCTCACGTTCGAGGAAGAGTTTTGGGGCCGCAGCTTTGCGCTCGTCGGCGGCAAAGTCGTCGCGAGCGTGCCGTGGGAACCGGGCCAGCGGTGGGTGCGATTTACGTATTCTGCCCGGAACGAAGCGGCGTATCGGCGGTGGGAGCGGGCGATCGACGCGCCGTGCGAACGGATGTCCGTGCGCGTGAAGGGGAGCGGCGGGGAGAACATCGAATGCAGCCTCCCCTTCGACGGAGAGGCAGGGGACCGGGCCGTTTTCGCGGCCGCGGGACAGTCGCTCGCGGCGGGAGATGCGGTGTGGGTCGGGTTGGGAGACTTGCCGGTGTCGTGGACGACCTACGCACGTTGGGCCGCCGTCGCCGTGCTGGCGTTAACTGTCGCAAGCCTCACGTACTGGAGCCGGCGTCGCAATAAGTCGGCGCGCGGCTCCAACGCGCAATTAACGTCGGTACATGCTCAGCGGCACCAACGCCGACGCGCAGCGTAAACGCAACCTAACGCATTCGCCGCGATCACACAGCGTCGCGTCTCACGCCGCCGGACTCAACGCCTGATTCACTGAACTTCGAGCGTCCGCAGGAAGGCGAAAAACGCCTGCTCGTGCGCGGCCATCGTTTTGGCCGGTCCGTAAGCTTTGATGAAGTGCAATTGGCCATCGACCGGGGCAATCGCGGCCAATAGGCGGTATCCCTCGCGCTCTACGCCTGGGGCGAAGGGGCCGGGCTGGTCGTTATACGTGCCCGACAGATCGAGGACGCTCAGCTTCACGTCGCCGACTTCAATCTCTTTGACGTCGCCTTGCTTGACGCCGCCGGAGAATTGATCGCGCCAGCGCTGGAGATTGGCGTCGATGCTGCCGCCGGCGACGCTGACCGTAAGCCGACCGTCCTGGTCGTGGCCGTCGGCTTTGGGTAACGCGAAATCGGCGAGAACGAATTGGCTTCGCGGAGGCTGACGGCGCCACGTTTCGGGCGCCTTGAGCCGGACACGGCCCGCGGCGACTACCGGCCCCAACTCGCCTGTGTTGGCATCATCCGTAGGGTCGGCCTGCAACGGCGCGCGCGTCGGGCCAGTCTCGGCGATATCGGCGGGCGGCGAACCGCGCCATATCGCACACACCGTGCGAGGCTTGACGAATGTTCGGCTGGCTACGCCCTCGGTCGGAGCCGCGGCAGCCGCAACGCGGTCACGGTATCAGCGTTCTGCCGCCCTGTCCAGCAATACAAAATCGCGCTTGGCTCTACGTGGAAAATCACCGGCCAAGATATTTGGCGCGGGAGCATCGCGACGCTAAACTTTTCGGTCGGACTCGGGCAAACGGTACGTCGCTTGCTGCTCGCACTGGCTGATTGCTATTACTCCCGACCACTTTGCAACGGAGTTACCCGACCATGATCGCTTACGCAAGTCGAAATTGGCGCGCCATCGTGTGTTCGATCGTCGTCGTTGGCGTCGTGACGTTGGGATTCGCGCTATCCCAAGCGCCGCTGGCCGTCGCGCAATCGGACGATGCGAAGAAGGCGCCGGCCGCGGCCGAACCTGCGCCGCCGGAAGGTCAAACGTATGTGGGTACGAAGCGCTGCGCGGCGTGCCACTTCGACCAGTTCCTCAAGTGGAAGAAGACCAAGCACTCGCAAGCGTTCGACGTGCTCACCGCCAAGTACCAGGCGGATGCCAAGTGTCTGAAATGCCATACGACCGGTTATGGCGAGGCGACCGGCTTCAAGGATAAGGCCAAAACGCCCGACCTGTTGGCCGTGTCGTGCGAGAACTGCCACGGCCCGGGCAGCAAACACGAGGAAGTGGCCAAGACGTTCAGCGCGGTAAAGAAGCTGTCGCCCGAACAGGACAAAGCGGTGCGCGACACGATTTGGAAGATGCTGCCGCAGAACGTGTGCGTGACGTGCCACATGGTGCAGGGGCACCACGAATCGCAGACGCCGCCGGAACTGCGGAAGAAGTAATCGCAATTCGATTTCCGCTGCGGCCGGCGATGGACCGGCCAGGTCGACTCGACCGGGCGACGAGCGAGCGCTACGGGCAGGGCGCGTGTTTCTTGCCGGCCGCGTATCCGCTCACCCGGCTAATGGTGCGACGGGTCGTAACGCGACTCGGGTAGCGGCGTGCGGCGAATGGTGGCCACGAGCAATCCGACCACAATCAGGATCGGCACCAACGAGCCGGCCAACCACCAGCGGCGATAGGTGTGCTCGCGGAGCGCGGCGGCGGCGGATTCTTGAACCGATGCCGTAACCTTGAGGCCCTCATCGACCGCTTCGTCTACCGGTCCCGGCTTGAAGGTATGAATCAGCGTGCGGGCGTTGGTCAGCGCGTCGAAGGCTTGATGCAGGTCGTAGCGCGAACCGCGGACTTCCATGCCGAGGCGTTCGGCCTCGCGCACCTTGTCTCCGGCAAGCTCAATGTTCCGTTTGAGCTCGTCGAGCTTCGCGTGGATGTTCTTCGCCAGGTCGGCGCCCGCCAGGGTCGCTCCCAGTTGCGGGTTGGCCGGGTTGTGGCATTTCGCGCACAGGGCGCCATCGCCCATTCCGATCATGCTGTCGCCGGGGTTGAATGTCTGGTGCGTTCCGTGACAGACGGCACATCCGGGCATTCCGGCAACCTCGAACTTATGTTTCATCCGTGTTTCTGCGAACAGCTTCGAGACCTTCCCGTGGCACGTTCCACAGGCGTTGGCCACGGAGCCGACGCTGGGCGGCAGCGCGCCGTGGTTGCCGTGGCAATCGTTGCACGTGGGGGCGCTAATGTCTCCCTTGGAGAGCATCGCCACGCCGTGGACGCCCTTGGTCCATTGCTCGTACTGGTCGTGTCCGAGCCGGCGGCCGTCGTACGTTCGGCCTTCCATGAGTTTGGCGTCGGAATGGCACTTGGAGCACGTTTGCGCGACGTTCGTCGGATACACCGGCGAGTTGACATCCTTGACCGCCAGAATACCGTGTCCGCCGTGGCAACTAATGCAGGTTGCGACGCCCGCATCCGCCTGAGCGTTCTCCCCGGCGGCGCTGGCCTTGAGACGTTGCCCGTGGCCGCTGGTCCAATATTCCGTTTCCTGGTCGGTTCGGGCCGACGGCGAGAACTTTCGCATGTAGTCCAGATTCGAATGGCAATGCCCGCAGAACGTAATCGAGTCCTGGCGGACGCGCAAGCTGCGGAAGTCGGGATCGTCGCGGTGGTTCTTGAACGACTCCAGCGTCTCGCTGCCCCCGTGACAATCGTGGCAGCGCAGCCCCTTCTTCCAATGAACGTCGTTGGTCAAATGCGATTCGTCGACGGTCGGCGTCGTCTCGTTCCAGAGATCGCCGCCCTTTTTGTGGCAGGTCAGGCACGAGTAGTCGTCCGGCAATGGTCCTCCGGCGGGCGGCGTCTGCGAGGAAGCATTCGCGGCCGCATCCGTCGGTTCCGCCGGCGCCGTGGATGCGTCGGCGGCTGCCGGCGCGTCCGCGGCCGGAGCTTGAGCCGCCTCTGGCTCTTGCACGACGGCAACCAGCTCTCCGCGGAGCGCCGGGATTCCCAACGTACTCATTGCCGCGGCCGCCAAGATCACCGCGAGCAACATGGCTGTCGGCCGGCTATCGCGTTTCATCCCAAAGTCTCCCACCAGGTTGCGACGGCCAGAACGGCGATCGCCAGCGTCAGGCCGGCGTAGACGAGTTTCCGGCCGTTCGAGCCGGGCGCAGTGAACGGAATCAGCAACGGGAGCACGACGACGGTCTGTATGCCGCCAAGAATCACGCGGAGGGTCGTTTGCTCCGCGCCCGAAAACCAGCCCCAAGACGTCATCGCAATGAAGAACGCGACGGCCACGGCCGCCAAGGAAGCCAGCACGGCGCGGCTTATTTTTCCCCGATCGAGAAATGGAGCAAACAACACGATAAGACCGCAGGCGCCGAAGAACAGCACGCCGACAACTTCGCCCTCGAACGGTCCGAGATGCGCAGGGAGCACCTTGAGCGCCTGGAACATGAACAGGAAGTACCACTCCGGTTTGATGTTGTCGGGCGCCGGTTTGAACGGATCGGCCTTATCCCCGAGTTCCCAGGGAAACAGCGCGGCGAGCGCGGCGAGAATCGCCAGGGCCAGATACCAGCCGACCATGTCGCGCAGCAGAAAGTGGGGCAAGAAAGGCATGGCCCGCAAGCCGCCCTTGGAACGGGCGTCGGCGACGATCTTCTCCGGCACGCTCATGCCGTGTTTCTGCACGAGAAACAAATGGACGCCCAACACGGCAAAGGTCAGCATGGGAAGCACGACCACGTGCAGCGAATAGAACCGCGCCAACGTATCGCCGGTCACGTCTTCGCCGCTACGGGCGAGCAGCAACAGTTGTTTGCCCACGACCGGCACGACGCCGACGATGGCGGTTCCAACGCGGGTCGCGAAAAACGCCAACTCGTTCCAGGGCAGGAGATAGCCGCTGAAACCGAAAGCCAGGAACAGCCCCAACAACACGATGCCGGTCATCCACGTCAGTTCGCGGGGGCGGCGATACGCCCGCATCATAAAGGTCGTGAGCAGGTGCAAGAACAAGACGCCGACGAGCAGGTTCGCGCTCCACGAATGCGCCGAGCGGATCAGCCAGCCGAAGTCGACTTCCGTGACGATTGCCTGGACGCTCTCGAAGGCCTGGTCGGGCGACGGCTTGTAATAGAGCGACAGCAAAATGCCGGTGCCGATTTGCACGAGAAAGAGGAAGATTGCCATGCCGCCGAAATAGTAGAACGGCGTGGAAGCGTGTATCGGCACGAGCTTGTTGCGAGCCAACCCCAGCAGGACGTCGAGGCCCAACCGCTCCTCCAAGAATCCCACGAAACGTCGTCGCGTGTTCACGGCTTGCGATCCTTTGACGAGAAACGTGCGGGGGCGTTCGATTGCCGCTGAATGGGACCGCGGCGGCTAGGCCGGGCTCTGCTTGGAAACCACGATTTCCTCCTGTCCCGGCTCGCCGCGGAGCGTCACGACGTAGGCTTCGAGCGGTCGCGGCGGCGGCCCGGAAACGTTTCGGCCGTTCAAGTCGTAGATGCCTTCGTGACAGGCGCAGTAGATGTCGCCGTTCTCCTGGCGATACTTCACCGTGCAGTCGACGTGCGTGCACACGGCATTGAAGGCCCGCAAGTCGTCGGCCTGGATCGCTTGGCCGGCTGCAAGCCGCTTCGCGCCGTCAGGCGTGAGCACGACCAGGCAGGGCTTGCCGCCGAAATCGAAGGGGTTGTTCTTGGCCTGCAAGATCTCCTTGACGCGAAACGGGGCGACGACCTCCAACGCGCCGGAGGCCGTCGCCGCACGCGGCCGAAGGAACCGCAGCACGGGATAGAGGATGGCGCCCCACGTCGCCACCATAGCCGCGGTCAGTCCACCGATGAGCACGTTTCTGCGATGCGGTTGATTCACATTACGCCCACGGATGAAAGAGGATTGCGTGAGGATTGCGTTTTGTCTGCCCACGATCGGACGTGGCGTCTGGGTTCTGGATTCTCCTAAAATGAGGCGCTGCGTCGAAGTAGTCGCGTCGTCGTTCGATCACTCGAAACGGCTCGTGCCGCTTCACGGTTGTAGCAAGCCCGCCGCCTCGCGGCAGCGCGAGGTTACGGCATCGAGCAATTCCATGGCGTAGGTGACGTTGTGCATTCCGTTGCCGGTCTTGACCAGGCGTAAGTCGGTTTCGGCGTCGGCGATCAGCTTTTCGGCCTTTTTCCGCACGTCGGGCGGGGCGTCTTTCGCGTCTTCGAGCGCCTTGCGCGCCGTCTGCTGCGCCTCTTCCGCTTCCGTTACCCCGAATTCGATCGCCTGCTTCCACTGGTCGTAGGTGTCTTTGTGACGGTCTCCGTGACAGTTGACGCACGCCTGGACGGTCGCCTTGGTCGCGCCGTCGTGCACCTTGCCGTCGACCTGCGGGTGGCAACCCGTGCAGTTCGTGCGCGAGCCGAACATCAAGTTGGGCGTACTCTGCGGGACCGCCGAACCGCCGCGGCCGAGCAACAAATCGACCTG
Source organism: Planctomycetota bacterium (assembly GCA_003576845.1). Classification (GTDB taxonomy): domain Bacteria; phylum Planctomycetota; class Planctomycetia; order Pirellulales; family PLA5; genus PLA5. Next base: position 21,063 of record QEVJ01000068.1, read on the forward strand.
TGACGCGTGGTGATTGGGGTGGCAGCGCGCGCAATCGGCCAGCGCCGAGGCCACGAAATCGCCGTTGTGGATCAGTTTATGCTGAATCTCGGCGTGGCAGTCCAGGCACTTGGCGCGCTGCTGTTCGACGTGCACGGCGTGGTACTTTTGCACCAGATCGACGGTGATCGGCTCTTTCCAATCCTGGAGAAATCGGGGCTGGTCGTGGCACCGCTCGCAATCGCGGCGGGTCACGACCGCGTCCTTCTGGATGGCGTCGGCGTGGCAGGAAATGCAGGCGACTTTATTGGCCAGGATCTGGGCATGGTTCATCTTCACCAATTCGGTGCCGGGCGCTGCGGGCTCTCCCACTTTGCCGGGTTCGGCTTCCTTGCCGGGTTCGGCCTGCATCTTGGCATGCACCGTGATTTCGTTTTGCGGCGGGTTGTGGCACGTCATGCAGGTGCTCGTGCCCGTGTTGAACCCCTCGTTGTTGAAATGGCAGGTGAAGCACGTGCTCGTGGACACCTGAAAGTGTTGGCCCGCCCTGCCGTGGCCCACACCGGGACCCTTCTGGTGATACGCGTGGCAATTCGTGCACTGCAAATCGGCGAGTTGCCGCGTGCGGACTTCGCGATGCCGCAGTTGGGAAAACTCGACCAGCGTTTCGCGCGGAAGGGACGGATCGGACGCGTGGCTCAGGGCGACGAGGCGAGTGTAACGATCTTCGGCCGGTCCCGCTTCCGCCGCGACGGCGTCCAGCTTGCCGAATGCTTCGTCGCCGATCTTGCCCTTGAGCAGCGCTTGCAATTCGGCAAGCCGTTTGGCCGTCGCCTGGTCGCGTTCGGTTTGCGGTTGCAAGTGCCGGGAGTGGAGAAACTTCGCGTTTCCCAAGAGGAGCGGCTTGTCCATAAAGGCCAGATCGCCGTGGCACTTCGACGTCAAGCAACTCGCATTCGACACGTGGGCGCGTGGTCGGCCGGCGCCGTAGCGGCCGCTGAAGTAGCTGGCGGCTTGGCTGAGGCCGCGAAACTTGGCTTTGAGCGTCGTCTGTTCGCCGGGAGCATAGTGGCATTCGACGCACGCGACTTGGAGCTTGTCGCCGTGCAGGTCGGCCGCCCAGGAGTCGTAATACGGCTCCATGATGTGACAGGAACTACAAAACTGCGGCTGGCTGGTGTGGTGCTCCGCGACGGCGAGGAAAACGCCTCCGAGGATTGCCATGACGGCGACGAACACGGTGAAACGAATTAGAAACCGCTTCCACCGGCTCATGCGCGGACGGGCGGCGGACGCTGGGCCTTGCGGGGCAGATTCAGCCATGCGGTGCTCCAACCAGTGACGCTTCTTTCTCAGGGACCGTGAGATGAATCCTTAGCGGCCACGGACGGCGAACCGCACCGGCGCGAAAAACTATACTTCCTGGCCGAAAGCACGGCTAGCCGAAGATGGCAGCGAGGTTCGAGCGTACGCGCCGGTGCGCGGTTTCGCGCGGTTTGCCTTTAGGACTCCATTGCGTCGACCGTGCGATGGCGCAATGGCGCAACCCGGCGGCATTGTGCTCTAGGGGGTTGGCGTGGGGATTGGTAGACTCCGCGGCCGCGCTGACGCTGGGTAGATGCGGCGGCTCGGACACTCACGGGAGGGAATCGCCATGACGCGACGCAACGGGTTTGCCGGCGAAGGCCCGCGGATTTCGGTCGCCACGATCGTCCGCGACGATGCCGAGGGCTTGGCCGAGACGCTTGCAAGCATTGCCGGCGTCGCCGACGAGGTCGTGGTGCTCGACACGGGATCGCACGACGGCACGGCGGACGTTGCCCGACGGTATGGCGCGAAGGTTTTCGCGCGGCCGTGGGACGAGGACTTCGCGGCTGCTCGAAATGCGTGCTATGCGCACACGACCGGCGACTGGGTGCTGTGGCTCGATAGCGGCGAGCGGTTGTCCCGCGGCTCGGCTGCGGCGATTCGTTCGTTGGTCGCTGGGCCCATGTCCGCGGCGTATCGGGTTCGCGTTCGTGTTCCGCCGCTGTCCGCCGATTCGCAAGCGGAAGCCATTGCGCCGGTGCGGCTCGTCCCACGGGTTGACGGGTTGCGATTCGCGGGCCGAATCCGCGAGAGCCTTGCGACATCTCTCGAAGATGCGGGCCTCGCCGTCGAAGAATCACCGGTCATCATCGAGCGCGGCCCGAGGGAGCACGATGCCGATCGCAAGCTGGCCGTGGCTCGCCGCAATCTACGTTTGGCTCAGCGCGATCTGGCCGAACGCGGCAACGCGCCCGATGCGCTCGTGGCCAAAGGCGAGGCCTGTGCCGCGCTCGGTCGCCACGCCGAAGCGATCGACCTGTTGCGATTGGCGATTGCGGCGGCGCCGCGCGGTTCGGCGACGCAGTTGGCGGCTTACGGCGCGCTCTTGGCCGCGCTCGACAAGCTGAGCACGGCCGCGGGCGACACGTTGCCCGTAAAGATCGCTCTTGGCCTCGAGGCGCTCGACGTGTTTCCGCTCGATGCCCAGTTGTTGTTGGCGATGGGCGGATATTTGCAGTCGCAGGGGCAGGTCGAGCTTGCGGCCCGTTCGTTTCGCGTGGCGTGGGAGCACGGCACGGTGACGCCGGACGTGTGGCACGTGGCGGATGCCCGCTCTCTGGCGGCAAGTTGCCTGTCGCTCGCGCTGTCGATGCTCGGCCGTGACGGCGAGGCGCTCGATTTGCTACGCGCCGCGCTGCCGGCCGCCGAGGACGCAGCTCGTTTGCGGCGGCGGATGCTGGAGATCCACATTCGCAACGGTCGCCGCGACGAGGCGTTGGCGGAGGTTGAGCGGGTCGCGGCGCCCGGCGACGTCGGCGGATTGCGAGCGGCCGTTCGCGGGGCGTGCCTGGCGGCGACGGGCAACTGGATCGGGGCCATCGCGCAGCTCGAAGGGGCCTATCGCCAGGGTTGCCGCGACGCGATTTGCCGCCGCGCGTATCTCAACGCGCTTCTGGCGACGGGCCAAAAGTCGGCCGCGCTGCGGATCGCCGAAGATTGGCTTGCGGATTCGCCGGCCCATCCCGAGGCGCTGCGGTTCCGCGACGCCGCCAGCGGCGAATTCCGCGCAGACGAGGGAACGGCGAGTCCGTCTAGCGAGCCTGCTGTCCTGCGCGGCCCAAGTCCGCGCATTCGCATTGACACGGCGTCCGCGCCGCAAGGCGCCGCAATCCTGCAGCCGGCCCTGCCAGAAAAGTCGGTGACACAAACGCAGGCCGACCTGGCGAAGTGAGGACGACTTGGGTGTGCCCAGCGAATGCCGCGCGACTATCGCCCTTTTTGGCGTTTCTTGTTCTTGTTCTTGTTCTTCGCCGTGCTACCGTTCGTGGCGGGTTTCGGCTTGACCGCGACCGAAGCTGGCGCCGTTTCGCCTTCGGTTTTCGGCGCGGGCTTCGGCATCAGCTTCCGCTCGGCCAGACCCCACGTGCTCGAACAGATGAAGTACAAGCACAGCCCGCTCGCCACTTTGTAGAACAGGAAGCACATCACGACCATCATGTACTTCATGATCTTTTGCTGCATTTCGGCCTGTTCGTTGGTCGGCGGCGGCGTGAACAGCTTCTGCTGCACGATCATCAAACTGACGGTAATGATCGGCAACACGTTCAAGAACGGACCCATCGCCGGCGGCAGCATTCCCCAAAGTCCGCCGTTGATGACGAAGTGCGGCATCCAGCCGCTCCAGTCGTACAACATGTCGGGCGCGGCGAGATTCGAGCACCACGCCAGGCCGGGAATCAGCGGCGCCTGACGCAATTCGATGTCGACCGACAGCGAGTTGTACAGCCCGATGAAGATCGGCAACTGAATGAAGATCGGCAAGCAGCCCGAGAGCGGGTGGTAGTTGTGCTTGCGGAAGAGCTGCGAGAGGGCGCGGTTGCGGGCTTCGAGATCTTTCTTGTACATCTCGTTGATCCGCTTCATCTCGGGCTGAAGCTCTTGCATCTTCATCGCCCCGAGCACTTGCTTGCGGCTTAACGGGAACATCGCCAGGCGGACCATGACGGTGAGCATCAAGATGGCCAGGCCATAGTTGCCGACCAGCGCGTGAAACGTGTGCAGAACGCCCTGCAAGAATCGTGCGATCCACGCCCACACCCACCAGCCGTAGTCGACGGTCTGGCGCAGGTCGTACTGGCCGAGCAACTCCGGACGCTTGGGGCCGGCGAACAGTTCGTATTCGTGAACGATCTTGTCGCCCTTTTTGGCGAGCGTGCGCGGCTCCGTGACGATCTGGCACGTGATATTGGTGAGGTTTTCGTGGGCCTTCATCACGTCGCCCACGAGAACCGGCCGGGTCGTGATCTTTTCGTCGTGCTTGGGAAGGACCGCGGCGGCGAAGTATTGCGCGTTGACGCCGACGAACGCCACCGATTCCTGCCGGCGGACCCAGTCGGATTCGTCGGGCCGCTTGGCGACGTCGACACAGCGCATCGGGAAGAACCCGGTTCGTTCGCCGTCGTCGTTTTCGGGACCGACGAAGTAGTCGCGCATGCCGAGGCGGGAATACCACCAGCCTTCGGTCGGCAAGCCGGTCGGACCGTCGAGCCGATAGGCGATCCGCCGCTCGCCGTCGGTTAGCTGCTCGATCGTGATTTTTAGCGTGAGGTGATACGCCCGGGCGTCGACGTTCTCGTTTTCGCCGTTGGCGAGCGCCGCAAGCTCGAACCGCTTGGTGACTTTCAGACCGAGCTTGTCGAGCGTGTGCTCGAACTCGACCGACTTTTCGTCGTGCGCGGCGACGCGCCATTCGACCGAACTCAGGTCGACGCCGTCGAGCTTTTCTTCGCCGACCTTCGTGAGCGACACGAGATACGAAAGCTGATCGTCGATGCCGCGGTTGGGCGGTTCCGGCGACTCGCGGCGGTGGCGGCGGTTCTCGATCTCCGGGCGGACGATCTGCATCGGGTGCCGGTCAAGCGTCGCGCGGAGTGTGGCCGGCTTGCCGTCGCGGAGGATGGCGATGTCGATTTCCTCGTCGGGGCGAGTTTCGGCGAGGATGCCTTCGATCGCATCGGCGCCGGCGACTTCCCGGCCGGCCAGCTTGACGATGATATCGCCCGGCTTGAGACCCGCGGCGCTGGCCGGGGTGCCCATTCCTACGACGCCGACGACCGCGCCATTGGCCGCGTCGGTCGGCGAAAGATGACCGAGGTAGCCGCTGTCGTCTTCGAGATCGCGATAGCGATGGCTGGCCAGCTCGATCCGCTCGACCACCGCGCCGCGATTGTCGAACGTCACCAGCAGACGATAGGGGCTATCGGGTTGGATCGACCCGACCGCGAGACGTTGGCGGCTGACCTTTTCGGCGACAGCCGGCGGCGGTTTCGCCCCATCCGGCGGTTCGGCGTTGGGCTGGTTGGGCTTGTCGTTGGGTTTTTCCGCGGGTTTATCGCCCGGTTTTTCGCCGGGCGGAACTTGCGCGACTTCGGGCTTTTTCGGTTCCGGCCGTTTGGCGATTTCGACGGCGTCAGTGAGCTTTTCCTTGGTGAATTGCACGCGCGCTTTGGAGAGCCTCCACCCCTCGGACCCTTTGCCGGAGAGGGTGAGTTCGTACTCGCCGGACATCAGTTGCCACTCGATCGTCTTGCCGTCGCCGTCGTCCTCGGCTTTCAGGCTGAGCTTTCGCTCGGCGCCGTCCGATTTGGCGACGATCTCGACATTGTCGCGATCGAGACCGTCGGGGACGGTGATTTCCAGCGTACCCACCGGGCGGAGATAGGCGACCAGCGCCATCCAGCCGAGCAGGATGCCGAACGAGAGCACGAGAAACAGGGCGAAATTGCGTTGCACCGGGGACGGTCCTTCGCGATCGAGGATGCTCTAGGAGGCGAAACCGCCGTCAGGGTCAAATACCAAAGGCCGGGGACGAAACGGCGAACTCCAGCGGGCAACTCCGGTTGTCGACCAAACGACCAGCCGGCCCTCGGCCAAGGGGCGTCGCCTGCTGGCAGCGCCGGCATCGGAATCAGACAGTATGACGCCTACGGCGTGCCTTGTCTTGGCCCGATCGCGGCTCGATCGACCGTTTCGGCGCATTTGCCGGCCGCGAAACCGCCACGACGGGCCGCCCGCCAAGGGACCGGCGATCGGGGGCGTTGTGCGCCTTGCTATCCCCTACAGGGCAGGCTCCTGCCAACGAGGTACGCCGTCCGTGCTTCGTTGCCGCTCGAATGCTTCCCAATATGGTCGGGTTTTGGCGAGCGGCACGGCTTCGTTGACCATCAACGGGCGCGTCGATTTCCACCAGGCGTCGTATTCCGCCCGCATCTCCCTCACGGTCTCAGGGTGATCGCCGATCACGTTCAGCGTCTGTCCCGGGTCGGCTTGCATGTCGTAGAGCGCCATACCGTCTACTAGACGGAATCGCTGGTTGCGGACCGCGAAGTTCTTCCATTGCCACTTGTCGGGATCGTCGCCGACGGGCCAGCGGCCTTGATGCGTGAATAGGTAACGGTCGGGCCAGTCCTTCACCGCGGCGTCGGTTTCGATGAGCGGCAAAAGACTGCGGCCTTCGACCTGTTTCTCCGGCAGCTTCGCTCCGGCCAACGCCGCAAGTGTGGGAAACAAGTCGAGATGCGCGGCGATGCGATCGACGTCGCGTCCGGGAGTAATCTTGCCGTCCCAGCGCACGAAAAACGGCACGCGCACGCCGCCTTCGTCGACCGTGTTCTTAAGCCCTTTCATGCCGGCGTTGTAGAATTCGAGCGTCTTACCGTCGGGCGTTCGCCCCAGCACGTCTCGGCCCGTGCCTTCGCTCATGCCGTTGTCCGACATGAAGATGACGACGGTGTTTTCGAGCAGTTCCCACTCGGCGAGCATGTCGAGCAAGCGGCCTACGTTCTCGTCGATGTTCTCGACCATGCCGTAGAATCCCGCGTGCTGTTTGGAAAACCCCAGGTCCGTGAATCGCTTGGCATTCTTCTCGGGAGCATTGAACGGCGCGTGCGGGGCGTTCGTGGCGATGTAGGCGAAGAACGGCGCGTCGCGCTCCTTGGCCGCCTTGATCCAGCCGAGCGCTGCGGTGACGAACACGTCGGTGCAATAGCCTTCCGTGCGAACGAACGTGCCGTTGTGGCGAACGATCGGATCGAAGTACTTGTTTCCGGGTGCGTCGGCGCAGCTACAGTCGTAGGCCTGCCCGATGCCGCCGGCGCCGTGGATGAACGCTTCGTCGAAGCCGCGGCGGTTCGGCTGATAGGCGTCTTCGTCGCCGAGATGCCATTTGCCGAATACGCCGGTCGTATAACCGGCCGACTCGAGCACTTGGGGCAGCGTTGTCGCATCGAGCGTCATCCGTTCGCGCTCGAGGATGGTGTGCGTCACGCCGTTGCGCATCGGATGCCGGCCCGTCATAAGCGCCGAGCGCGTCGGCGAGCACGTCGGGCTGACCAGGAATCGCGTGAACCGCACGCTCGCGTCGTGGAGCTTGTCGAGATTCGGCGTGCGAATCCACGGGTGTCCGTGTCGGCCGATCGGCGGGTACCCCTGGTCGTCGGTGACGACGAGCACGATGTTGGGTCGCGTCCCGGCGAGGGTCTCGGCGGCCGCGGTCACGTCGGGACGGGAAAGAACTGCAGCGGAAAAGACAAAGGCTAAGAGTCTCAGTCGAGGCATGGCAAGACTAGCTCCACGAGGCGGGGATATCGAAGAACGATCGAGGGCGCATCATGAACCGCGCCGCGCACAGGTCGCTTGTCGGGGCGCTGCCCTCGACGGGAGGAATGCGGCGGCGTACCGGTTAAATAGCCTAACCGCCGCGTCGGCGGCTGGCGACTCGGCGACAGTCGGCCTACCTCGGCCGGCGGCAGCGTCACCGCTCGACATCGCTCTATCCCATTTCGCCCTACCGTCGCCGGCGCAACTCTGGTAAATTCAGGTTTCTCCCACCTTTCGCGTTAGTTTCCCGCCCGCGGCCCCTTTGCTGTGGTGGGGCCTTCTCTTACCCGCCGGCGTTTCCGCTCGCGGCGGAAGTAGCCCGTACATGCGTCGCACCGATATCCGCAACATTGCCATCATCGCCCACGTCGACCACGGCAAGACGACGCTCGTCGACTGCATGCTTCGGCAGAGCGGGCAGTTTCGCGCCGCGCAACTGGTCGGCGAGCAGATTCTCGACTCGAACGACCTGGAACGCGAGCGGGGTATCACGATCCTGGCCAAGAACATCGCCGTGCCGTTTCGCGGCGTGAAAATCAACATCATCGACACGCCCGGCCACGCGGATTTCGGCGGCGAAGTGGAACGGGTCCTCCGCATGGCCGACGGTGCGCTCGTTTTGGTCGACGCCGCGGAAGGCCCGATGCCGCAGACGCGGTTCGTGCTGTCCAAGGCGCTCGAATGCCGGTTGCAGCCGATCGTGGTGATCAACAAAATCGACCGGCCGGACGCCCGACCGCTGGAAGTCGTCGACGAAGTGCTCGATTTGTTCCTGCAGCTCGGCGCGGACGACGATCTGGCGGACTTTCCGTATCTCTACGCCAGCTCGCGCGAAGGTTTTGCGAGCAGCGACCCCGCGGCACGCAGCGGCACGATCGAGCCGCTCATGGAGATGATCCTCGAAAAGATTCCCGGGCCAGAAGTCGAGCCGGACGCCCCGCTGCAAATGCTGGTCACGAATCTTGACTGGTCCGATTACGTCGGCCGGATCGGCATCGGCCGCGTCCATGCCGGGCGGATCAAGAAGAACCAGGACATCGCCGTGATGAAAGCCGGCGACGAGCGTCAGACCGGCCGAATCCAGCAACTGCACGTCTTCGAGAACCTCGGCCGCGTCGAGACGAATGAGGTCGATGCGGGCGACATCGTTGCGGTCGTCGGCCTGGAGGATATCGAAATCGGCGACACGATCGCCGACCCGCTGTCGCCGGTCGCGTTGCCGCGGCTTACGGTGGACGAGCCGACGCTGCAAATGACGTTCGGCACGAACACGTCGCCGTTCGCCGGCCGCGAGGGCAAGTATCTCACGAGCCGCAACCTTCGCGACCGCCTGATGAAAGAACTGGAGCGCAACGTAGCCCTCCGCGTCGAGCCGATCGCGGGCACGGAACAGTTCTCGGTCTCCGGCCGAGGCGTGCTGCACCTGGCAATTCTCATCGAAACGATGCGCCGCGAAAGCTTCGAGCTTTCCGTCGGCAAGCCGCAAGTCATCCTTCGCCACCATAACGGCCAGACCGAAGAGCCTTACGAGACGCTCGTCGTCGAAGTGCCGCACGAGCATCTGGGCGCGGTCATGGAAATGGTCGGCGCTCGCCGGGGGCAACTCTTGCAAATGGCCAATCGCAACGACTTCGCCCACACGGTTTTCTCGATTCCGGCCCGCGGGTTGATCGGCCTGCGGACGCGGCTGCTCAATGCGACGCAAGGCACGGCGATCATGCACCATCGGTACGAAGGTTATCGCCCGATTCAAGAGGGCATGCCGGCCCGCGCCAACGGCGTGCTCGTGTCGATCGCCACGGGCCGGGTCGCGGCGTTCAGTCTCGACACGCTCCAGGAGCGGGCCGACATGTTCGTCGCGCCCGGCGACGAAGCGTACGAGGGGATGATCGTCGGCGAGAATAGCCGCGAAGGCGACATGAACGTCAATCCGACTAAGGAAAAGAAGCTCACGAACATCCGCGCCGCCGGGCGGGATCGCAACATTCTGCTGCGGCCACCGCGCAAGCTGACGCTCGAAGAGGCGCTCGAATACGTCGCCGACGACGAATTGGTCGAAGTGACGCCGACGCAGATTCGCCTCCGCAAGATTCTGCTCACGGAAGCCGACCGCCGCCGGCTGGCCCGACGCAACGCCTAGGTCTGCTACCACTCTCGTTACAGAAATGCAACTTAAATCGGGTGGGGTTGTGGCGCTCGCGGGCGTCGCTTCCTCGGAGGCGATAGATTTCCGCCGCCGCGTCTCCCCGATTTTTTTTCGCGCGTCGCCGGTGAAGGCGACGGCGCGGCGCGACATTTCTCCGCAGATCGCCGGCAGGCATGTCCAACGGAGTAAGGTATCTCCACAGGTGGTACTCCTACATGCCGAGGACGCGGATGCCTATAATTACTATTGTCGGTGCAGGTTTTCGTCCATTGGACGGAGAAAATCTACTTGTTTTCGTACCAACGCCGCGTATCGCGACGCACACTAGATAGGGCAGAAGCACTGTCATGGCCACGCAACCTCTGTCCAAGCCGCGTATGAGCCGCAAGAAATCATACCGCACCGCAACGGCGACTCGCCGCCGTCGCATGCGGTTTCCGCCGCAAACCGGCGAAGTGGTGGTGACTTCGCTCTACCGCGCCACGGCCCACGTCATCGACGAATCGGCCTCCGGCATTGCATTGCTCTTCGCCAAAGACGAAGTCCCGCCGCTCGGGACTCGCGTGAACATCAACTATAACGGCGCCGTGATGCCGGCCTACGTGCGCAATCACACCCCCGCCGACGAGGGCTGGGTCCGCGTCGGTCTGGAATGGAATTGAACGAACTTCGGAGCCCAGCAGGGCGGCGCACGTGTGCTCCGATGGCTCGCTCGGCTCACCAAGTCACGAGTCCCGGCGGGCTTCGCTCCGTTCGACGCGCGCGGCGTTTCTAGTCCATCGGCGGGTCCCACGCGATCGTCTTTGTTTCATAAGCGCGCACGAACGCGATGCGGCCCGCGGCGCGTCCTTGGCCGTAGTACCAGTAGTCGACGTAGGCATCGCGCGCAATACGCGTGGGGCGGCCGAGAAGTGCAACGACTTGTTTGGTCGTCATGCCGGCTTTCATCTGCTCCCAGCGCAGCGTTGTCGCCGACTTTCGCAACACTGGCGGCGCCGCCGGCACCGGGGGCGGGGCCGCCTCGTCGCCGGACCCGCCAACTTCATTGTCCTCGGGTTTGGCGGCAGCATCATCGTTGCTTGTCGGCGGCGCGTCCGGTTCGGGGGATACGTCCGGTGGTTCTTCCACGGGTTGTGACAGGCGGCCCTCGCGGCGCTTCTGTTCCAACTCCTCGCGGGCCTGTCGGTCCGCTTCCTCGCGTTGCCGCGCGCGCTCCTCGACCTCCGGCGGCAGCGTCGGTTCGTCGCCGCAACCCGCGAGGGACAACGCGGCGCCGAGCGCCAACGCAAGCGGTGAACGGGCGACAAACCGGGTGCGGCTCATGGCGAGCGACCAAAACAACGGCGAATGGAAACACGGGGACGGAGCACGAAAGCCCGCGGCACACCGGCCTCTTCGTATCGTAGTTCGCCGGGAAAGCACCGGCAAGAAACATCGGCTTCATTCGGGTCTTCGGAGGTCCAGCAATCGTTCGCAATTGGAGGTTCTCGGCTCCCAACGCCGCCGTGGGCGCGATTCTGGTTTCCGCGGCGAGAATCGTATAAGCTAGCGAAACGGCGTCGCGAAATTCCGCGAACGCGGACTCGTCCGCGTCTGGGATTCGCACCTCCCATTCTTTCCAGGATTCCTCTCCCGCGACGGATCGACCCGCCATGAGCCCGCGCTCGTTCGTTCATCTGCATTGCCACAGCCATTTCAGCCTCCTCGACGGCGCCAGCTCGATCGACCGGCTCGTCGCCAAGGCCAAAGACTCGGGCATGAACGCCCTGGCGCTGACCGACCACGGCAATCTCTACGGCGCGCTCGAATTCTACCAAAAGGCGAAAAAGGCCGGCATCAATCCGATCGTCGGCTACGAAGCCTACATCGCTCCCGGCAGCCGCTTCGAACGCGAAGCCGGAAGCATGAAAGAGGCCAGCTATCACCTCACCCTGCTCGCCCAGAACGCCACGGGTTTTCGCAACCTGATCAAAATGGCCTCGTCGGCCTTCCTCGAAGGCTTCTACTTCAAGCCGCGGATCGACAAGGAATTGCTCGCGGCGCATAGCGAAGGGATCATCTGCCTGTCGGGTTGCGTGAGCGGCGAGTTCAGCCGGAGCCTGGTCAAGGGCGGCGACTTCGAAACGAACCTGGCCGACGCGATGGAAACGGCCGCCTGGTTTCACGAGACGTTCGGCGACCGGTACTTCGTCGAGATTCAGAACAACGGGCTGGAAATCCAGCGGATGGCGATGGACGGCGCCGTTGAAGTCGCGCGGCGAATGGGTCTGCCGCTCGTCGCGACCAGCGACGCCCATTACGTCAACCGCGAAGACGCGGAAGCCCAGGACGTGATGCTGTGCATCAATACGGGCCGCTTCCGCACCGACACGAACCGGATGAAGATGGAAGGCGATCAATTCTATCTCCGCGCGCCGGAGGAGATGTACGCCGCTTTCCCCGGCTACGAAGACGCCGTGGCCCGGAGCCAGGAGATCGCCGATTCCGTCAATATCGAACTCGATCTCAAGAAGCGGTACTTCCCGGTCTACACGCCGCCGGAGAACAAAACGCCGGCCGACTATTTGCGCGAATTGTGCATCGATGGTTTGAAGGAGCGATACGCGGGAAACGAGGAGATGCTCCCCGGCGGCGAGCTCGCGCCGGTCGTGATGGAACGGCTCGAACGCGAGTTGTTCGTCATCAATAAACTCGGCTTTCCCAACTACTTCTTGATCGTCTGGGATTTCGTCCGCTACGCCCGCAGCCAAGGCATTCCGGCGACGGCCCGCGGTTCGGGCGTCGGAGCGCTCGTCTGTTACGCGCTCTACCTGAGCCATGTCTGCCCTCTCAAGTACGACTTGCTGTTCGAGCGGTTCCTGGACCTCTCCCGCGAGGAAGCGCCCGATATCGACATCGACTTCTGCAAGGACCGCCGGGCGGAGTGCATCGCTTACGTGAAGGAAAAATACGGCGAAGCGAACGTCGCCCAAATCGGCACGTTCGGCACGCTGGCGGCTCGGGCGGCGATCCGCGACGTGGCCCGGGCCCTCAATGTGCCCATTCCACAAGTCGACAAGATCGTGGCGATGGTGCCCGAAGAACTGGGCATCAAGCTGGAAAGCGCGATCGAGCAAAGCCCCGACTTGAAGCAGGCCTACGAGTCGAATCCGGAGGTGCGGGACGTTCTCAACCTGGCGAAGAAGATCGAGGGCCTCGCGCGCAACGTCGGTACGCACGCGGCGGCGGTGGTCATCGCCGACCGCCCGCTGGTCGAGTACGTCCCGCTGGGCCGCGTGACGGGCAAGCAAGACGTCATCACGCAATGGGCGATGGGCGACGTCGAGAAGGCCGGCCTCTTGAAGATGGACTTCCTGGGCCTCAAGAACTTGACCGTGCTGGCCAAGACGGTCGAGTTGATCCGCGAGTCGCGCGGCGAGACCGTCGACCCGCTCAAGTTTCCGCTCGACGACAATCCGACCTACGCGCTCCTCTGCCGCGGTGAGACCAAAGGCGTGTTTCAGCTCGAAAGCGGCGGCATTCGCGATTTGCTCACGCGGATGAAGCCCGACCGGTTCCACGACATCATCGCCACGAACGCGCTGTATCGGCCCGGCCCGCTCGAAGGCGGCATGGTCGACCAGTACGTCGAGTGCAAACACGGCCGCCGCGAGCCGGAGTATCCGCATCCGGTGATGAAGGACGTGCTCGAAGAGACCCACGGCGTGATGGTGTATCAAGAGCAGGTCATGCGGATCCTCAACAAGCTCGGCGGGATCGAGCTGGCCGACGCCTACAAGTGCATCAAGGCGATCAGCAAGAAGAAGCTCGAAATCATCGCCAAGTACCGCGAGGAATTCATCGCCGGAGCAACGGAGAAGGGCCTGTCGAAAGGCGGCGCCGTCGACCTATTCGGCATGATCGAGAAATTTGCAGGCTACGGCTTCAACAAGAGCCATTCGACGGCCTACGCGCTGATCGCCTACCAGACCGCCTACCTCAAGACGCACTATCCCGTCGAGTTCATGGCCGCGCTCTTGAGCGGCGACATCACCGGGCGGAACTTCAAGAAGAAAGACTCGCTCGTCGAGCACATCGAAGATTGCCGCCGCATGGGAATCGAAGTCGTCGCGCCGGACGTGAACCGCAGCGAGGCGGAGTTCGCCGTTCGCGACGGCAAAGTCCTCTTCGCCCTCACGGCCATCAAAGGTTGCGGCGAAGGCGCCGCCCTCGCCATCGTCGCCGCACGCAAGGAGGGCGGACCGTTCAAGGACATCTTCGATTTCTGCCAGCGGGTCGATTCGCACCACGTCTCCAGCGGCGCGATCGAATCGCTCGTCAAGGCCGGCGCGATGGACTCCTTCGGCGCCAAGCGTGCGCAGCTCGCGGCCGTCGTCGAAAAGGCGATGCAGTGCGGCGCTTCGACGCAGGCCGATCGCCGCGCGGGTCAGAAAGGATTGTTCGACGCCGTCGAGGACGAACAAGCCTCTCCCGCGGCCGCGCTCCCCGACCTGCCCGAGTGGCCCGAGCGCGAAAAGCTCGGCAACGAGAAGGAAGTGCTCGGCTACTACCTCACCAGCCACCCGCTCGCCGAGTACGAACCGATCTTCAAGACCTATTGCACGCATTCGACGGCGCAACTCGCCGAGCTGGCCCATCGCTCGGAAGTCCTCGTCGGCGGAATGCTCGCGTCGCTCAAGTTCTCGAACACCAAGAACCCGCGGCCCGGATCGACGAACACGCGGTACGTGATGTTTGACCTCGAAGACATGGATGGCATGGTCCGCACGATCTGCTGGCCCGAAGAGTTCGCCGTCTCTGGCCATCTGGCGACGGCCGACGCGATCCTCGGCATCCGCGGCGCGATCGACCGCCGCCCCGGCAGCGAAGAAGTCAACCTGATCGTCAACGAGTTGATCCCGCTCGACGAATTGGCCAAGCGCTACACCCGCGGGATGATGATCCGTCTCCATGAAGCGACCCACGGACCGGAGCGGCTCGACCAGCTTTACGAAGTGCTGCGGGGCTACCCAGGCGATTGCGAAGTGCAGCTTGCCCTGTGGCTCGCCGATGGGGCGAAGGTCTACATGAAGAGCGAGAAACTCCGCGTGGACCTGAACCCCGAACTTCGCGCCCGTATCGACGACCTCCTCGGACCCGGCAACGTCAAGCTCCTCTCCGCCCCGCCGAAGCCATCGGGAAACGGAAACGGCAAAGGCCAATACTGCAACCGCAACCCTCTGTGTTCAAGAAACCGAGCCAACGTTTCGTTTCGGTCGTGGGCCGCGCTATTTCCGCTCGACATCCTGCGGCCGCGGCAATTCTTCGATGCTCTCGATGCCGAAGAACTCCAGGAACTTCTTCGTCGTCGCGTACCGCGGTTTCGTCGAACGTTCTCCCGCATCGTCGCCGCGGTCGACGCGCAGCAATTGCCGCCGCACGAGTTGCGCGAGGAGCGCTCCGCTCGGTTTGCCACGAAGCTTGGCGACCTCTTCCGACAAGACCGGCTGATGATACGCGACGATCGCCAGCACGTCGATCGCCGCCTGCGATAGCCGCGCCTCGCGCAGCCGCCCGAGCACCTGATCGCGAATGCCGCTGAACTCCTCGCGCAAAACCAACCGATAGCCGGTCTCGACGGCAACGACCGCGTAAGGACAACCGCGCTCGTCGTAGGCCGCGTTGAGTTCGCCGACGAGTGCGTCGATTTCGTCCGGCCGCACGCCGCGCATCAGTGCGGCGACTTCCTTCGCGGTCAGCGGCGCGTTGTTGGGCCGCCCCACGAACAACATCGCCTCGAAGATCGACTGCGGCGTAATCTCGCACGGGTCGTCGGCGTCGCCGGCCGTTTCGGCGAGGACTTCTTCGTGGGCCAGTTCCGCCGCGTCCGTCTCCGCGACGGGCGCCACGGCCTGACCGTAGGGGTCGTCGCCCGTGCCCAGCAGCGCCGCGAACGCATCGCCGAGTTGGTCGAGCGAGAGCTCCTCGAGCGACAAACCGTCGTCGCGCGGGGCCGCAAAGCCGCGGTCGTCGTCCGTGGTTTCGGGGTCGTTAACGTCCATGCGGCGGCGTGTGTAAGGAATCCGTGCTCGGCGACTATGCGGGTCTGCGGAACAAGGCGAGGCTCGCGATTCCCAACAGCACGACGGCGACGATCACGCCGATGCCGATGTTGCGGAGCAGCGCCACGTCGTTCGATTCTTCGCGAGTCGATTCGATCGGCGACGGGGCCTTCTGAACTGCCTTCGGCGCTGGGATCGATTGCGAGGGTTTCTCGTTTCTTTGTGCCGAATCTTTGTTCGCCGCGTCGGTCGCGACGCTCGCTGTCGCCGGGACCTCGGCCGATGGCGACGCACTAGGCTCGGCCGTCGCGTCGGGCTTCGCCGGCCCCGCGACGTCCACAATCTCCGGAAACAACCCCGGCACGTCGCCCAACAATCGTTCGTTCCCCGTCTCGCTGCCAAACCGTTTCGCCATCGCCAGCGCAATCGCGTCCCAGTCCGCCACGAGCGCCAGGTCCATCCCCGGATTGTCGTGCTTCACCGTGCACGCGCACGGCCCCAGCACGAACCGCACCTGGCGTTCCAGTTCTTCCGCGTTGATGCCCGTCCCGATCGCCGGCGGATTGACGCGGCCGCGGGCGTAAACCGAAAACACCATCGGCTCCGTGCGCTCGTCGATGTCCGGTTCGACGTGCAACAGGCTCATCGCGAACCACTTCTCGGCCGGATCGTCGCGACGCAGCCGAATCGTCCCCGCGTCGACCCGCGCTGGCTTCGCGTCCGGCTCAGTGGTCGAAAGCGCCGGATCGGGCGGCGGCGAAAGCTCCCCTTCCGCCGCCCGCGCAATCGTCGCCGCGATCAGCTTCTCCGCCGCAGTATTGTCTTCCGCTTTGTCGCCTTCGACGAGCACCATCACGGTCGCCTTGCCTTCGGCGAGCAACTCGACCAGCTTTCGCGTCGCCGGCGAATCGGCGATCGCCCGCACATCGCCCTCGGACAGCGGGCCTTCGTACACCGGATACCCGTTCGGCAACACCACGGCGAACCGCGGCAACTCCGGCACGGCCTGCCCTTCGTCCGATCGCGTCGCCCGTTCGAGCACGAAACCAGCCTCGTCGCGAACCGGCGGCGGCAGCGGTTCGAGCGGGTTCTCTGCCGCCGCGTCGATCTCGACCAGTTCGAGATTCGCCACCGCCCGCGGCGCGTCCGGCGGCGAGGTCGTCAGCTCGACAATCGCCCGGCGCACCGGATGGTCGGCGGCAAGCGGCTGCCCCCGCGAAATGTGGTAGATGCGATACGGCGACGGAGTCCAGTTATACGTGGCATACCGATACACCGGCGTATCGCACGCCCCGGCAATGCCCCGACTCGCCACCACCGCGGCCGCTATCGCAGCTCCCCGCGCCGCCAGCCAAAGCCAGGCGATTCTCGGTCTCGGTCTCATCGGATACTCCCCGCCATTGGGACGCTCGCAGCGCGCGACCGCCATAGAGCAGAATATCCCCCGATGCACTCTCGGGCAACCGACGCGCCGATGGCTCAAGAAACGCCCGCCCCTACAGGCGGCTATAGCGCCACGTCTTCCGCCGACGTACTCCACGCCACGCGAATGCCACCGCCGCCGCGGTCGCTAGCATCGCCATCGTCCCCGGTTCCGGCACTGCGAGCGCCGACTCGAACGCAAACCGCAAGGGCGCCGACGGATTGTCGACGCTGTTAACCGTCCGCACGTCGATCGTGTAACTTCCCGCCGCCAGCCCGGCAACCGTGAGCGACAGCGCCTCCATCGGGCCGTCGTAAGCGCCGTCCGCCGCCGCAAAGTCGATCCACGCGCCCTCGTTGATTCGATATTGCCCCGCCGCGATCCAGTTGATCGTCATCTCCGCGCCGGAACTGCTGAACCCAAGCTGGTTCGTGTTCAAGTTCGGGATCGTCGTCACGACGCTGTCCCCCAAGAACGCGAACACGCCCGCCGCTGGATCGCTGCCAAACTGCCCGCCCGTCAGCAATGGGAACGTATCCAGAATATCCGGCACGCCGTCGGCGTCCGTGTCGCGGTGCCCGACCTGCACGTCCGTAAATGGGCTCGGGTCGAGCGTGTTGTTGAGCATCAGCGCGTTCGCCTGCGGCGGAACCACCGTCTGCCCTTGGGCATTAAGCTCCGCGTTGCCGTTGATGCCGTTGAGATATCCGCTCCGCTCGTTGTTGCGGTTCCCGGCCGCCGCGTATTCGTCCAGTGCGAAAAACGAATGCGCCAGCTCGTGCGACAAGACCCGATTGAACCGGTCGATCCCCCAGTTGTAATTGCCGTAGGTCAGCACCGTATACGGCCCGCCGATGTAACCGTAGGCGAACTGCCCGTTGGAAAACCGCTTGTCCGCGTCGACGGCATCGTTCACCACGAACAACGTCGTCGACCAATGCGCGTCGCCGTCCAATCGCTGATCGTGGTCGAACGCCCGCACGCTGTCGAAGTGGTTTCCGCCGGGGTAGCCGAGATCCGTCATCACGTCGTTGATCCACAGCGAGTCCTGAAAGCTCGCGCGGCGAATCGGTTCATAGCCCGTCGCCAGCGGCGCGCCGCCGTTGACGTAATTCACGTCGATCTCGAATCGGGCGTTGGGATGATAGCCGGCGGTGAGACCCTCCCAGAAGCCAACCGCTTCCGCCACCTCGCTCTGTACGCTGGCGATTTGCCCGGGCGTCCAATTCTCTTGATTGAGGTCGATCGACCCGTCGCTCTCCAAGAGAATCACGTTCAGCCGCGCCCGCCCGAGCGCATACGCCGACGTGTCGATCGCGGTCGCGCCGAAGACCTCGGCGGCGACCGCTCGATCTGCCGCCAGCGCGCAACCGCACATCGCCAGACCAAGAAGGTACGGCCAGGATTTCATCATTAGCGAATGGCTCCGGCGCGGTGAGCGACCGTCAATCGAGGCCTGGCTTGAGGTGCGTCCCCAAGTCGACACGCACGCGACTTATGGTTGCTCGCGGTTGTGGCCGGTCTCCCGACCGAGCCACGCCTTGGGCGAGCCGCGACGTGCCAGGCACGGCATTCGGGAAACTTGCGACGTGATCGGACTTGAAAGGACGCGAACCGACAGGCGCTTCCGCCAAGTGTTCTCCCGGCCAACCGCCGGCCCTCGCCGTCGGAGGTCACGAGAAAAACACCCAACTTTGAGCATAAACGCCCACCGGTGCGAATCAACAAAAAAGCAACCGATTCCCGCGGCCTCGCCGGCAAGAATTGCCGTCGCGGGCATAACGGCAAAACCAAAGAAGGGTCTGCACTCTGGTGCTACGTCGTCCTTGCCCGAAAAAACGCGAGAAGTGTTGAATAATTCCCTCGCCTGGGGGATCGCTTGCCACGTAGTCCGCGTCGGTCCGGGGCAACCGGCGCATAGCATCCCCAACCTCGGCGTGATTGGGCGAGTAGACCAAAGCCTAAACGCACGCCTCACTCTATCAAATCCCGCCCCCGATTTCCAGCAACTTTTTTACACCTCAGGAAAAAAATCGCCGTCCGTCGCGAACGTTCATGGCACGATCTTCCTCCCCCGCATCCATTCCGCGCACCGCTCCGGCCAGCCCGTGCACGGCTCGTCCGTCCGCCGCAGGCCAAACCCGTGCCCGCCGCTCGCGTAAGCGTGCAGTTCCGCCGGCACGCCCACTTGCTTGAGCCGCAGATACAGCAGCAGCGAGTTCTCGATCCGCGCCCCATCGTCGAACGCATGGGCAAGAAACATCGGCGGCGCTTTCTCGGTGACGCGCACGTCGTCGCGCAGCTTGTCGCGCTCTTTGGTAATCAATCCCGCCGCGTACACGAGCACGGCAAAGTCCGGCCGCGGCGATACGTCGTCCACGTCGTCCTGCCGCTCGTAGGTTCGCGCTTCGGCCAGCGCCGCCCGCGCCGCCGCCTCGCCCCCCGCCGAGAATCCGAGAATGCCGATCCGCTCCTTGTCGATCTTCCAGTCCCCGGCCCGCGATCGCACCAGGCTCATCGCCCGCTGAGCGTCCTGCACCGCCGCTTGCGAGCGATTCTCGGGATTGCGAAATGGCACACGATACTTGAGCACGATGCCGGTGACGCCGATCGTATTCAGCCACTCGGCCACTTCGGTCCCTTCCAGGTCGTAAGCCAGAATGTGATGTCCACCGCCAGGGCAAATCAGGACCGCCGCGCCCGTGCTCTTCTCCGCGGGCGGCGAAAAGACCTCGATCGTCGGCACGGACACGTTCCCGATCCGCGCCACCCGCTTGCCGGCAATGAGTTGATCGGTCGGCTTGGTCGTGTCCCGTTCGGCCTCGAGCTGGGTCGCATCCCCCGGCCCGCGTTCGTTCGGCCAGATCGCAATCGCGTCGGCCGCCGCGAGCGGAGTTGCCTGAGTAACGGCCAAGAGGATCGTCGGCAGCAATCCGGCCGCACGGCGAAAGCGCGAAGCAGATGGGTATCGTTTCACGGGAGCGATCTCAGGTAGCAGCCTGTTGAAAACGGGGACTGACCCCCTCACGCACGTCTCAATCTGCGGCGAAAACGCGCTTTCCCAAGGGTCCGTCCCCTTTTTCAACAGGCTGTCAGGTGTGGGAGCAGTACCATCGCAGAATGCAAACAGGCCCCGAACCGTCGGGGAACTTTCGGCCATTGTAGCAGCGAAAGTTCGCTCGCCAGGTGCGGGGCCTACGGCGCCCTGCCCACGCCTCGTTTCGACGCTTATTCGATCAGCTCGATTACCGGCGGTTGCGGCGCCTTGGGCGCCGCAAAATTGACCGTGAACACGCCGCTCCCGCTCATTTCCAGAGTTCGCGCGATGAACTGAGAACCCAAGGTCTGCGTGCCGCTGCCCGTAACGAGGACCTTCGTCGTCGGCGCATAGACCGTACCCACCAGGCCTGCGCCGCCGTTCCCTTGCAGCGTCATCGTCGTATCCTGCGATTCGGTTTGGCGCGACTGATAGAGGGCGACGCCCTGATACGTTCCCGACGTGGGCGGCGTCAGCGACCAGACGCCGTTGCCTTGCAATTGGATATTGTTGGCCGTGCCGCTGCCGGCATTGAAGAGCGTGACGCCGGTCCCCTTGAGTGTCACGTCGCCCAGAACGGAAATCCCCTTGTCCAGGTAGTACACGCCCGGCTCGAGCGTTACGACGGTGTTGCCCGTAAAGCTCAGCCGGCTTTTATACCGCCCGGGCTGCAACGTAACCGTCGAATTTCCTCCGTGGGGCGTCGAGCGGTTGACGAACGCAGTGGGATCCGGCTCCGGGAGATCGGCGAGCGGATCGGGCACGGGCGTCGACCCGTTGTAGGGCGTCGCCGGACCGCTTTGAGGATACGGCGTTTCGAAGTACCGATCGCCGATAGCTTCGCCCGCGACATCGAACGAGGTTGCCGCAAGCACGATCTCGTTGCCGCCCGTTTCGGCCGCCGCAGGGCTCGTCGAATTCACGACGACGCCGCCCTCGTTCACAAGGAGTTGCCCGCTGCCTTGGCCATACAAGGCGCGATCCTCCGACTCTTCCAAAATCAATATCCCGTTCCCCTGCGAAAAGTTCTTCACGCGAGCGACGGACCGAACCGTGACCGGAAGATCGGCGGACGACCAAATCCGCGTGAAGCTCCGGGGTTGCAGAAATGTCACCTGCACTTCGACCGTGCCGCCCTTGCCGTTGACGCGAGGATTCGACGAGACCGCGGGCGTCGTGACCGCCCGCGATTGACAAACTTCGCTCGTGAATCCGTGGGCGTCGAGCGTATCGAGCGCCGCGTCGATTGCGGCATCCGTCAAAGGCGGCGGCGAGGAGATCAGGTTGTGATCCGAGTTGTCGCGCCACAGTTGGGCGGCTGCTGCCAGCGCCGCCGCATCGACGGCCCCGTGCAGTCGGCGCTGGTCTTGCATCAGCGTTCCGCCGTCGACCCCCAAGCCCAAGATCGGGACCAAAACGGTCGGCAATAACACGGCGACCAGGACGGCGACCTTGCCGCGCCGGCTAGCCGCGCGCGTCCGTGGTAGATAGCTACTCATGGTGTGAACCTCCGAAATGTGCGATCGCGAACTCGCGATTCGTCTGCGTTGTGGCCGGTCTCCCGACCGCGCCACGGGATTCTGGTAATAGGTCCTAATAATGCATGGGCATCGTCGCGGAACTCGTCAACGAAAACGGCCCGACGAGGTAAGCCTCTGGAAACCAGGCGTACGTGACGGTCACCGTTACCGAGTTGTTGATCGTTGGATCGGAACTCGCCCCGGGATCCGCGGCGTTGGCCTTGTTGTTCCCGGCGCTCCAAGACGAGGACGTCGCCAAGTCGGCCGCATTCATCGAGGCCGTCCACGGAAGGATTCCCGACGTGCGGATATCTTCCGACCAAACGGCGGCGTCCCCCGCGGGCAAGTCGTTATCCACGCGGTATTGCGCCCCGTGCGTCGAAGCGTAGCGCGCCCCCTGCCGCGCAAGGTAGGCGACTTGCTGGTAACGGAACACGCCGATCGTCAACACGGCGAAGCCAATCAGTAGCAACATGACGACGGGACCGACGACGGCGAACTCAAGAACCGCCGCTCCGCGACGGTTACGGCGCTGACGAATGCTCAGGGCAAAACACATGGCGATAACTCTTTGATTCGAATGGCAATTCAAACGGAACAATGGCCTTGCGCTCGCTCGTGCGGCAACTTCGTGCTACGGATGAATCGGCATCTGAACGGACCGAGTAAGTCGCCAGGTGCTCCCAAACCCCATCATCCCGGTCGTCGAATGAAAGTCGTAGTCGACCGTCACGGTCACGTAATTTCCCGACGTGGAAACCGAAACCTGGTCGGCGGTCAACGCCGGCGTGAGCGTGTCCCCATTGATCGTCGCCGCGGCCTTGCCGCGCGAGATACGTTCGCTCTCCGTCAACTCCCGGTCGCCGAAATCCAAGCCGCTTGCGCCCAACGCGCCCCGCCGGGCGCAGTCGTTCACCGTCGTGGCGGCGTAGAAAATCTGACACCAGTCCGTGCCGATCAGGAACACCAGCGTGATGAACGGCAGCAGGACGGCGAATTCGACGATCGCCGTTCCTCTGCGGCGAGTGCGCATGCGCGCGCGTGCCCGGTGCGTAGTCATTGTGCTGCCCCTATTCAGAAAGTGCTCAATCTATTCCGAGCCGGCCGGTAGGCAGCGTCGCGCACAGCGTGCAACGACGGCGACCGCTGGAATTGCCCCAATTGAGATGCTGCCCCTGACTCGCGCTGCCGCCGGAAGACGTGATTGGTCGTGCGGCGATATCCTTCCAAACCGAATACGCGAGCCGTCGCTCGATTCCTTTCAAGCCTAGTTAAACCCTATGTCCGTCCGCCGGCCGACTTCGCACGGCGATTCTCTCGTCCGCCAAGAATGGCCGAGAAAAATCCGCTCGACGCGCGATCGTGACGGAAGTGCCAGACGTGGCGGCAACCGCCATGGCCGTCATCGCTCCGCGTGACGGCGGAATCGCGAACCGGCTTCCGCTCACCGGCGATCCGTCCCAAAATGCACGGATGATAAGCGATAGCGGTGCAGAGCGCAATTTCCTGCACCGTGCGCAATAGCCCCGTTTGCTGGGGGTACTGGCAATCGCGAATCGGGTCGCTAAAATGCCAGCGTTCACTCTGCTTCCTTGGCATCTCGAAAGCTCTGCGTTCGCACCCGGCAGACGGTACGCCGGCGGCGGCACTGGGGCTTCGCGCGTGACGGACAACCGACGATGACCAGCCCCCTTGCCCGCACGCCGCTCTACGATTGGCACGCCGCCCACGGCGGCCGCCTGGTCGACTTCGCCGGTTGGGAGATGCCGGTACAATACACATCGATCGTCGCCGAGCACACAGCCACCCGAACCGCCTGTGGGTTGTTCGACGTCTCGCACATGGCCCGGTTCCGCTTCACCGGCCCGCACGCCCGCGACTATCTCGAAGGTCTCGTCACCCGCCGCGTCGCGGACATGCGGCCCGGTCAGATTCGCTACGCCCTCGTGACCAACGACCAGGGCGGCATCCTCGACGACGTGCTCGTCTATTGCCTTCCCCACCGCGGGCCGAAGAGCGACACCGAACACGCCGCCGGCGATGTCGATTTCGCGATGGTCGTGAACGCCAGTAATCGGGCCAAAATCGCCGCCTGGATCGCCCACCACATCGCCGGCCACAACGGCGTCAACTTTCTCGACCGCACGCTCGAAACCGCCATGATCGCGGTCCAGGGACCGCGGGCGATCGAAATGGCCCAGCCGCTCGTCGAACACGATCTCGCGTCGATGAAGTATTACACCGGCGCGCGCACCAAGATCGCCGGGCACGAAGCCTTGGTCAGCCGCACCGGCTACACGGGCGAGGACGGCGTCGAACTGGTTATCCAAAACGGCGACGCCGCGAGCGTGTGGGAAGAACTCATCGCCGCCGGCGCGACCGCCGCGGGGCTCGGGGCCCGCGACACGCTCCGCCTCGAAGCCGCCATGCCGCTCTACGGCCACGAGTTGTCCGAACAAATCGACCCGATCCAAGCCGGCCTCAACTTCGCCGTGAATCTTAAGGACCGCCAGTTCCCCGGACGCGATGCCCTCGAAAAACGCCTTGCCGACCCGACCACGCCCCGCCGCGTCGGCCTCGTGCTCGCAGGCAAGCGCGTGCCCCGCGAAGGTTACGCCCTCCTTCGCGGTTCCGCGCAGGTCGGCGCCGTCACCAGCGGCACGTTTTCGCCCACGCTCGAAAAACCGATCGCGATGGGCTACGTCGCCCCCGACTGCGCCCAGATCGCGACGACGCTGGAAGTCGACATCCGCGGCCGCACCGAACCCGCCCAAATCGTCGAACTCCCCTTTTACACGCGCCAAACATCGACATGAAATCAAGAAACGAGGAGGCGAGGAGAAATGCCAAATGCAAAATGAAGAATGCACAATGAATGCCCTCCATTGCGCATTCTTCATTTTGCATTCTTCATTTTGCATTCTTCATATTGCCTTTGCGTTTCTTCGAAATCCAACTGCCTCCGGAGACGTTGACCGTGAACCCGCCGAACCTGCTATACGCCAAGACGCACGAATGGACCCGCGTGGAAGAGTCCGGCGGCGCGAAGATTGCCACCGTCGGCATCACCGCGTTTGCCGTCGAGGCTTTGACCGATCTCGTCTTCATGGAGCTTCCCAAAGTCGGCCGCCAAGTAAAGGCGGGAGAAGCATTCGGTGAGATCGAGTCCGTCAAGGCCGTGAGCGATTTATACGCCCCCGTCACCGGCGAAGTGATCGAGGTCAACTCCGGCCTCCCCGAAAAGCTCGAAACGCTCAACGCCGACCCGTTCGGCGCCGGGTGGGTCGCCAAAATCCGCATCACCGACGATTCCGCCCTCTCGAACCTCATGAACGCCGCCGCCTACGAAAAACAATGCGCCGAAGAAGCGCATTAGCCAATGCGGAACGACGAAGCGAAGCGTCGAGTGTCCCGCGTTCGGCACGTGTCCCTGAATCCCGAATCCCGACCCCCGAATCCCGTTCATGCCCTACACCTTCAACACTCCCGACGACGAACGCGCGATGCTCTCCGCGATCGGCGTCGACTCGATCGACCGCTTGTTCGACGGCATTCCCAGGGACATGTGGCTCTCTCGCCCGCTCGACTTGCCGCCGGCGATGGGCGAATTGGAACTCACCGCGCATCTCTCGGAACTGGCCGCGCGGAACAGCCCGGCCGGCGACAAAGTCTGCTTTTTGGGCGGTGGCAGCTACGACCATTTCGTACCGGCCGCGGTCGATCAGCTCGCGGGCCGCGGCGAGTTTTACACGTCCTACACGCCCTATCAGCCGGAGGTCAGCCAGGGCAACCTCCAGGCGATGTTCGAGTATCAGACGCTCATCGCGCAGCTCACCGGCATGGACGTCTCGAATGCCAGCCTCTACGACGGCGGCAGCGCGGTCGTCGAAGCGGCCATGATGGCGATGAGCGCGACGGGTCGCCGCGGCAAGATCGTCGTCCTCGGCAGCGTCCATCCCGAGTACCGCGAGATTCTCGACACGTATCTGCTCCCGCTCGACGCGGAAGTCGTTACCATCGACGCGCCGCAGGGCGCCGCCGACGCAGCCGCCGTGGCTAGCGCTATCGACGACCGCACGGCCTGCGCAATCGTGCAACAGCCCAATTTCTTCGGCTGCTACGAGGCGGTCGACGAGATCGGC
The DNA here is from genome assembly GCA_003576845.1 of Planctomycetota bacterium. GTDB lineage: Bacteria > Planctomycetota > Planctomycetia > Pirellulales > PLA5 > PLA5. The sequence continues at coordinate 47,037 of QEVJ01000068.1, forward strand.
CGCGCCGCGCACGCTGCCGGCGCGCTGTTCGTCGTGTCGGTCGATCCAATCAGCCTGGGATTGCTGCGACGCCCCGGCGACTACGGCGCGGACATCGTCGTCGCCGAAGGGCAGTCGCTCGGTACGCCGCTGCTCTACGGCGGTCCTTATCTCGGCATCATGGCCTGCCGCGAAGCGTTCGTCCGCCGCATGCCCGGCCGCATTGCCGGCGAGACCGTCGATCGCCACGGCCGCCGTTGCTGGGTCCTTACGCTCCAAACCCGCGAGCAACACATTCGCCGCGAAAAGGCGACCAGCAACATCTGCACGAGCCAGGGTTTGTTCGCGCTGCGGGCGGCGATCTACTTGTCGCTCATGGGACCGCAAGGGTTGCGCGAGGTCGCCGAGTTGTGCCTTCGCAAGACGCGATACGCCGCCGAGCGCCTCGCAAACGTCGACGGCCTCTCGCTTGCCTTCGATCGACCGACCTTCAAAGAGTTCGTCGTCCGCGCCGAAGGCGGAAACGTCGAATCGCTGCTCGCGACCGCCGCCGACGACGGTTTCCACGCCGGCGTTCCGCTCGGCCGCTGGTATCCGCAGCTCAAAGACTGTTTCCTCGTCGCCGTGACGGAGAAGCGAACGCGCGACGAGATCGACCACCTGGCTACCAGTCTCGGTTCCCATAGCCGCACCCTCGCTACGTCTCATGCGTAACCAACAAGCCACGCAACTCCTGTTCGAGCTCTCCAAACCCGGACGCCGCGGCGCGAAGCTGCCGGCGAGCGACGTTCCCGCGCGTTCGCTCTCCGACTTGCTCCCCGCCGAGCACGCCGCCGCGTTCCCGCCGCCCCTGCCCGAGCTTGCCGAGCCGGACGTCGTGCGCCACTTCACGAACCTGTCGACCAAGAACATGTCGGTCGACACCCACTTCTATCCGCTCGGCTCCTGCACGATGAAGTACAACTCGAAGCGGAACGAGCGGATCGCCGCCTTGCCTGGACTGGCCAATCTGCATCCCTACCAAAGCGAAGATTCGCTCCAGGGCCTCTTGCAACTGCTCTATGAGTTGCAAGGCATGCTGTGCGAAATCTCCGGGCTCGACGCGGCGAGTCTTCAGCCCGCAGCGGGAGCGCACGGCGAACTCACCGCGCTGATGGTCGCCGCCGCTTACTTCCGCGATCGCGCCCAACAAACCGGCGAACCACGCCGCACGAAGGTCCTCACGCCCGACAGCTCGCACGGCACCAATCCGGCCAGCGCCGCCGTCGCCGGTTTCGAAGCGGTGACCGTCCGCAGCACGCCCGATGGCTTCGTCGACTTGGCCGATCTCCGCGCGAAGCTCGACCGTCAGACCGCCGTGTTCATGATTACGAATCCGAACACGCTCGGCCTGTTCGATCGACAAGTTCGCGAAATCGCCCATCTGGTTCACGAGCAGGGCGGCCTGTTGTATCTCGACGGCGCGAACATGAACGCCATTCTCGGCGTCGCCCGCCCCGGCGACTTCGGCGCGGACATGATGCACTTCAACCCGCACAAAACGTTCAGCGGCCCGCACGGCGGCGGCGGTCCCGGCGCGGGGCCGATCACCGTCCGCGCGATGCTCGAACCCTACTTGCCGTCGCCGGTCGTGACGAAAGTCGGCGACCGTTATCGCCTCGCCTTCGACCGCCCGAAGTCGATCGGCCGCGTCCGCAGCTTCTTCGGCAACACCGGCGTGTTGGTCCGCGCCTATTGCTACCTCCGCACGCACGGTCCCGACGGTTTGCGCCGCGTCAGCGAGCAGGCGGTGCTCAACGCGAATTACCTGCTCGCCAAGGTGAAGGATCGCCTGAGCGTGCCGCACGGCGACCGCTGCATGCACGAGTTCGTCGCTTCGGCCGCAAAAATCAAGGCCCAGCGCGGCATCTCCGCCATGGACATCGCCAAGCGGCTCCTGGACTACGGCTTCCATGCCCCGACGGTCTACTTCCCGCTCACCGTCAAGGAAGCGATGATGATCGAGCCGACCGAAACGGAGGGCAAGGAAACGCTCGACGCCTTCGCCGACGCGCTCGTCCGAATACTCGACGAATCGCCCGAAACGCTCCACGACGCCCCGCACACGACGCCGATCAGCCGCCCCGACGAAGTCCGCGCCGCCCGCACGCCGGTCGTTCGCTGGTCGCCGAGCGCGTAACCGCGGCGCGAGCTCGTGCGTATAATCGAAGGATGGCGCAATCCAAGAGCACGCGGCGCGACTTTCTCCGCGGCGGCGCGGCCGTCGACGCGCTCGCCGCATGGGCCGACGGCGCCGCAGTCGACGCGCACCTCGTCGAGCCGCTCGCCGAACCCGGTCTCCTCGTCTTCACCCGCCGGGCGATGGCAACCTCGTTCGAGGTGCTCGTCGACGGGAGAGCCTTTCCGCAAGCCGCCGACGCCGCGCTCGCCGGTTTCGATGTAATCGACGCCCTCGAAGACCAACTCTCGGTCTATCGCGAGCACAGCGAAGTGATGCACATCAATCGCCTCGCACACGAAGGCCCCGTTGTCGTCGAGCCGCGGCTCTTCGCCCTGTTCCTCCGCGCGGCCGAACTCCACGCCGCGACCGGCGGCGCGTTCGACATCACCGCCGGCCCGCTCGCCAAGGTCTGGGGCTTCTACCGCCGACAAGGAGCGATCCCCGCCCCCGCCGACCTCGCCGAAGCGCTCGGCCGCGTCGGCATGAGCCGCGTCCTGCTCGACGAAGAAACGACGACGATCGAATTCTCTCGCGAAGGGATCGAAATCAACCTAGGCGCGATCGGCAAGGGCTACGCGCTCGACCGCGCCGCGGAAGTCCTCGTCGCGGCAGGGATCGACAACTTCGTCCTGCACGGCGGCGCAAGCAGCGTCCTCGCCCGCGGCTCGTGCCGTCACACATCCGCCGGTCCGTCGGGCTGGCGAATCGGCGTCGGCGACCCCCAGCGCCCCGGCGAACGCCTCGCCCTGGTCAACCTTCGCGACCGCGCGATCGGCACGTCCGGCGCCGCCTATCAATCGTTTCGCCACCAAGGCCGCCGCTACGGGCACATCCTCGACCCGCGCACGGGCTGGCCCGCCGAGGGCGTGCTCTCGGCCACTGTTCTCGCCGAAACGGCCGCCGACGCGGACGCGCTCTCGACCGCGCTCTACGTTCTCGGCCCCGACGCCGCGGACCAATTCCTCTCCGGTCGCGAGGACATCGCGGCAATTCTCGTTCTCCCAGGGCAGCGCCCCGGGGAAGCGATCATCCGCACGTGGAATTTACCCGATAGCGACTTCGAGCTTGCGGACAAAACATGAATCCATGCGGCGGCCGTTCGCCGCGCGGCTACCGAAGGTGTCAATCCGCTCGAACTGTCCATACTACAAACGCCGGGACTCTTGTCAATTTGCGAAGATTTGGGCTCGTTCGTTAAACGCCAGAGGACGCGGAGGACGCGGAGAAAACGCGGAGAGGATGTCGATGTTGTGTCGCGAGACGTTAATCGTGCAGCTCGGTGAGGCACGAAGCGTCGGTGAGTTCTCATAGAACGTACTCTGCGCCACCTCTGTGTCCTCCGCGTCCTCTGCGTCTAAAAAACCACCTCTGATTTTTGGTTGCGGCCACCGGCCGCGCTGGGGTCAACGGCGATTTGCGAGCACTGCCAATCGTCGCGGGCGCCATTTCCGCAGGTTTCAAGGTGCTGCTGGCCCGCATTTGGTGCGAGAGCGTTCGCACGTTCGTGCTGCCGAACTTGTTAATGCGGCTCGCTTGAGATTCGTCTGTCTTCCACGCGTCAATCTTTATGAAATCTTTGCGCCCCGGCGATACGAATTAACGCCTACTTTGCGCGCGCCTCGCTAGACTTCAGGGCAGAAGGTTTCTCGCGAGCGAGGCATCTATGGAAGTCGCGGTCATTTCCGTCGTCATCGGGTTCGTGGGCCTGACGCTCGTTGGGATTTACCTGTGCGACGCAGTTCGCTGACGCGAGCCGCCGCCCAGAAGCGGCAAGGATTCTCCGTCGATCTCGGGAGTCACGAAATGGTTGCCGTCTATTGGATCGCTGGTGTGACTGCTGCGGGGCTGCTCGCCTATCTGTTCGTCGCCCTGCTCAAACCGGAGTGGTTTTCATGACGCTCAACGCGTGGTGGCAATGCGGTTTATACCTGGCCGCTTTGCTGTGCCTGGTCAAACCGCTGGGCGCGTACATGGCGCGGGTCTACGAGCGGCAGCCGTGCGGCTTGGATCGCTTGCTGGGGCCGTGCGAGCGGTGGTGTTATCGACTTGCAGGAATCGACCCCGACCGCGAGTCGAGTTGGCGGCATTATGCCGTGTGCGTCATCGCGGTCAATTTCGTTGGACTGCTGGTCGTGTACTTTCTGCAGCGCGCTCAAGCTTGGCTGCCGTTCAATCCACAGACGCTGCCGGCCGTTTCACCCGATTCGGCGTTCAACACGGCGGCCAGCTTTGCCAGCAACACGAACTGGCAGGGCTACGGCGGCGAAACGACGATGAGCTACTTGACCCAGATGCTCGGCTTGGGAGTGCAGAACTTTCTCTCCGCCGCGACGGGCATGGCCGTGCTGGTGGCGCTCGTGCGCGGAATTGCGCGGCGGTCCGCCGAGACGATCGGCAACTTTTGGGTCGATCTGACGCGGTCGACGCTTTACATCCTGCTGCCCCTGTCGCTCGTGCTGGCGATTGCGCTCGTGTCGCAGGGCGTCGTGCAGAGCTTCGCACCCTATCAAACGGTGCACCTCCTGGAGCCGACTTCCGACGCCGACGGCAATACGATTACCGAGCAAACTTTGCCGCTCGGCCCGGCGGCGTCGCAAATCGCGATCAAGCAGCTTGGCACGAATGGCGGCGGGTTTTTCAACGCGAACTCGGCTCATCCGTACGAGAATCCGACGCCGATATCGAACTTTCTCGAACTGCTGTCGATTTTGCTGATTCCGGCGGCGTTGTGCTACACGTTCGGCGCGATGGTCGGCGCTCGGCGGCAAGGCTGGGCGGTCCTCGCCGCGATGTTGGCGATCTTCGTACCGCTGCTCGTCATTTGTCAGACGGCCGAACAGGCCGGCAATCCGCGGATCGCTGCGCTGGGCGTCGACGATGTCGCGGGCAGCGAACACTCCGGCGGCAATATGGAGGGCAAAGAGGTCCGCTTCGGCATTGCCAACTCGGCGCTCTGGGCGACCGCCACCACCGCCGCATCGAACGGCAGCGTCAATTCCACGCACGACTCCTACACGCCGCTCGGCGGACTTGTCCCCATGTCGTTGATGCAACTGGGCGAAGTCGTGTTCGGCGGCGTCGGCAGCGGTCTGTATGGCATGTTGGTGTTCGCGATCATTGCCGTCTTTATCGCGGGCTTGATGGTCGGCCGCACTCCGGAGTATCTGGGAAAGAAGATCGAGGCCTACGAAATCAAAATGGCCGCGCTCGTCGTGCTGATTCCGTGCGCCGTCGTGCTGGTAGGAACCGCGATTGCCGTGCTCGGCCCGGGCTTGACGTATACGACTGCCGACTCGCCTGACTTGAAGCAGAACGTGGCAAATCCGGGGCCGCACGGCTTCTCCGAAGTGCTGTATGCCTTTTCGTCCGCGGGCAACAACAACGGCAGCGCCTTCGCCGGGCTAAGCGCGAACGCGCCGTTCTACAACGTGGCGCTCGGCGTCACGATGTTGATCTCGCGGTATTGGCTGATCGTGCCCACGCTTGCGATTGCCGGTTCGCTCGCGCGAAAGAAGGCCACGCCTGTCGGTCTCGGCACATTGCCGACGCATTCGCCGCTGTTCGTCGTGCTGCTCGTCGGCGTCGTGTTGCTGGTTGGCGCTTTGACGTTCGTCCCGGCGCTGGCGCTGGGGCCGATCGTCGAACATTTGCAGATGGTCGCGCCCTAGCGCGAATCGAAACCGAGGACATTCGTTCATGGCAGCCGCACAAAAAGCTCGCCCGCTCTTCGATCCGCCGATCGTTCGGCAAGCGATCGTCGACGCGTTCAAGAAACTCAATCCGCTGCACCAGATTCGCAATCCGGTGATGTTCACCGTGCTGATTGGCAGCGCGTTCGCAACGCTGCTGTGGGCGCAGGCCCTCATCGGCGAGGGCGAGGCGCCGGCCGGATTCATTTTCGGCGTCGCGGCATGGTTATGGTTCACGGTGCTCTTCGCCAATTTCGCCGAGGCAATGGCCGAAGGCCGCGGCAAGGCGCAGGCGGCGGCACTCCGCGCGACGCGGCAAAACGTTGCCGCGAAAAAGCTCCGAGAAATGCCGGCGGAAGAAGGCCGGCCCGACTTCGGTTCATTGCAGGCACATCGCAAAGCCGAGAGTGTGTCCGCCTCGGACCTGCGGCTGGGCGACATCGTGCTCGTCGAAGCCGGCGACCAGATTCCGGCCGACGGCGACGTCGTCCGCGGCGTGGCCTCGGTCGACGAAAGCGCGATCACCGGCGAAAGCGCCCCGGTCATTCGCGAAAGCGGCGGCGACCGCAGCAGCGTGACCGGCGGGACGCGCGTGTTGTCCGACTGGCTCATCGTGCGCGTCGCGGCCAATCCCGGCGAAACGTTTCTCGACCGGATGATCTCGCTCGTCGAAGGCGCAAAACGCCGCAAGACACCGAACGAAATCGCGCTCGACATCCTGCTCGCCGCCATGACGATCGTTTTTCTGCTCGCCTGCGCGACGTTGCTGCCATTTTCCATTTATAGCGTCGAAGCCGCCGGACAAGGAACGCCGATCGCGCTCACCGCGCTGCTCGCTCTGCTCGTCTGCTTGATACCGACCACCATCGGTGGACTACTTTCGGCGATCGGCATTGCGGGTATGGATCGCATGATTCAAGCCAACGTCATCGCCACGTCAGGGCGAGCCGTGGAAGCCGCGGGCGATGTCGACGTGCTGCTGCTCGACAAGACGGGCACGATTACGCTCGGCAATCGGCAGGCCGTCGAGTTCATTCCGGTCGACGGTGTGCCCGTCGAGGCCCTGGCCGACGCGGCGCAGCTTTCGTCGCTCGCGGACGAAACGCCCGAAGGCCGCAGCGTCGTGGTGCTGGCCAAGGAGAGATATGGCCTTCGCGGCCGCAACGTTCACGACATGCACGCGACGTTCATTCCGTTCTCCGCCCAGACGCGGGTGAGCGGCGTGAATCTCGACGGCCGGCAGGTCCGCAAAGGCGCCGCCGACGCCATCGAGCAATTCGTCAAGGAGCGCGGCGGCCAGTTTCCAGCCGCGCTTCGCGAGCAAGTCCATGCCATCGCCAAACGCGGCGGCACTCCGCTCGTCGTCGCCGAAAATGCCCTTCCGTTGGGCGCGATTCACCTCAAGGACATCGTCAAAGGCGGCATTCAGGAGCGATTCGCCGAACTACGGCAAATGGGCATCAAAACCGTGATGATCACCGGCGACAATCCGCTCACCGCCGCGGCGATCGCCGCCGAGGCGGGCGTGGACGACTTCCTGGCGGAAGCGACGCCCGAAGCGAAACTGAAGATGATTCGCGAGTATCAAGCCGGTGGCCGGTTGGTTGCGATGACCGGCGACGGCACGAACGATTCGCCCGCGCTGGCTCAGGCCGACGTCGCCGTGGCGATGAACTCCGGCACGCAAGCCGCCAAGGAGGCCGGCAACATGGTCGACCTCGACTCGAATCCGACGAAGCTTATCGAGATCGTCGCCATCGGCAAGCAACTCCTGATGACCCGCGGCGCGCTCACGACGTTCAGCATTGCCAACGACGTATCGAAATACTTCGCGATCATACCGGCGGTCTTCGTCGGGACGTATCCGGTGCTCGGGATGCTCAACGTCATGCGGCTCGCCACACCGGCAAGTGCGATTCTGTCCGCGGTGATCTTCAACGCGCTCATCATCGTCTTGCTGATTCCGCTGGCATTGCGGGGCATCCGCTATCGGCCGGTGAGCGCGGATCGTTTGCTCCGCGACAACTTGCTCGTCTATGGCCTGGGCGGGCTCATCGTGCCGTTCGTCGGCATCAAAGTAATCGACCTGATCCTCGTGGCACTGGGAATTGCGTGAGGAAACTCCATGTCCACGATTCGCCCTACGCTCGTTCTGTTCCTATTGCTTACGCTCGTTACCGGCGCGATCTATCCCGCGCTGGTCACGGGCGTCGCGCAAGTCGTTTTCCCCGACGCCGCGAACGGCAGCGTCGTCGAACGGAACGGCCGCGCTGTCGGTTCGGAGTTGATTGGCCAACTCTTTGTGTCGCCGGCCTATTTCTGGAGCCGTCCTTCCGCGACGGCGCCGCACGCTTACAACGCCGCGTCGTCGAGCGGCTCGAATCTCGGCCCGACGAATCCGGCCCTCGTCGACGCCGTGAAACGGCGCATCGAGGCGTTGCAAGCCGATCCGAACGTCGAAGGCCCGCCGCCGGTCGACCTCGTCACCGCATCGGCCAGCGGGCTCGATCCACACATTTCGCCGGCCGCGGCCGAGTACCAGATTCGCCGAGTCGCTGCGGCCCGCGGTGTATCGGCGGACGCGGTGCGCGAGCTGGTGAAGGCGCATATCGAACCGCGGACGCTCGGCGTCCTCGGCGAGCCGCGCGTCAATGTGTTGCTGTTGAACTTGGATCTCGACCGGCAATTCGCCGCAAAGCGCGCCGCAGAATAGAGATAGAGAACGAGGAAACCGTGAAATCAAATGCCCGCTTTTCGTGGCGGCTTCGCAATCCGAAGCGACCCTGGCGGATACTGGCCGTCGCGCTTGCCTTTGCGCTTCCGGGTTCTTTGGCCGGCGCGATGGTCGCGATGTTTTTTGGCCGTCCGGCGCTGATGATGTGTATCGGCATATTGAGCGGCGCCCTCTGCGGTGCTCTCCTCGAGGCGCGTTCCTAGATGGAATCGGCGCCGAATGCCAATGAGCGCACGCCACGCCGAACTGTACAATGAAAGCGTAGACGCTTCTGTGCTTGTCATGACCCGGACACGATGACCGACGAGCGACCCAATCCCGACGAATTGCTGGCCAAAGTCCAGGCCGAAGAGTCGCTCTCGGCTCGCGGTCGGCTGAAGATTTTTTTTGGCATGGCGCCGGGGGTCGGCAAGACCTACGCGATGCTGGAAGCCGCACGCAAGACGGCCAAGGAAGGGACCGACGTCGTTATCGGGTATGTCGAGCCGCATGCCCGGCCCGAAACGCAAGCCCTCGTGCTCGGTCTGGACGTGTTGCCTCGACGCGTCGTGTCCTACGGCGGCGTTACGCTTGAAGAATTCGACCTCGAAGGCGCGTTGGCTCGCAAACCGCAAATCCTCATCGTCGACGAACTTGCCCACACGAACGCTCCCGGCTCGACGCACGAGCGGCGCTGGCAAGATGTCGAGCAGGTGCTGGCCGCGGGGATCGACGTCTACACCACGCTCAACGTTCAGCACATCGAGAGCCTCAACGACGTGGTTGCCCAGATCACGGGGATCGTGGTTCGCGAAACGGTGTCGGACGCCGTGTTCGAGCGCGCGGACGAGATCGAATTGGTCGATATCTCGCCGGACGACTTGTTGGAGCGGCTTCGCGAAGGAAAGGTCTACGTTCCGGCCCAGGCACAGCGCGCGATCGAGCACTTCTTCCAAAAAGGCAACCTGATCGCGCTTCGCGAATTGGCGATGCGGCAAGCGGCCGAGCGGGTCGATGCGCAAATGGGCGAATTCCGCCGCATCCATGCCATCGACCGCACCTGGCCCGCCGCGGAACGCTTGCTGGTCTGCGTCGGGCCAAGTCCGATGTCGGCGCGGTTGATTCGCGCAACCCGGCGGATCGCGGCGGGCCTCAAAGCGCCGTGGCTGGCCGTCCACGTCGAGTCGCCGCCTTCGGCGGCCTTGCCGTTCGCCGATCGTGAGCGGCTTGCCCAGCACATGCGCCTCGCGGAACAGCTTGGCGGCGAAACGGTGACGCTGGCCGGAAACGATGTCGCCGGCGAAGTCGTCGCCTACGCCCGCGAACACAACGTGACGAAGATCATCGCCGGCAAGCCGCAGCAGAGCCGCTGGCGGGATTTGACGCGCGGCTCCTACGTGTATGAATTGACCCGCCGCTGCGGCGACATCGACGTTTACATCATCAGCGGCGAAGGCGAAACGCCGGCGCCCAAGGCCGCCCGCGCTCAGCAAGCGGATCGCGATTGGTTCCCGTTTCTCGGCGCGCTGGGGACCGTGGCCGTCTGCACGGCGATCGGTTTCCTAATGAGTCGGCATTTCGCGCCAACGAATATCGTCATGGTCTACCTGCTCGGCATTCTCGCGGTGTCGCTGCGGTGGGGCCGATGGCCCTCCATTCTCTCTTCGGTGCTGGGCGTTGCGGCGTTCGACTTCTGCTTCGTGCCGCCGCAGTATACGTTTGCGGTCGCCGACACCGAGTACCTATTCACGTTTGCGGTGATGCTGTTCACCGGCCTGGTCATCAGCACGCTTACGGCCCGCCTGGGGTTCCAGGCCGAAGCCGCCCGCGACCGCGAGCGAAGAACGGCCGCTTTGTTCGCCACGACGCGGGAGCTGTCGTCGCTCGAAGATCGCCGGGCAATCATCGAAGCCGGGTTGCGGCACGTAACGGACTTGTTGGCGGCCGACGCGTGCGTATTGACGCCGGACGCGGCGGGACGCTTGACGCAACACGCCTGCGGATCGCGCGGCTATCAGCCGCACGAACGCGAAAATGCCGTCGCCCGTTGGGTGCTCGAACACGGCAAGCCGGCGGGCCGCGGCACGCAAACGCTGCCCGCCGCCGAATCGTTGCACTTGCCGCTGCTGGCCGCCAGCGGCGCCGTCGGGGTGCTTGCCGTGCGATTTCCGGCCGATCGGCCGCCGCCCGCACCCGCGCAGATCCACCTCTTGGAAACGCTGGGCGGATTGATTGCCCTGTCGCTCGAACGCGCCGCGCTCGCGCACGAATCGGAGCAGCGGCTTATCCAGGTCGAGGCCGAAAAGCTTCGCAGTTCGCTGCTGAGCGCCGTTTCGCACGACCTGCGCACGCCGCTGGCCGCAATCGCCGGCGCCAGCTCGACGTTGCTCGAAGCCGACCGTGCACTGCCGCCGGAAGCCCGGCGCGAGTTGACCCAGTCGATCGTCGACGAGACGGACCGGCTCAACCGTCTGGTAGCGAACCTGCTCGACATGACGCGGCTCGAAGGCGGCGCGATGGTCGTCGAGAAGCAGTGGCAGGGCGTCGAGGAGATCATCGGCGTCGTGTTGAGCCGGCTTGCGGCGCGACTGGCGTCGCATCGCGTCGAAGTGAAGCTGCCGCAGCATCTCCCGCTGGTTCCGTTCGACGACCTGTTGATTCAGCAGGTACTCGTCAATCTGTTGGAGAACGCGGTGAAGTACGCCCCGGAAGATTCGCAAATCACGATTTCGGCGAAACCCGAGCCGACGGCGGTTACGATCGAAGTCGCCGACGAAGGGCCGGGCATCCCCGCCGGCGACGAGGAGCGGATCTTCGACAAGTTCCATCGCGGCTCGACCGCCAAGGGGCGGGCCGGCGTCGGGCTCGGATTGGCCATTTGCCGCGGCATCGTCAATTTGCACGGCGGGCGGATTTGGGCCCAAAACCGTCCGCAGCGTGGCGCGGCGTTTCGCTTCACGTTGCCGATCGAAGGAACCCCGCCGAAACTCGATGCGGTCGCCGCGGCGTCTGCGACGGAGCAGCTAACCGGATGAGTACGGATGGTCCAAAGGTCCTTGTCGTCGAGGACGAGCAGGAAATCCGCCGATTCTTGCGCGTATCGCTCGGACACAGCGGTTATCGTCTTGTCGAAACCGCGTCGGCGAAAGACGCGGTTCTGCAAGCCGCCACGCAACAGCCCGATTTGATGATCCTCGACCTCGGCTTGCCCGATGGCGATGGTCTCGACGTGATCCGCGAGGTGCGGCAATGGTCGGCGATGCCGATCGTGGTGCTTTCGGCCCGCGGTCAAGAGCAGGACAAGGTTCGCGCCCTCGACGAGGGTGCGGACGATTATTTGACGAAGCCGTTCTCGGTTGGCGAGTTGCTCGCCCGGCTGCGCGTGGCGCTGCGCCACGCGGCCCAGTCAAGCGATGGGAAAGCGGCGATTTACGACGTGGGCGACTTGCGCGTCGATGTGGCGAGCCGGCAAGTACACGTCAGAAACAAAGAGGTGCATCTGACGCCGACCGAGTTTCGCTTGCTCGCAACGCTCGTCAAGCACGCGGGTAAAGTGGTTACGCATCGCCAACTCCTCAAGGAGGTGTGGGGCCCGCAGAGCGTCCAGGAAACGCAATACCTTCGCGTCTACATGGCCGCGCTGCGCCAGAAGATCGAATCCGGTGATTCGGTTCCCCGATATTTGCTTACGGAACCGGGCGTGGGCTATCGACTCTACTCCGGCGGCGCCGAGCGATAAGCACCGAGTAAGAAGAACCTATCCCAAAACCGGAATCTGTAGGAGGCGAATCCTTTCGCCGCTGGTTAGCGATTCGATCGGCGAAAGGATTCGCCTCCTACAGTTCTGGGATAGGCGCTAAATCTTGGCCGCTTCGATGTGCCCGTCGCGGTGTCTGGATCGTTAGGCTCTCTGAAAGAAGGCGAATCGCTCGGCGTGCAGCGGCAAGAGCGCGCCCGCTCCCCCAAAACTCTCCGGTCTCATGGCTCCTCAAACTACGCTTTCCAATCCTTGATCCGCTCGACCAGCCGCAACATGTCGTCGCGACGCTTCTCGAACAGGCCGAACAGCGCGATGATCAGCATGCCGGTGACGATGCCGGTCACCCACCAGATCCAGGTGCGGTCGAGTTCGACGGCGGCGTGCCAGATCACCGTGAAGAGCGCGACCATCAGAAATGTCGTGCCGAGGTACAGGAACGCCCGCACGCGGAGGAGAATCCCGGCGAAGATTCCCAACAGCGACAGCCCGGCCAACGCGACGGGCAGCCACGGCGCTTCGCCGACGCCGTTGATGAAAATGTCGGCCGTCGACGAGGCGTACACGACGATTGCCGACAGATAACGGACGGCGGTCATCCGATCGTCGGACAACCGCGAGCGATTCAGGTAGGCGGCCGCCAGCACGCACAGCGCCGGCGGAATCAGCCACAACTGCGGATGCTCGTAGATCGCCACTCCTTGCGTGGCGTACAGCCAGTACCAGAGGCTGCCGTTGGCGACCACCGCCCCGAGGACGCCGAACCAGAACGACTTTCGCAGCAGCGACAAGGCGCTGTACAGCGCCGCCACCGACAGCAACAAGAGCGAGTAATTCACCTGGCTCGGCAACACCCAAAAGCCAATCGTCGGCAGTAGCGGCAAGATCGCTGCCGTGTTCTCCAGCGGCTGGCTGAGCACGCGAATCTGCCGCCGGCGGCACAACTCGGCAAAGCCCACGCCAAGGAAGGCAACCGACACGACGACGAGCGGCCAGAACTGCATGAACCAGCCCGCGAATAGCCACGGCATGGTGAGGCGAACGTGCAGGAACGCGAGCGCGAGCAGCGCCTCGGCGGCGTAGACGTAACTCATCCGCCCCCGTTCTCCCAACTCCAGCGGATCTCGCCCCGGCAGCACCGCTGCGGCCAGCGAAGCGAGCGATAACATCGCCAGCACCGCCAGCACGGCGACTACGGCCGGCCACCGCAGCGGAACTTCGGCGACGCGCGCAAAGTAATCGACTTCGATCGCCAACACGCACAACAACACCACGCTTGCCACGACCGTAATCGCGCCGACCGTCCGTCGCGCGGAATGGGGCCAGCCGCTCGGCTCCGGCATCACGCGGGCGAGCAGCAAGGCGTAAAGCGGAATCGTCGCGGCAAGCGCCACGGCGGCAACCACGGTCCGATGCAGGGCAGCGGCCTCGATCGGCAGCGGCAGCCACGCCCAACCGAGCGCGACGGCAAACAGGGCGCCGAAGGCGAGCGAACCGCACTGCAATACGGCCCGCAGTACGCCACCGACGAGCAACGCCAACGATAAAGCACAAGCCAGCACGCCCGTCGCGGCAATCGTTCGACGAAAGACGTCCTCGAAATGCGCATCGATCCAAAAGGCCAGCGCCGTGGCGACAACGGCCAGCACGGAGTTTGCCGCGATCATCCAAGCGTCGCCCAGCGACGTCGAAGCCGCGACATCGACGTCTGCGGCCATCCTCTCGGCCCTCGATCGCCCATCCTTCATCCCTGCTCGCGTCAAATCGCCGACAGGAACGCCCCACGCAGTGGCAATCGTTCCAAAAACCACACGCCGGTTCCAAACCAAGCTCGACACGAGCGCATACGCCGACAACAGCACGCACAGGGTGACATCAAACGCTTCGCCGTAGAGATTCCGGGCATCGAGGTACGCCAACATCAGCAGCAAGCCTACCCACCACAGCCGTACGACCATGAACCGCGTCGCCGCGTCCCAGACACAGGACAGCGCGGCGACTACCGTCCCGCACAGCGCGGCGATTGCCAACCATCGGCCGGCATGTACGGGCCGCAGGTCCAGATCGTAAGCGATTCCCGCCACCGTCATCAGCAGCATCGTCCCCAGGCAGCCCCACGAGGCAAACCGGTGAAATCCCACCGGCGGCAGCGCCGCTTTCACGGCCCAGGGTTTCATTCGCCGTCGTTCGACGAAACACGACACGAGCGCGGCCACGGCGACGGCGATCACGTTCACGTGGACAAAATCAAACGACCGCACGGTCGGACCGGCTACGTGGCTTTGCCACAACGTCCAGGGGCGGACGTCGATCCACCAAATGCTCGCGGCCAGCGGCGCGAGCACGCCGGCGACCCATAGGAACTCGCGTTGCGCGCCGATCCACGCGAGATAGACGCACCACAGGGCCGTCGAAATCAGCGCCGCAAGCGTCCACCACGGCGAGGCGGGATCAACGTCGTGCGCCCGCAGGGCGAGTACGACGGCCGCCGTTGCGAACAGACTCGCCCAACCGATCAGCGGCGCCAGCCGCGGCGACACCGGAAAGACATCGTCGCTGGCCGGACGGTCGGACGCCTTAACGATCGCAATGTGCCCAACCGTCGGCAACAACCACGACGCCGCCACGACGCCCGCCAGCAACGCGTGATAGGCAAGCCAGGCGACCCCTCCGTCGTAATGGGCGAACACCAAGGCGGCAAAGGCCACGATCGCGGCGGCGAGCGGCCCGACGATCCGCTCGCCGGCGGCGCGGCGTTCGTCGGGCGACAGCGCCCAGGTGGCCCAGATTCCCAGCGCAGCGACCGCCAACGCGGCGGCCGCCCAACCGATCGGCCCGCCGGTCGCGGCGACCCACGGCCAAACACGCGGCTCGATCGTCAGCCCGACGACCGCCGGAATCATCGGCAGCATCCATAGCGCGGCGGCCAACAGCACCAGCGTCGTCAACAACCGTGGGCAGCCGACCGCGAAGCCGGCGGCGCTCTCGCCCCGAGCAACGGCGCGGCGCCCGCGATGCCATCGCAATGCCGCAGTCCAGGCGATCGCCGCGACTGCCGACACGATCGCGTTGACCTGCGTGACTTCCACCCACGCGCGGCCGTCGAGCGGGCGGCCGAGCTTGGCAAGTTCGAGCAGATAGACCACGGTGGCGATCAAGTTCGTCAGAATCGCCGCCGCGAAGGCGATGCGGCTCGACCGCTCGCGAATGGCGTGGCCAACGAGCGTCGCGGCGAATACGGCCAGCGGCAGACCGTAAGAAACCGACCAACCGATCGTGCGAAACCAGGCGTCCGGTTCCGGCCCGCAGAGCGGATGCTGCCGCAAGGCCGACGCGACGAGGAAAGCGTACGTGATGAACAACGGTCCGACGCCGAGCAGCAGGGCGAGTACCGGGAAGTGCCGAGGATTGAGGATGGCGGATGCGGGAGGCTGGGCGACGGCGTCTTCAGCACGCGGATCGACGCTTCCGCTCGATCCATAATCCCCCATTCTCGATCCTTCTTCCTCGCCGCTGGCCAATCGCACGAGCACCGCCAGCAACGCGGCAACGAACGCCAGAATCGCGAACGCTTGCAGCAGGGTTAGCAGTTCCACCGGCACGCCGGACTTGGCCACCACGGCCACACCCACATAAGCGACCATCGCCAGGTGACAGCCAACGAACAGACCGACGAAAAGCGCAAACACCGATCGCGCCGTCAGCCCGAAGCCGCGGCTAAGTACAGAGGGATGAGGACGGACGATGGGGGGGCGAGAGTTCGTCGCTTCTTGCGTCGGCTCACCCACGATCCTCGATCCTCCCTCCGCCATCCTGTCCCGCAAGTCGATGCCGATTCGCCGCAATCGCTCGGCAACGGCGGCACGCATCCACAAGGGGACGGACGCCACAGCCACGAAACCGGCCAGGAACCACCGCAGCGCCGATGCGGCGCTCACGCTGCCGGCCCAAGCGGTCGCCGCCAGCGCACATGCCGCCGCGCCCAGGAGCAGCAAGCCGAATCCTCGCCAGCGAACGCGGCCTTCCCACAGTCCTGCGGCGATCGCGAGCATCGCCGCGCCAAGTAGCGCCCATGCGCCATCGCCACGTGCGTGCTCCAACGGCAGCCACGTCAAGGCGAATTGCTCGACCGACGGTGCGACGCGCGTCGCCAGGCCCGGGCGATCCAATGGCGCGAGCTCCTGCGCAACCAACGGAGCCACGGCATAGGCCGACAACGCCAGCACGAGCGCCAGCACGCCGGCTTCCGACAGCCGGTCGAAGGCCGGCCATGCCGGTTCGAGCAAGGTGCGACACCTGTTCGGCCAAAGTGATGCGGTTGAGCTCGATACTTCCGCGGCGGTCGCTGTGTCGCCGGCACGCCGCTGAACCACGATCCGCAACGCCGTCCAGCCCAGGCAATAACCGGCCAGCCCCACGCCTTGCGCTTGTAGAAACCACGGATCGAGCCACGGCAGCGCCGCCGCTTGATACCATTCGCGGGACGCCAGCACGTGCGTCGCGCCGAAGAACGGCGCCAGCATCAACGACGCCTGAAACGCCGCGAACCACCCTGGCCGCACATCAACAACCGCCAGCGCGAGCCACACGGCCGACAGCCACGCGAGTTGCCAGGCAAGCGGCAGCCAATCGGCGTTCCAAAACGGCACGACCAGCAGCACGGCGGCGATGATCGACGTGGCCACGGCGGACACGGACCAGATGGTCGGACACGTCGCTCGCGACGCGACTTCCGGCACGTCGTTTTTTGGCCGGTCGGGCCGTTCCAACGAGGTCTCGCCGCCCTCGCCGAGAGACCGGCCAGCCGCGCCGCGGCGTGCCGCCACATAAAGAGCACTCGCCAATGTCGCGTGCAACAGAAACGCGGTGGACCACGGCGCGGCGATGTCCCAAGCGTCGGCATAGCGGTACACGACGCCTTGCACGATCGCCACCAGCAACAAAACCGTGGCGGACCACGGGATCCATTGCCGAGCGATCCGGAAACTTGCCGTTGCCAGCAGTGCCGCAAAGAAGAAGTAGGTCCAGGTCACGTCGTGCGGATCGCCAGGGCGAGCAAAACCGAATATCGTCAACAGCGCCAAGCTGACCACCGCCACCGCGCCGGCGGACACGGTCCACCACAACGCATCCGCGGAACGGCCACCGCGACGAAGCACGTAGGCGAGCGCCAAGTACGCCGCGACAAGCGGCGCAAGCACATTGCCGCTCATCGCGGACAGCATCGCGGCGGCCAGCGGCGAGTCCTGTCCCGCGGCCCACGCCACGTTGCCACTGAGCACGTGATAGCTGACCAGCGTCGCCGCCATCAGGCACACGCCCGCGAGCACGTGCGCCTGGGGTGTGGCGAACCATACCGCCACGAGCAGGAACGCCGCCGCATCGATCAGCGACGCCGCCAACAACGTCTGCGGATTCGGCCACGCCAACGGCAACCCGGCGAGCATCACCGCGGCGCCGAGCACTCCGGCGCCGATACCGGCCGTTTGCTCGCGAACGAGGTCCGGATCGCGCACTCGCCGCCAGAACAGCATGCCCATCGCCAACGAGGGCAGGCCCAATACCGCGGTCAGCGGCGCGATGCTTTCGAGCGTCGGCACGACCGCTTGGGTTTCGAACAGCAACAGGCCCAACGGCAGCAATGTGGCGAAGGTGACGATGCCGAGGAGGATGAATAGGCGATTGGCCGTCGCGGCAGGCAAGGGTGAGGACTGCGGATGGAGAACCGAGGATCGAGGGGAGACGGTGGCGGCATCCGCGTCATCGTCGGGGCTCGTGGGCGCCGGCATCGCGTTTTCCTTAGATCCTCGCTCGCTCAGCCTCCAGTTTTCGGGCAACTGCCCGCGGATCGCCAAAGCGATTGACCCCACGTAACTTGCCAGCGGTCCGACCGCCAGAGCGTACAACACGGGCGTCGATACGTCGGCACCGGCGTACCGTCGCGTGAGCAACTGCATCAGCGACGGCCACATCACGCCCGCCGCGAGTAACCACTTGCCATCGGACACGAGCACTCTGGCCGCCAAATAGCACAGCGCCGTGAACAATACGAGCGACGCACCTTCGCCGGCCAGCGAGAGCACGTCGGTCGGCGGCGACTCGGCCGTGAACGCCGCAATCGCCAAGAAGTTCAGCGGCGCCAGCAAGATCGCCACGATCAACAGCCCGCGGCTGGTGGTGTGCAGCTTCCAGCGGCGATCGGTGTACAACCCGGCGGCAAAAATCGCGGCGGATACGCCGTTGAACACGCAAAACTTCAACAACGGCCGCTCGGCGATTTCCGACCAGAAGCTGATCACCAGCGCGATCGAACAGCAGACGATCAGCATCCCGCCGACCAGTTCGCCCCAGCGGATGTTCTTTTCTTCCAGGAACGCCGAGAGCAATTTGCCGAGGGCGGGCCGGGGTGATGAAGGATAGCGGACGGACGATGCAGGATGAACGGCCGAATCGGAGGGTAGGTTCGCCGCTTCTCTCGATTCTCTTATCGACTCGGTCGATTCGGCGTCGATCAGTTCCGCATCGAGAACCTCGGCCTCGGCGACGGGCGACTCCGCCCGCTGTGCCGCCTCGCCGGCTCTCGGCGCAAGCGCCTCGCGAAGGCCGGTCTCCACGGCGTCGTTCACGGCCTCGGCGATCGCCGCGTTGACCGGCGTCGCCGCCGTATCGAGTGAACCAACCAGCCGCCGAAACGTTTCCTCGCCGACCAGGCCCAATTGTCGATAGAGATAAAGCTGGCGCCGCATCGCCAGCACGGCGCTAAGCCGACGCTCGCCCAACGGCAACGCCTGCGGCCAATCGCACACCGGGCACGTCGCGTCGCCGAATCGAAACGCCGTCAAGCATCGTGGGCAGGCGTCGCTTTCGACCGGTTTCGCGGCGGACGTGGCGGGCTGCTGTCGTCGGAATAAATAAGCGAGGAGCAGCCAAATGCCGTGCCCGACCACCGTGACGAACGCCAAGATCAAGCCCAGGACGACGAGAATGGCGATGACTTCGCT
>QEVJ01000243.1 GCA_003576845.1 Planctomycetota bacterium
GAAGTGAGTGCGACGCGGACCTAAAGATACGCGGCGGGGCGGTTGTGAGAAGCCCTGCGGGCTGGCGCGGGTAGTGAAGCGTGGGCAGTGGACAGCGCGCAGGGCGTTTGTCCTGTGTGCTCAGCGGAAGAGGCGCTGTGCGGATTCTTCTTGGACTTGTGAAGAATCGAGCAGTTCGCGCGTTAGCGGGCGCTGAGGCGCCAGGAGACGCGGCAGCCGCGGAGGTACATGAGCGCGGCCGCTGCGGCAGAGAATGCGGCGGCGGGCAACGGCCACCAGTTGTGCGAGATTGCCGAAATCGCCAAGAGGGCCAGCGACGTGACGTTGAGCGCGACGATCGGCACGGTGCGGGGAGGCGTTTTGGCACGGGCCAGGCGCGGGGCCATCGTGGCATTGCCGGTCGGGTCGATGAGCTGCGACCACTCGTAAGCTTCGTTCTCCTCGCTGCCTCCGTTTTCCTCGGCGGCAAGCTTTTCCAGGCGGTCGAGATTCCGCAGCACTTGGGCGAAGAATTGCTGCGATCGGGCTTGGGCCTCGGCGTCGTGGGGCGCGGGTTTTGTGGCCGCCGCGGTGGAATCGCTCTGTGCGTCGCCGAGCAACTGCTCGGCCCAAGCCGAACGGCGAATGGACGAAGACGTCAGCGTGCTGTCCTTGGCGCTCATACGACCGGTACGATCGGAACGAGAAAACGGCGGACCCTAACGTATCTACGTCGCCCGGGCGGAGAGTCAAGCGCGGAGGCGGCGCCGGAGCGTTCGCGCGCGGCGGCCGGTTATGCTGGATATGCGGCGGCACAGGGCGTACTTTCGGCAGGACCCTTCCGGGCGGGCGACCGATATACGCGTGGCGCCGGTTGTGGCAGGTGTTCGCAAGTTATCGCCGTAAGCGGTTGCGCCTTGCGACGCGAAGAACGTGGGCAAATCGAAAGCGCCGCGCCGAAGTAGTAGCTGTTCACCGGCCGCGCCGGGCAGACTCGACGGATCGGGTCTCTTTCCGGCGGCCGGCGAGTCGAAACAGAGGCTATTCCGACGGAGCGGATGCCGCCATGAATGCACGGATGCTGTGGTTGGGGTGCGCGCAGTGTTTGCTCGCGCTATCGCTGGCGGGTTGTTGCTGTTGCGAGCGGGCCGCGCCGCGGGCGAGCTGCGGCCGCACGGTCGGGCACACCCACGCAGTCAAGCACCATCACGCGGGGCGTTGCGGAAGGGCCGGAGGATGCGGCCGCGCAGCGCCGGGATTGGCGGCGCATCGGCCGCTGTTTCAATTCGAGCAGGTCTGCCCGTACGGATTTCCGCCGTACAATCCGGCGCCGCTTGGGTATGCGACGGGGCTCGCGCAGGTCGTCGAGACGTCGGTTTCGCGGCATGTGGAGATCGAGCGGTCGGCGGTCGAGCCGTCGCCGCGGCAAGCGCCGGCTCAATTGCCCACCGCCGTCGACCAGAACGCGAAGCGTCTGCCAACCGAGGACGCGGACGACGCGCCGCTTACTCGCAAAGATAATGAAAGGAAACCAGGCGACGCGCCGACGAAAGCGCCGACGCCAAAGGCGCCCAATGCGAAGCCACGGGCGACGTTGGCCCAGCCGAATCACGCGCCGCGCACGACGGAACCCGAGACAAGCTCGGACGCGAATGCAGAGGACGCGCCGTCGCCCGATGCCGCGAAGCAGCCGGTGAGCATTCCTGCGCCGCCGGCGGAGGAGGCGCAGGACGATCTGCCGGCGAATCCATTACGGGGTGGGGCCGGCGAGAAAGACGCCGCAGCGCCCGCAAAGGAAGCGCAGGGCGACGCTCCGTCGCCGAATCCGAGCGACGCGACGGACGCGGCGGATACCACGGAGGCGAGCGGCGAGAAACCGGACGGCGGCGAAGACGAATGGCCCGACGCGCCGCTACCGAAGAACGACTTGCCGCCGTTTTCGGGACCGGTTCGGTAGCGGAGCGGGTCGTGAACCGCGCCGTGTCGCCGATCTATCCGCGCGGGTCGGGCAGCGTCTTCGGCTTGTACTCGTGATCGCGTTTGCGCACGACAGTGGCTTTGACGATCTTGTCGGGTTCGCCGGTGGGCCGCGGTTCGGTGCGATTGAGCTTGTCGAGTACTTCCATGCCTTCGATCACGCGGCCGAACGCGGTGTGCTTGCCGTCGAGGTGCGAGGTTTGGGAGAAGCAGAGAAAGAACTGCGACCCGCCGGTGTTCGGGCCGGCGTGGGCCATGCTCAGCGTGCCGCGGAAGTGGTCGCGGTGCTTCGGAAACTTGGTTGGGTCGCATTCGCAGGGGATGGCGTAACCCGGACCGCCGCGGCCGGTTCCGGTGGGATCGCCGCCTTGGGCGACGAAGCCGTCGATGACGCGATGGAAGATGAGTCCGTCGTAGAACTTCTTCTCGACGAGCGAAATGAAATTGGCGACGGTGTTCGGGGCTTCGTTTTCGAATAGTTCGACGACGAGCGTACCCTTGCTCGTTTCGAGCTTGACGCGGGGTAGATCGTCGGCCTTGGTATCGGCCTCGCGGGCGTTGAGTTCGTCGAGCACTTTTTGGGGTCCTTCTGCGAGTTTGCCGCCTTTTGCGGCCTTGTCGAGTTGTTCGCCGGCCGCTTTGCTGTCGCCAGCGTTGAAGGCCAGCATCCCCGACATGCCGAGCAACTGGGCATTGTCGGGGAGCTTGGCGAGGAGCACCGCCAAGAGGCGGCTGGCTTCTTTCGGGTTGCCTTCGCCGACCGACTGGTCGACGGTTTGCAACAGGTGTTTGCCGGGTTCGGCGGTCAAGTCGGGATTGGCGTTGAAAGCCTTTTCGGCGGCGGGGGTAAGCTGTGGAAAGAGGACCTGGCCGCGTTCGACGAGCTTTTTGTACTCCGCTTCGAGCGCCGCCTGCTCGCCCTCCGGCGCGGTGGCGTACTTCGTGCGGAGATCGTTGAGCTGCACGACGAGGGTCTTGAGTTCCGCGAAGAGTTTGTCGAACTCCGCGGCGTCCGCTGCCGCCGCGGGCTTGCCTGCACGCTTGTCTGCGGGTGGGGCCGCGGCGTCCTGAGCTTGCACCCACACGGTCGCGGTCGATGCCGTCAACGCACCCACGACCGCCAGCGCCGCGACGCGGCTACGAAACGAAAACATAAGGCCCTTTCCGCGACCCGAGGCGCGATTGCGTTCATCCACTTGCCCGTTGCGCGAAGGCGGTCTACGCTGACCGCCGGGTTCGGTCGATTTGGAACCGCACGACCCTTCCGCGTTGGACATTCATATCCTGGCAATTGTACGCGATTCCCGTGCCGCGAAAACCCAAGCCATCGCCGCCCCCCGCCTCGGGCCGGGACGCCAACCAGGGGACTCGGGCGCGGGCCGAATCGGCCGCTGCGGAACTTCGGATCATCGGCGGCACGATGCGGGGTCGCAAATTCGCGTATAGCGGCGACCCGCAAACCCGGCCGATGAAAGATCGCGTGCGCGAGGCGGTGTTCAATCTGGTCGGGACGGAATCCGCCGGCAAACACGCCCTCGATTTGTTTGCAGGGACGGGCGCGCTGGGACTGGAAGCGATCAGCCGCGGGGCCGTTGCCGCGACGCTGCTCGAACGCCATTTTCCGACGGCCGAGGTGGTCCGGCGGAATTGCGAAGCGCTCGGCGTCTCCGACCGCACGCACGTGCTCTCGGTCAACGCGTTTGTGTGGGCTCGCCGCGAGTTGGGCGGCGAAGGCGGCCCACGGTCGGAGCAGGCTTGGCGCGATCTCGCTGGCAACGCGGCCTGGCTCGTGTTCGTTTCGCCGCCGTACGATTTTTACCTCGAACGCCGGGACGAGATGCTTGCGCTGGTCGAACTCTTAGAGCGGACCTCGCCCGCGGGGAGCATCGTCGTCGTCGAAGCGGACGCGCGATTCGATATGGGGCAACTTCCCGACGCCGAGGCGTGGGACGTGCGAGCATATCCGCCGGCGGTGGTCGCGGTATGGCGAAAGGTGGGGCGGCTGGCGTGAGTGGGCAGGGGAAAGTGGGCGGTGGAGAGCGGGGAGTGGGCAATGGGCGCCGTTGGGTGTAAAATTCTTCGTGGACTTTGGGGCGGGCGTTTGGTAGGTTTGGCGGCGCCGCCGCGTACCGCAAGACCGGGCGGAAAATGTCGAGGGTTTTTGGATCGACGCGTTAAGTACAGCCGCGGCAATACGTGTGAGTGCGGAGATGGACATCAGGAATCTGGGCGACGTACCGGCGTTCACGACGAAGGACGGTTCGGAGATACGCGAATTGCTGGCGCATCGCAACTCGTCGATTCGCCGGCAGAGCCTGGCGGAGGCGCGACTGGCGCCGGGGGCGGCGACCGCGCCACACTTTCATCGCGCGACCGAGGAGATTTATTACATCACCGAGGGCCGCGGGCGCATGACGATCGGCGAGGAACATCGCGATGTCGGTCCCGGCGACGCGATTGCGATTCCGCCGGGGGAAGTGCATACGATCGCGAACACGGGGCCGTCGGTGCTACGGTTTTTGTGCTGCTGTGCGCCGGGGTATGAGCACGAGGACACGGTGTTAGCGGATACGACCACTAAACAGTAGTTTCTGGCACTTTACCCCGCCCGCGCGGTTTGTTGGCCGGTGTGGTATTTCGTCTGCGGAGGTCTTTCGAAGTCGTCCAGTTTGGACAAGAGTTGCGAAAACCTCGCGCGGTGTTTCCAGAACAGTCGGCGCAGGTCGAGGATCGACGCGTGTTTCTTGTCCAGGTTCCACGGAGGCGGGGACCACCAACGATCGCCGCAGGCCGTGTTCAGGCGGAATTGTACGAGCCGCAGCAGTGAGAGCGCCAGCATTTGGACTTGATACGTCCGCAAGATCGGTTCTTTGGTCCACGCGCGGCATTCTTCCATGCCGAGGC
>QEVJ01000069.1 GCA_003576845.1 Planctomycetota bacterium
ATACCACGGCTCACTCGACCAAGTTCTGTCAATGAGCCATGTCATAAACGAACACCCCACAAACCGACAATACGAACTTCAGACGGCTAAACTGTTACGAATAACGCTTATCGACGCCTTTGCTTCCTGCGGTACAAAGTGACGAACGCGTCCCAGGCCGTCGTAAGTCAGCGGCTGTAATCGTGGACAGAGTTGCGTAATCTCGACCGGATCGGAGTCATCGTTGACGAGAATGCGGATAGCGTTCTTCGCACTTTGTTCGTCACCTTCTTTTTCCGGAAGGTATGGCTGATGGTATTTTGGCTTTACCGTATCGCGAAGGCAATAAACTGACGCATCAAACCCATGCTTGGTGACCGCATCGCCAACCGCCTTGTCCCACCGGTCGTATTCCTCGTCGCTGAATTCGCCACGGCCAATTTCGAGCAGGCGATTCGGCGCGTCGATCGCCGCGAATCGCTGGCGACTCAAGAAGCGAGTGGCAAGATCCTGCAAAACCGGGTCGGCATGTTTCGTCCAGGCCTGGATTTGCTGCAACACGGTGAATTCTTCGATGGCTAAGTATTGCGATACACTCGGACTGTCGGCACTCCAAAACTCCTTGATCGCGGGTACCAGATCGGCGTCATCGGCGCCATTCGAGCGAGCTCTTTCCCACATTGCAACTAGCATCTTCTCGAACCCGCGTGTCGTCTTGTGCAAATAGACGTTCTGATACATGTAATAGCGTGCGAACACGTATTCTTCGACGGCCATCGCAGACTTGATCGGCCAGACGATCGTTCGGTCCGCGTCATCGTTGCCGAACAGCCTAAATGAGTTCAAAATGCGGTACCAGTCGTAGTGCCCGTAGCCGGCGCCGCTAAAGAAGCTGTCGCGCCGAAGATAGTCGAGGCGATCCACGTCAAGCTGACTAGAAAGCAAGTACTTCATCCACGACGGATCGTCGTGATTATGCGGATCGATCAAGTCGGCGACCCGCTGCGGCAGGAAACGATCCACGCCGGCGAGAATCTTATGGCATTCGCATTCAGGATTTAGAATGATCCGCTTTGACCACTCTTCATGGTCGACGTTCAGACACGGCTCAAAGACGTGCGAGAAGGGTCCGTGTCCGACGTCGTGCAGCAGTGCGGCCGCCAACAACACCGGTCTTGCGCTCCGAACCTGCGCGTCCGGGAAGAGGTCGAGAAGTTGGTCGCACGCAACCTGCATCAGGTGCAATACGCCGAGGCTATGGGAAAGACGGCTGTGTTCGGCGCCGGGGTAAGTGAAATTGCTTATGCCTAACTGGTGAACGCGACGTAGCCGCTGAACCTCCCGACTATCGAGGAGCCGAATGAGCCATTCGTCGGTTGACCGGTCAATACTGACGTAGTTGTAGAGCGGATCACGAAATATCTTGGTCGTCATGCATCAGCTCGTTGGCTCCATGACCTGTTTCGCGAGTGCTAGCGCGGACCTTGCCGCGTTGCACTGTGCATCGAGTCGCTTGAATTGGCACGCCTTTTCGAGGGCGGTTTCCCAATCGCGAGTCTGCCGCATGAAATAAGCGATCGTCGATGCATACTCAAGTTCGGAAAGCTCTCGGTTAAGAAGGTCACGAGCTTGCTTTTTGAAGGGTTGAAAGGCGGCACGCCGTTGCTTTCCCGTGGGCGATTGCTCGAATCCTCGAAGCGACGCTCGTGGCCCGGCCGGCAGGGAGTACTCGAACTGCCGGCCCGCGGCGTTTGCGACTGGCGTCTCGGTTAGCAGGCCTTCCCTCACGAGTTGGTCTGTTAGCTGAGCGACATCGCTCGAATAAGGACCGTAAAGGTGAAGGTAGAAGCTCGCGTCGATGGGCGCACCGGCAGCGTGCAAAAGGTAGAGAACCTTTTGCATTCTCTTCCGCGTTACTAACGTGCCGGCCCAATCAACCAGCTTTCCCAGTTGGTAACGGTCCATGCCATCTCCGTCGGGACAGGGTGCATCCGAACACTATCCTATCGACCTTATTGGGAATGTCCAGCGAGCAATTCCGTCGAGGACGCCAACCGCAGGTGACGTCTTGGCCGCGGCCAATCGCGAAATCCGCTTGCAGAATACCCGCGTCCGAACGAAGTGGCAAGCGCGCATTAGCGCGACTTCATGCGGCCCTATAGGGCCGGAGCGTGCATTCATCGTCGACGGCCGCGCTCACTCCTGGCTCTTCGGCCCCGCTCCGGGCGCTATTCCGCTGATGTATTGGCGCCACATGTCGAGTTGTTCGGGGCTGAGGCTGTTTTCGCGGGCGATTTCGTGTTGGAGTTTTTTGTTGGTGCCTTCGACTTCGACGTTTACCGTGAGGCGGCCGTTTTCGAGGTAGCGGAAGCGGACTTCGATCGGGGTTTGGGCGGGGAGGTTTGGCGGGAGGTCGCGGACGGTGCAGCGGCCGATTTGGGAGCAGTCGTCGGGCGAGGCGCTTTCGCCCTCGACGATTTGGACGAGGATCGAACGCTGGTTGGCCTTTTCGGTTTTGAACGTGCGCTTGGCGGCGATGGGGAGCGGCGTGTTGCGGGGGATGAGGACGGCCGTGCGCTTGCGTTTGGTTTGCGGGTCGATGGCGGCGAGGCCGAGGCTGTGGGAGTTGACGTTGCGGATGTGGAAGCGGGGCGGTTCGCCGTTGCTGCGGGCAAGGATGAGCGCGGCGCGGAGGGCGGCGCCGTGGGCGACCGCTTCGTCGGCGGAGACTGACGTGTCGGGTTCCTTGCCCGAGAGCTTGACGAGCATGTCGCGGATCATCGGCATGCGGGACGAACCGCCGACGAGGAGGACGCGATCGACGTTTGCCCAGGCGAGGCCGGCGGCTTGGAGGGTTTGGCGGGTGGTGAAGAGCGTGCGGTCGACGAGGTCGCGGGTGATTTCCTCGAACTTTTGCCGGGTGAGTTCGACGCGGACGGCCTGGCCGCGGAAGTCGCAGGCGATGGAGGCTTTCGCGCGGGCGGAGAGGGTGCGTTTGACGTCTTCGCATTCGCGCCAGAGCCGGCCGACGACGTTGGGATCGTCGCGCGGGTCGAGGCGATGGTGGCGGATGAACTCTTCGGCGACGAGGTCCATGAGCCGTTGGTCCCAGTCTTGCCCTCCGAGCCGGACGTCGCCGTCGGTGGCGAGGGCGGTGAACTGGTTGCCGCGGATTTCCATGACGGTGACGTCAAAGGTGCCGCCGCCGAGATCGTAGACGAGGATGTTTTTCGGCTCGGTGGCGATGCCTTCGGCGTTCAAGAATCCTTCGCGAAAGCCGAACGCGACCGCGGCGGCGGTGGGTTCGTTGATGATGTCCATGACTTCGAGGCCGGCCATGTAGCCCGCGTCTTGCGTGGCCTTGCGGCGGACTTCGTCGAAGTAGGCGGGGACGGTGATGACGACTTGTTGGAAGTCACCGATTTGCTTGGCGGCGTCGTCCTTGAGCTTTTTGAGGATCCAGGCTTCGATGGCTTCGGGCGGATACTGGCGGCCGTGGAGGGCTTTGTGATAGGCGCGGTTGCCGAGGTCGCGCTTGGGGCAGAGGGCGACGTCTTCGGCCTCCGTGACGAGAGCTTTGACGGCTTCCTTGCCGACGACGACGTTCGTGCCCTCGAACAGCACGACGCTCGGCGTGAGCAAATCGCCTTCGCCGTTGGGAAGCGTGATCGGGCGGCCCGTGTCGTCGATTTTCGCAATCGCCGAATACGTCGTGCCGAGGTCGATGCCGATGGCGGGAACGGGTTGCTTGGGCATGGAAGCGCTCGGTCGCGGGCGGGTTCGGGCGGTCGAGATGCGCGGCGGCCTATCGAACGTGCAGCACGGTCGGGGGACCGTGCCGCAACGAAAGTTACGAACCCGGGAGACCGTGCCGCAAGGGGTCACGGCAGAGTCACGGGCTTACGGCGGCGCGGGGCTGTTCCGGAACCTTTTATTGTAATTGGTCCGGGGCGGGCAACAAGCGAAGCTGCCGTGTCGCAGAGGCCGGCTCGGGAGCGGATTTCGCCGGGCGACACCGGTTACGACGAGCGGACCGTGTCAGGCCGGCGCGGGTTGGGGCGTTCGAAAATGGAGAGCGGATTGGCCGCTTGGCCTGGCCTACGCGACTGCGCGACGCGGGCGAGGTTACTGCAAGATGCGTCGCTTGGCGGCTTCGAGTTCGCTGAGCTTGTCGGTCGTTTCGCTGCGATCGAAGGAGCCGTCTCCTTCGGCGAGAGACGCATCGGGCGACTTCTCGGCAGTGAAGTAAGGATTCGTGTAGACGCGGGGCGGCGATGCGGGTTGGTCCGGCACGGCATAGTTTCGCGAGGGCGAGTTTTGTGCCGCCGCATCGCCGTACGGCAATTCGTCGCCGGCCATGTCAGACGCGGTGACGAAGACGGTGTCATCTCCGTCGTCGCTCTGCGGTCGATAAGCGCCTTGGCGTTCGTCCACGCGCGTGGGTTCGGCCATCATGGCCGCCGGTGCGACGACGCGCGGCGCGGGGCGCGGTCGGGACAGCGCCGTGGCACTGAGCGTTG
The DNA here is from genome assembly GCA_003576845.1 of Planctomycetota bacterium. Classification (GTDB taxonomy): domain Bacteria; phylum Planctomycetota; class Planctomycetia; order Pirellulales; family PLA5; genus PLA5. The sequence continues at coordinate 4,500 of QEVJ01000069.1, forward strand.
AGGAACTAGGCGATGCGTGATTCAGCAACCCGAAAGCGCACCCGTCGATGACGGGTGCCTCGTTACCGACCTCGTCGATGACGGTGCGCTGCGGCGGCCACTGCGAGAGCGGATCATCGCTTAAGTCTTCTTCGCCGGGTGGAATTAGCTCTTCGTCGACGTTCAGGGGAGGCACGTTATCGTGTGGCGAATGGTAGCGCGGCGCTCTCGAGTTTGGCGCCGATTTGGCCGGAGCGGAACTTGGCGCCGCAAGCGGCAGCGCTGCGCTCGCCGGGCGAACCGCTTCGTCGCGAAGCACGTTGTTTCTGGCAGTCGTCGCGCGGTTCGGCGAATGCCGCGGGCTGGCGGTTGCGACTTTTCGGGCCGCGAACGCGCCGGGCTGTTGCAGGGCGACGCCCGAAGCGGAGGGCGGAGCGGAACGAGCGATTGCCGCGGACGAATCGGCGTCGGCGATTGCGTCTTCGCCCGAATCGTCGGACGCTGCTCCGCCCCAGGCGAGGTCTTCATCGACGGGCGGCCGCGTCTTGCGTGCCGCGCTTCCTGCGGGAGCGACCAATGCCGCCGCGGCTTTTGGGTGTGCCAGTGGCGCGGCAGATACGCTCGGTGCGCGGAACTCCAGATCGCCCCGGGCGGTAACCGGCACGTCGAGGTCGTCGGTCACGACGATGCCGTCGCCGTGAGTTGCGGCGTTTCGCTCGGCATTCCAAGATTCGTTCGCGGTGGCCGGCGATGCGGTGGATTCGGCCAGATCGCCACTCGCCAGGCGCGGAGTTGCGCGATGCGATGGTTTGGCGGTTGCGGACGTTGGCTTGTTGGCGGCCTTTGCGGCTGCGGCGAGGGCGATGGCCTTGTTGGGAGCGGCGGTCGCGGAGGCTGGCGCTTCGATCGGATTGGCGTTGTCCGGTGGTGTTTGAGTCGTGGCTGCCGCGACGCCGTCCTGCGCCGGGACGCCGTTCGTCGTCGGTGCGTTTGCCGCCACGGCACCGTTTCGCTTCTTCTCCCACGGCGGCGTGCCATAGTCCGGCCCGAGCCGCATCGGCCACTGCTTAAACAGGTTGGTGCCCGCCACGGGCATCGAATACATTGGCTCCGTGACGTTCTTGCGTTCTTTCTCGGTGACGTAGCGGATGTCGGGCCGCGTGTCGATTCCGAAGAATTGACAGCCCGAAAGCAGCACGAGAGCGGCGGCGCAGGTAGCGGCCGAAGCGGTCGATTTCCGCAGCATGGGAGATTCCTCGTCGATCGGCCGCGGGAAGTGACGTGCGGCGCGTGATGTGTCAAAGACGTGACGGTGCAGATATGGGCGGCGGACTATACCAACCGCCGCGGCAAAACACAGCGGCAGTTTCTCGCGAGGCGACTTTGCCTGGTTCGCGAGGTTTCGCCATCTTCCCTGATCGTCGCGCCAGTACCGATCGGCGACGTGCCACCCGTGCGTCAATTGGCTACACTCACTGCTGGACAAGCCAGCAGTGGCAACCGCTCGCAATATTTCCTCGGAGGCTTTCCCATGCTTTTCGATTCTCGCCTGGCGGTCGCAGCCGCTTGTGTTCTGGCTTGTGTCTCGATCGGTGGCCTCGTGCCGCTTGCGCGTGCCGATGAAGGGGCCGGCGAGGGCAAGAAGATTCGCGCCGGGATGGTCGGCCTCGACACGTCGCATTGCGTCGCATTCACGAAGCTGTTCAACGACCCGCGGGCGACCGGCGATCTCGGCGCGGTCGACGTCGTGGCGGCGTATCCGGGCGGAAGCGACGACATTCCCGCCAGCCGCGACCGCGTGGCCGGCTTCACGAAAGCGATGCGCGAATCGGGCGTCGAGATCGTCGACTCGATCGACGCGCTGCTGGCGAAGTGCGACGTGGTGCTGCTGGAAAGCGTCGACGGCCGGCCGCATTTGGAACAGGCTCGCCCGGTGATCGCCGCCGGCAAGCCGCTATTCATCGACAAACCGCTCGCGGGGAGCCTGGCCGACGCGATCGCGATTTTCCGTCTCGCCGAGAAGCACAAAGTACCCGTGTTCTCGAGTTCGTCGCTGCGGTTCGGCGCCGGGCTTGCCGAGTTGAAGGGCGATGCGAAAGTGGGCGAGGTATTGGGCTGCGCCGTGCATTCGCCGTGCGAGTTGGAATCGCACCATCCTGACTTGTTCTGGTACGGCGTGCACGGCGTCGAGATGCTCTACACGATCATGGGCGAGGGCTGCGAAACGGTCGTCCGCACGCACACCGACGGAACCGACGTGGTCACCGGCACGTGGCGCGGCGGGCGGGTCGCGACCTATCGCGGAATCCGCGGCGGCAAGGCCGACTACGGCGGCGCGGTTTACGGCACGCGGGGCATCGCGGCGATCGGCAAGTACGAAGGGTACGCCCCGCTCGTCGCCGAAATCGCGAAATTCTTCCGCACGCACCAACCGCCGGTCGCGGCGAGCGAAACGATCGAGCTGTTCGCGTTCATGGAAGCGGCCGACGAGAGCAAACGTCAAGGCGGCAAGCCCGTGGCGATCGCCGAAGTGATCGCCAGGGCGGAGAAGGAAGCGGCGGCGCGAGAGGAGTAAACCGCCGCAGCGCCGAGGCGACTCGCAGAAGTCCGTAGGAGCGTCATCGCGCCTATGCGGTGCGCGCGGCCGATCAGCCGCGGGGGTGGAATTGTTGGTGGACCTTTTTGAGCCGCGAGCGGTCGACGTGGGTGTAGATTTGCGTCGTGGCGATGCTGGCGTGGCCCAACAGTTCCTGGACCATGCGGAGGTCTGCGCCGCCGGCGAGCAGATGCGTCGCGAAGCTGTGGCGGAGCGAGTGCGGGCTGATGTCTTCGGGCGCGCCGGCGCGGAGGGCGTAGCGCTTGACCAGCTCCCAGATGCGTTCGCGCCGCAACCGCAGGCCGCGGCGCGAAAGCAGGAGCCACGGCGGATCGACGGCGAGCGGTTTGACGATTTCCTTGCGTTCGGCGTCGAGGTAGGTCTTTACCGCGTCGATCGCGCGGCGGCCGAGCGGCACGACGCGCTGTTTGTCGCCCTTGCCGTGGCAGATGGCGTAGGCCTCGGCGAGATGAACGTCGGACGATTTGAGGTGCGACAGTTCCGACGCCCGGCAGCCGGTGGCATAGAGCAATTCGAGCATCGCCCGATCGCGCCGCCAGAGGCCGTCGCGCTGCGTCGGGGCACAGAACATGCGGTCGATCGTCGCCGGGCCGAGAACTTGCGGCACGCGCTGCCAGAGCTTTTGGCTGCCGAGCAGCTCGACGAGGTTGTCGCGAACCACGCCTTCGAGTTGCAGGTAGCGATAGAACAGCTTGAGCGAGACGAGGTGCCGGGCAATGCTGGCCGGGGCGAGCTGTTGACCGTGCAGCCAACCGGCGTAGTCGGCCAAGTCGCGGATCGACAGCCCGCGGAAGTCGCGCTGGGCGAGCCACGCATCGAACCGCCGCAGGTCGCGGCCATAGGCGGCGACCGTGTTCTCGGCCAGGTGGCATTCCGTGCGGAGGTAGTTGACGAACCGATCTTGCCAGCGCGCGGTATTCTCGACGCGCGGCGACGCGCCAGACCGAACGAGCTTGCGGCGCACCGGACACATGCCGTATGTCATCGGCCGCGGGGAAGCGACGACTTGCGACCGTCCGAGAACGCTTGTCCCGGAGCACAATTCCGCTGTAGGAGGCGAATCCTTTCGCCGAAGCGTCGGTTAGCGATTCCGTCGGCGAAAGGATTCGCCTCCTACAGGCCCGGCACCGTCGGCGGACTCGGCACGACCGTTACAACCGTCGCGTCTTCCCCGACCCCCGACCCCTGAATCCCGACCCCCATTCTACGGCATGAAATTGCCGACGACGGTAATCTGCTGGACCTGGCGGGAGTCGGGTTCGTAGACGCGGACGGAGACCTGGATGCCGCGGAGCGGGCGGAGATACGGGGCGCACGTTTCGCGTTCGCTGCCGTCGTCGACGCCGCTGCTGCCGTCGCTGTCGAGCAGGTCGGTGCCGCGGTCGCGGCTGCCGCGCTGGGTGTAGCCGTCGTGCTCGTAGTGGAACGACCAGGTGTCGTAGATCGACCGAATGCCGGGTATCGAGCTGAGCGTCGATTCGGGGCGCGGGCCGCCGGAGTAATCGCCGCCGGCGACGCTGTTGAGATCGACGTAGACGCCGCGGGCGCCGCCGCCGGCCGAATACTCGAAATCGCCGGGAACGAGGGCGACGTCGTCGGCGCCGGTTCCAAAGCTCGCCCAGGGATCGAAGGCCTTGACGTCGAAGCCGATGACGTTGGTGAGCATCACGTCTTCGCCGTAGCGTTCCCCGCTAAGCGGGAAGGGACGCATCGGCGAGTCGGCGCCGGTTTGGAGAATGCCGACGCCGCCTTCTTTTTGCGAGTCGTGGGCGAAACGGTTTTCGGGCATCGTGAGATCGGCGAGCGTGTTGGCGACCATCTGGCCGCTCGACTTGTCGAAGCGCGCAGAGATGTCGTAGCGCTCGAAGAATTCGCGGCGGCTCGAACCGCCGACGCCGAGACGCTTCCATTGGTCCTCGCCGATGATGAGCAGCACGCGGCGATAAAGCGTGAGTGGTTTGCTCCCGCCATCGACTTCGGCCGGGCGAACGAACCAGACGACCTCGGCAAGGTTCGACTCGATGGGGCCGTTGGGACCGCGGCCGACGAACGGCGCTTCGCGGCTGCGAACGGTCATCATGAGAATGTCGTCGCAATCGCCCAGCACGCGGTTCTCCTGGCGGGCAAGGTCGCCGTAGATTTCGTCTTTGGGGATTTGCAACCAACTTTGCTGGCTATCCGGCGTTGCATCGGAGGCCGGGCCCTCGGCGTAGAGAAAAAATCCGCTGGCCGACTCGATGCGATTCCAGGGGAGCGTCGAACAGGTGCGGCCTTGCAGGTCCGCCTGGAGCCGCGACGTGGCCGATTTAAGCCGGTCGACCGTTTCCATGACGGCGCGATTGTCGGCCACCGCGCCGGTGATCATCACGAACACCGTCATCACCGTGCCCATGATGATGAGCGTCAGGGTGATCGAGACCATCATCTCGATCAGGGTGATGCCACGGCGGGCGGAACGGGCGCGCGAAGGCGTCGTCAGGCCGGCGCGGGTTGGGGTTTGTGGCGACGGAGAGTTGCTTGCCGCTTGGCCTGACCTACGGGTTGGGGTGAATGGTGGACAGAGCATCATCGCCTCGCTTCTCTCGTTTCGCGCGCGGGGTAGCCCTACGACCGGCGCTGGTAGCTGATTCATTATCCGCGACGGGGCGGCGAAACTCAAGTCGGGGGTCAAGGGTCAGGGGTCGGGGATCAGGGAAATACGGGTGCTTGAACAATGTTGCGCGCAACGCGGCGTCGGTCGAATACCTTTGATTCCAAGACTCCGACGCCGAACCCCTGACCCCCGACCCCTGTCCCCTGCTCAGTACCGCATTACTTTTCGCAGAATCCACAGGCCCGCGAGGACCAGGATTACGTCGCCGAGCCAGACGGTGTACGGCGGGAGGGAGCCGCTTTTTGCCCGGTCGGTACCCCAGGCGAGCATCGGGTAGTAGACCAGCAGGATCGGCATGAAACAGAGGAAAAAGCTGGTCAGGAAGTCGGAATTGCGCAGGCGGATGGCCAGCGGCGCGCCGACGAGGACGAAGCACAGGCAGGAGAGGCTATTGGCCCAGCGGCGGTGCGGCTCGGTGCGGAGGCGGTGGAGCCGGGCCTGCATTTCGCCGAGGGTGGCCTGCTCTTCGAGCCAGCGTTCGGAGATCAGCTCTTCGAAGTCGCCGGTGAGCATCTGGTAGGCAGCGCGGGCGGCGAGCTGATCGCGGCGGGCGGCCATCGCGTGAATCGTGCGGTCGATTTCAGCGGGAATCCGCCACATCGGCATCTGCGACGGGCCGCCTTCGTCGAGGCCGCGGCCGCTGCTGGCGTCGGGAAGCGGAATCTCGCGGCGGTATTCGCCGGGAACTTGGGCGCGTAATCCGTCGCCGAATTGCACCGAGGCATTTTGCACGACGACGGTCAGCGTGTTTTCCTCCGGGTTCGTTTCGAGCCGGCCCGTCTCGGCGACCATCACGACACCCCGTCGGTCGCCGCTGGGTTGGAATGTGATCGTCGGATTGACGAGCGTGCGGCCCTCGACCCGCATCACGCTGATTGAGAAGCGGCTGTTGCCGTACGAGCGTTGGGCGCGGAGCATGTTATAGGCGATTTCCTCGACCGACTCGATGATGATCCGGCGGATGCCGTCGCGGCCCCACGAGACGGCCAGGTCGTTGAGCCACAGCGATGCAAAGCTGAGCAGGCAGGAGGCAACGAGCACGGGCCGCAGCAGCACGAGCGGCGAAATGCCGAGGGCCTTGGCGGCGATGACCTCGTTCGTCGCCGACATGCGGCCGAACACGCTGCACGCGGCGAACAGCGTCGTGCCCGGCACGGCGAAACGGAGCGCTTCGGGCAGGATGTACGGCAAGAGCGGGACGATTTGCGCGAAGCCAAGGCCGTTCTGGATCGCCTCTTTGCTCACGCCAACGACGATCATCAGGGCCGTGGCGACGAGCAGCGTCACCGACAGGACCTTCAGGAATTCGCCGAGGGTGTAGCGGGCTAGGAGGGACATCGAGATGGCGGGGCGGGTTACTTAAACACAAAGGATACGGAGGAGGAGCACGGAGGCTTTCGCTGCTAGCACCGCGTTGCTGTTGCCTAATTTGCGCGGTTTGGCTATGGTTCGGCGCGGCGGTGGAATTTGACCGTTTCTTGCGGTCGCGTCAATTGCAGAGTCGCCGACTCGCTGCTTCTTGCCAGGGATGGCGGTATGGATCGCGGTTTGTCCGATGTGGTTTCGGCCGAGGATAGTACGAACAAACGCTGCGACTTGTGCGACGGCCGCGCATTCGAGTTGATCGCCACGCTCGATCGCCGCGGCAAGCCGCTCAACACGGTCGTCTGCACGGCGTGCGGGCTGGTCGCCCACGCGCGGATTCCCAGCGACGCCGAGCTCGATCGCTACTACGCCAACGAGTATCGCCGCGATTATCACGGCGAGATTGCGCCCTCGGACCGGCGCGTGTGGCGGGCGTGGAAGAACGGCCAGCGGTTGCTCAAGCAGTTGTCGCCGTATCTGGATCGGTCGGCCTGCGTGTTCGAGGTCGGCGCGGGCATCGGGTGCAACGTGAAGGCGTTTGAGCTGGCCGGATTCGACGCCAGCGGCATCGAACCGGGCGTCGGGTTTGGCAGGTACGGCCGCGAGAAGCTGTTCGCGCGGATCGACGAGGCGCGGCTGTTCGACTTGCCGCCCGAGCCGCAGCACGATCTCGTGCTGCTCATTCACGTGATCGAGCACTTCAGCTCGCCCCGCAAGGCGCTTGGGCACATTCACACGCTTTTGCGGCCGGGCGGAAGGCTCTACGTCGAGTGTCCGAACCTGGCGGCGCCGTTTGCGCGGCGCTCGCGGCTGTTTCACTTCGCGCACATTCACAACTTCACACCGGCGACGCTGGCGATGATGGCCAACCGCGCTGGGTTCGAGGTCGAGCGGCAGTTTTCCACGCCCGACGACCCGAACTTGCAGATGCTGCTCGTGCGGGCGGACGCGGGGCGACTCGTGCTCGATCCAGCAAGCTGCCAGGCGACGAAACGGGCGCTCGGTCGGTACAACGCGCTGACGTATCACGCGCGGTTGGGTTACGTCTGGCCGCGTGTGCGGAAGCTGGCGAGTTACTTGGGCGAGCATTTGACCGCGCAGCGGCAAGTGCGTCGGCTGTTGGGGCGGTGCAAAGCCGACGCCGCGGCTCGTTCATGTTCCACGGCATCGACAGCGCAAAGCCAACGCCGTGCGGCGTAAGGAATCACCGGGAGTTGCATTTTCAATGCGAATCATGCAAATCGTCTCCGCCGGCGACGTGAACGGCGCGGTCGTGCATTGCGCGCTGCTTTCCCGCGAGTTGGTGCGGCGGGGGCACGAGGTGACGCTCGTTTGCCGGCCCCATGCGTGGGCGGCGCAGCGCGTGGCCGACTTGCCGGTCGAGGTCGTGTACAGCGATTTGCACCGCTGGCCGATGGACGAGTTGCGGCGCGTCGGCGAGGTCGTGCGGCAGCGCGGCATCGACGCGATCCATACGCACATGAGCAGCGCCCATGCGTTCGGCGTGTTCTTGAAGATGCGGACGGGCGTGCCGTGTGTGGCGACGGCGCACAATCGCTACGTCCAGCTTCATTGGATGTTCAACGATTTCGTCATCGGCACGTCGGCGGCCACGACGCGGTTTCATCGCCGCTATAACCTCGTTCGCCGCGGGCGGAGCAAGACGATTCACAACTTCATCGACGAGCAGGCCGTCGCGAACGTTCCGCCGGGAACGCGGGAGCGGCTGCGGCGAAGCTTCGGCGTCGGCGACGAGCACGTGCTGGTCGCCCAAATCGGCGACGTGATTCCGCGGAAGGGATTGCTGCATCTCGTGAGGGCGTTGCCGCAAATTCTCTCCGCGGCCCCGCACGTGCGGCTGCTCGTCGTGGGCGACGTGAAGAACTCGGCCGAGTACATGGCACGGATCAAGAGCGAAGCCCGCGAGTTGGGCGTGGCCGAGAAGCTTCATTGGGCGGGGCATCGGCGGGATATCGCGGACGTGCTGTCGGCCGTCGACGCGGTCGCGCTCGCGTCGCTCGAAGAGAGTCTGCCGCTTTCCATTCTCGAAGCGATGGCCTCCGCCAAGCCGGTCGTGGCGACGAGCGTCGGCGGTTTGCCGGAATGCGTGGCCGAGGGAGAGACGGGATTTCTCGTGCCGCCGGGCAAGAGCGACGCGCTGGCAACGGCCCTTGGCAAGCTCGCCAGCGACCCGGCGCGGCGCCAGCGGCTCGGACAGGCAGGACGGCAGCGAATCGCGGACGAGTTCTCGCTGGCGGCGATTGCGAGCCAGATCGAGGACGTGTATCGAAGCGTCGCGGCGAAGGGCGCGCGGCGGGCGGCGTGAATTCTTGCGATAGGGAGGCCTTCGGTCGAGGCGATGCCGCGGTCGGGAGACCGCGGCATAACCGTGGACCGCGGCAAAACCGGACGGCATCGCCAGGCAACCGAAGGGCGCGATCGGCTCGCCAGATTCGGCGACGCGGGGCGGTCATTGGAACGATCGGCCCAGTGTCGGCAGTCCGGCGGCTTTGCGCCAGACGGCAAGCTGGCCAACGTGGTAGGAGGTGTGGCCGAGCAGGACTTGCGTGAGCGCATGGCGGACCGTCGGGAAAACATTGCGAAGCGTCACTTCGGGGAAGATACTATCGAGTGCTTCGTCGTCGAGCGCGGCGACCGCGGTTGCGATTCGCGTTTGCGCGTCGCGGAGGCGGTCGAGGAGGAGTGTCTTCGGTTCATAGGCCTTGACATCGGCGACCGGCGTGCTGCCCGGGCCGAATTGCAAGGCCCAAATCTTCGGAAGCCAAGGGGTGAGACCGACGACGCCTCCCAGTTCCTGGCACGAGAAGGTCAAATGCCCGACGAGCCAGGCGGGGTGGTTCGCCGTGCCCGGCGGTTGCGCGACCATATCCGCCGGGGAGACGTCGGCGAGCAGATCGCGAAGGAAGTCGAGGGTGTACGCGAAGCTGTGGAGGATGGTGTTCATCGTTCGGGCGAGAAACGCAGAGGTATTGATCCGCAGGCGGCGGCAGCGGCTACCTGTTGGCGGGGGAAATGTGGATTTGGGGTGTCGTCAAGCCCAGTTTTTCTCACCCTTGTTGTGCGTTTCACGTGAAACGCGCGGACTTTTTGAGCGATCAAAAAGTCGCGCTCTGCGGGTGACGTTCGTTCGCCATCGCGGCGCGGATGGGGAAACCGAGCGCGTCGTTCGCACTCATACCGGGTGCGGCGATTGCGCCTGGCCGTTGCCGGCGGCAGGCGGCGGCGGTTCCGATGCCGCGGCATCGGCCGGCGGATTCGGTTTCTCCGTGAAGCGGCGAACCACGAAGTAGAACACGGGCGTGAAGAAGATGCCGAAGATCGTCACGCCGAGCATGCCGCTGAACACGGTGATGCCCAGTCCGATGCGCATTTCCGCGCCCGCGCCCTTGGCGAGCACGAGCGGCACGACGCCAAGGATGAACGCGAACGAGGTCATGAGGATCGGCCGCAGGCGGAGTCTGCACGCTTCGACCGTGGCGTCGAAGCGGTTCTTGCCCTGGTCCTGAAGTTGCTTGGCGAACTCGACGATGAGAATCGCGTTCTTCGCCGCCAGGCCGATGAGCACGACCAGGCCGATCTGCGTGAAAATGTCGTTGGCCAAGCTCGTCAGCCAAACGCCGGCGATGGCGGCGAGCAGGCACATCGGCACGATGAGCACGATGGCGAAGGGCAGCGACAGGCTTTCGTACTGCGCCGCGAGCACCAGGACGACGATCACGACGGCGAGCGGAAACGCCAGTTTCGTGAACACGTCTTGCGACGCGAGGATCTGTTGCAGCGTCAATTCGGTCCATTCGCTCCCCATCGTGTCCGGCAAGTTGACCGCGGACAGCCCATCGAGAATGCCGATCGCCTGTCCCGAGCTGACGCCGGGCGCCGTGTTGCCGTTGATTTCGGCCGAGGGATAAAGATTGTAGTGGTTGACGATCGCCGGGCCGCTGTCGTAGCGGACATTCACGAGCGTTCGCAACGGGACGCGATCGCCCTTGGCGTTGCGGACCTCGAGGTTGCCGATGTCCTCGAACTTCATGCGGTATTGCGGCGCGGCTTGAATGTTGACCTGCCAGTTGCGGTTTTGGAACGAAAAGTCGTTGACGTAGAACGAGCCAAGCGACGCTTGCAGCGTCTCGTCGATCACTTTGAGCGGGACGCCTTGGACCTTGGCCTTTTCCTCGTCGACCTCGACGAACAATTGCGGCTGGGTGACGCTGAAGCTGCTAAACAAGCCGGCGAGCCGCGGGTCGCGGTTCCCCTCGTCGGCCAGTGCGGCGACGCTCCCTTGCAATGCGCGAAGCCCTGCGCCGCGGCGGTCCTGCACTTGCAGCTTGAACCCGCCCGTGCTGCCCAAACCTTCGACGGGCGGAGCGCCGAAGATGCCGACGATGGCCTCGCGCGAGGCGGCGAACTTTTGCCGCAGCCGCCGGGCGACGGCCGGAGCGCTCAATTCTTCGATGCCCGCCCGCTCCTCGAACGGTTTCAAGATGATGAACATGCCACCGACGTTGCTGATGTTCGTGCCGAGCACTGCCGAATATCCAGGCAGGTCGAGCGTATGATCGACCGCCTCGTCCTCGCGGATGATCTTGCTCAATTCGCGGATGAGCTTGTCCGACCGGTCGAGACTCGCGCCGTCGGGGAGTTGCGCATTGAGGACGAGATATCCCTTGTCCTGCTCGGGAATGAAGCCGACGGGCACGACGGTGAAACCGAGATACGTCAAACCCATCAAGCCGCCGTAGACGACGAGCGCGACGACGGCCAGCCGCAGCAGCACTTTTACCGCGGCGCCATAGCCGTTGATGGCCCGGTCGAAAGACCAGTTGAAGGCGCGGAAGAAGGCGAGCAAAGCCCGATTCACGACGGCGGCGGCGAACCAGCCGGCTACGGCGCCGGCGGCGAATACGGCGGCTTTCAGCGACCACAAAACGGCGTCGCTCGTGTGCTCGGCCGCTGGCGCGGCGCCGTGACCGCCGACTTCGATGTTGAGCAGGTGTCCGACGGGAGAAAGCAGGAACGCATACGCCAACAAGCCGCCGATCACCGCGATTCCCGCCCGCGGCAGAGCTTCCGACGGACCGTGGCCGTGCGCGTGCGGCTTGAGCATCAAGGCGCACAAGGCGGGACTGAGCGTAAGCGAGTTGAACGCCGAAATCACCGTCGACGCGGCGATCGTCAGCGCGAACTGCTTGAAGAACTGCCCGCTGATGCCGGCCATCAATGCCGTGGGCACGAACACGGCGCAGAGCACGAGCGCAATGGCGACGACCGGGCCGGTAACTTCGTCCATCGCCTTGCGGCTGGCGTCGCGCGGCGACAGGCCCTCGGCCATCCAGCGTTCGACGTTTTCGACCACGACGATCGCATCGTCCACGACGATCCCGATCGCCAACACGAGGCCGAACAAAGACAGGTTGTTGAGCGAAAAACCTAACAGCAACATCACGCCGAGCGTGCCGATCAGCGAGACGGGCACGGCGATCATCGGGATGATCGTCGCTCGCCAGTTCTGCAAAAACACCAGCACCACGACGAACACGAGCACGAATGCTTCGATCAGGGTGTGGACGACGCTGCTGACCGATTCCTCAATGAACACGGTCGTGTCGTAGTACACGCGGTAGTCGACGCCCTCGGGAAACCGGGATTTGAGATCCTCCATTTTGGCGCGGATGGCCTTCGCGGTTTCCAGGGCGTTCGAGCCGGGCAATTGGAACGTGGCGATCGTGACCGAGGGTTCGCCGTCGACGTAGCTGTTCACGTCGTAGTTCTTCGCGCCCAGTTCGATGCCCTTGGCGAGCACGCGGCCGTCTTTGTCGTACGTCTTTTCGCGGACCACGTCGCCCAGCTTGACCGATGCGCCCTTGTCGCTCGTCTTGATGACGATGTTCTCGAATTGCTCTTCCGACGCGAGGCGGCCGCGGGTGTTGATCGGCAGTTGGAACTCGATCGGCGAGTTTTCGGGGACGGGCGGCTGCCCGAGACGCCCCGCCGCGACCTGCCGGTTCTGCTCGCGGACGGCGTTGATCACGTCGCTGGCGGTCAATTGCTTGGCGGCGAGGCGGTTTGGGTCGAGCCAGACCCTCATGCTGTAATCGCGCGGGCCAAGAAACGCGACGTCGCCGACGCCCTTGATGCGGGCCAGGTCATCCTTCACGCTCAAGGTGGCAGTGTTACTCAGGTAAAGCTGATCGCGAACGTACGTGCCGTCGGGCTTTTTCGTGGAAACCAGATTGACGCACAGCAGAATGCTCGGCGATTTCTTCTTCGTCGTCACGCCGATCCGCTTGACTTCTTCGGGCAGTTTCGCTTCGGCCACGGACACGCGATTCTGCACGAGTACCTGGGCCATGTTCAGGTCGGTGCCCAACTCGAACGTCACGTCGAGCATCATCTGGCCGTCGTTCGTACACTTCGACGACATGTAGAGCATCCGCTCGACGCCGTTGACTTCCTGCTCGATGGGCGTGGCCACCGTGTCGGCGACCGTCACGGCGTTCGCGCCGGGATACGTCGCCGTGACTTGCACGGTCGGCGGCGCGACGTCGGGATACTGCGCAATCGGTAGACGCACGAGCGCCACGCCGCCCCCAATCACGATCGCCACCGACAGCACGGCGGCGAAGATTGGCCGGTCGATGAAGAAATGCGACAGCATGGGCGAGTGACGAAGCTACTAGGAACTTGGCGGGCTCGGTGAAGCCTTGGCCGAGGCATCCGCGGGCGGTTGGCTCGCGGCCGACGCGGGTTGCTGCGGTTCGATCGGGTAGTTGAGCCGCGCCCGCTGCAAGTTGTCCACCAGCACGCGCCAGTTCGCGGGCGAGTCGGCCGCTTCGCCGGACGCTTCGGGAATGATCCGCCGCATGCCGTCGTCCGTCAGCATGCCCAAGGCGACGTTTCGGCGGCGAACGACGTTCTTGGCGTCGGCCACGAGCACGTAGCGTTTGTCCTGGTCGGCAAGAATCGCAGTTTCCGGTACGAGCAACGCGGGATAGGGCTTCCCGACCGGCAGCCGCACGCGTACCCGGGAGCCGACCAACAATTTCCCGTCCTTGTTTTCGACCGCGCCATAGACCTGGAGCGTGCCGGTGGCCGGGTCGATGCGGTTGTCGCTGAATCGCAGTAGGCCGTGGTGGGTGAATTCCGTCTCGCCGTCGAGCGCGAACGAGAACGGCGATTCGGCGTCCTTGAGTTGCGCCATCATCTGCGTGAGGTTTTTGCCCTCGGCGCCCATGTTCTTGCCGAACTGCAACAGAATCCGCTCGTCGACGTTGAAGTAAACGCGGACGGGATCGACCGAAACGATGGTCGTTAGCAACGGGTCGCTGCCGCCGGCGTTGACGAGGTTTCCCTCGCTGAGCATCGCTCGACTTACGCGGCCGGCGATGTCGGCGGTGATCTTGGAATAGGAAAGCTCGAGCTCGCGGCGGCGGACTTCCTCTTCCGCGCCGGCGATTTGCGCGTCGAGCGACAGGGCATCCGCTTCCGCTTTCTCCACTTGAGCCAGGCTGGCGCCGCCTTTGCCGAGCAGTTCGCGGAGTCGGGCCTCTTCTTTGACGGCCGCCACCTGTTGGGCTTTGTAAATCTTGACCTGTTCCTGCGCGCGGTCGATGTCGGACTGGAACGGCCGCGGATCGAGCTCGAATAGCACGTCGCCGGCGCTTACGATCTGTCCATTGGCGAAGTGGATCTTGTGAATGTGCCCGCGGACCCGCGCGCGAACCTCGACGGTCTTGTCCGCGTCGATCCAGCCGTTGTACTCGGCGAAATCGGTCAACTCACGGGCGAGCGGCGCTTGCACCGTCGCCTTGGGCGCGGCCGGCGCTGCGGGCGGCGGCTCCGAACCGCAGCCCAAAACCAGAATTGCGACGAAACCGAAGGCACCCGATCCTAAAAACCGAGCGGAAGCGGACATGGCCAACCCATCGCTTAGCGAGACCGGACACGGCCGTTACCTGCGTCGTGCCCTAATGCTCAGAGCATACCTCGTGCTTGGGCCAGCGGCATAGAGGCGCGTCGCCGGGTTTCGTCGCCGTACCGCTCGAATCGGCGGGGGCGAAACGCGTCCTTCCCGGGTTGCGCTCGCAATTTCGGCCTACGGCTTATCGGCTTTCGCCCGCAGCAGTTCGACCTCGACGCCAAGCCGGGCCAGCCGAGCGCGGGCCAGATCGCCTTTTGATCCGAATCGCTTGTCCACCTGGGTTTGCAAACGCTTTTCGATCATCCTGGCGACTTGGAGCGTCTGTTCGAGCGTCCGCACGCGAGCTTCCGGCGAATCGGCCAGATCGAGCTTCGACTTGGCGACCATCCGAGCCGCCTCGAATACGGCGCCGATCTCGCGCGATCCGCTGCGATATTCGTCGACGCGCGCCTGCAACAGGTCGACGGCCGCGTTGTGCCGTTCCTTCTGCTTCTTCGACAATTCGCTGTCCCCGTCGGCTGTCGCGATCGGCTCGATGAAAGCCAGAACTTCCTGGTTCAACGCCGGCGGTTCGACGGTCGGCTGCGACGCCAGGACCAATGCCGCACAGGTCGTCGCCATCAGCAAGGCCCCGGTCCACACGACCGCCGAACGACGTTTGCGAATCGAAGTCGCGTCGAACATGGTTTCCTCGACAGTTGCCTTAGAGGCTCAGTAATCGGCCGCGGAAATAGCGCATCGCCAACCAGCGCTATGCGTTCGGATCGGGAGCGGGCACGGGAGCCGGCGGTTCGGCGGCTCCCCGCGGCAACGGAGCTGCCGGCAACGGCGCCGCCGGTAACGGAACGTCGCCAGGACGCGGCGCGTCTATGGCGGGGTTCGGCGCTGCGGCCGGCGGTGGAAGCGGGCGGAATTGGCCGTCGCCGGCGCTCGTCGGACGATTGAGCCGCATTTCCCACCCGCCGCCTAATGCCCGATACAAATTCACCAGGGAAATCGCCACATTACCGCGAGCGGCCGCCAACTGGTCTTGCTGGTCGGTGAGCGTCGACTGGAACAAGAACACCGGCGTGAAGTCGACCGCGCCGAGACGATACTGGTCGAATGTGATCTCGTAGGTCCGATTCGCCGCGGCCACGCTGGCGGTCAAGCGATCGACTTCTTCGTGGCCCTTGACGTAGGAAACGATCGCGTCTTCGGCCTCGCGGCCGGCGCGCAAGACCGCCTCTTGATAAGCGAAGGCGAGTTGTTCGAACCGGGCGTCCTGGACGCGGACATTGTTCAGAATTCGCCCATAGTTGAGGATGTCCCAGCGAAATTCGGGCGCAATTCCGGCCGACATGGCGCCGGGCGTGTCGAACATGTCGCCGAACTGTTCGGCCTGCACGCCGAGCGTGCCGATGAGACTGAATCGCGGGTAAAAATCGGCCTCGGCGACGCCGATTCGCGCGCTCTGGGCGGCAACTTCGCGTTCGGCGCGGCGGAGATCGGGCCGGCGTCGGACGAGATCGGCCGGAATCCCCACGGCGGCCTGCTTCGGGGTGGCGGGAATCGTGCCGGTTCGCCCCAGGATTTCCGCCAGATCGCGCGGAGGAATGCCGAGCAGCACGCACAGCGCATTGTTGGCTCGGCGAGCGCCGATTTCGAGCCGCGGCACGAGCGCCTGCGTTTGCTCCAACACTTGCCGCGCCTGCTGCACGTCGCGCTCGGTCGCGGCGCCGGCCGAGAACTTGTCTTCGGCGAGTTGCAGGGACTTGGCCTGAATCTCGACGTTCTGTCGGGCATACGTCAGCCGCTCCTGGAACGTGCGGAATTCCAAGTAGTTCGTCGCCACGTCGGAGAGCAAGATCACGAGCACGTCGTCGTAGTTCTCGATGGACGCGTCGAGCTGCGCGTCGCTGGCCTCGATCGCGCGGCGAAATCGGCCCCAGAAATCGAGTTCCCAAGCCAGGTTGAATCCGGTCTCCCAATTGGAGAACCAGAGTTCCGGCGGCGGATTGGCGGATGCCGAACTGAGTTTGTTGCGCGAATAGTCGCCGAACGCTTCTTGAAACTGCGGCCAAAGGTTGCCCGCGGCAATCTGCCGCTGAGCGCGGGCTTCCAGGATCCGCGCCCCGGCGACGCGCAAGCTGAGGTTTTGCCGGTACGCCGACTCGATTAGTTCGTCGAGTGCCGGATCGTTGAACGAGCGCCACCACGCGCTGAGATCTTGTTCGTCGGCCGCGTCCCGTGGGTTGGCGTAGTCGATCCATTGCTCGGCCACCGGCGCCTCGGGCCGGCCGTAATTCGGGCCCACGCGGAAGCCGTTATCCACCCACTGCCGGAGCGAAGTGCAGCCCGTCGCGGCAATCAACAGCGTCGCGGCCGCGGCCAAGGCGTGCGATGGGCGTCGAACCGCGGCCGTTTCAGCCAGCGCCGATCCCGCGAACGCGGCTCCCCCGGACGAGGACGGGCTCGTGCAGTTTCCGTGATATCGCATTGCGCGACCGTTTCCATCGAGAGATTCGGAGCAACCGGCACGCTAGGATTGATCGGAACAACCGGCACGCGGATTTGCGCAAGACCCGAACGCCCGGCAAAGTTTGACACGACTTTGCCGGTTACGCGAAGGCTGCGGGAGAAGCGCGAGGAGCGATCGACGAGTGGGCAGTGGGCAGTGAGCGGTGGGCAGTGGGGCAGTTTCGCTGTCGGCTGACCACTGTTTTCCGTCCACTTGCCCCTTGCTAGCGCAACGCCTTGCAGCCTCGCAGCTCAGGGGCGGAAAAGTCGGGAAAGTCGACGCGGATTGCCTCGCGCCCCCGCCGCGCGTTAGGCTCATGTCTGCCCGCACCCCGCACCCCTTTCACGGAGAACGGCATCATGACAAAGAAGCTCTACTTCTTGGCGGTCGGCCTCGTGCTGCTCTGCGCGAGCGGCTTGTACGGCGAAGACGGCAAGACGCGCAGTCTGTTCAACGGCAAAGACCTTTCCGGCTGGAAGGCCGATATTCCCGAACTCGACGCAAAGCCCGACGGCAAGAGTTCGTTCACCGTCCGCGACGGCAAGCTGGTGAGCCTCGGCACGCCCGGAGGGCATTTGATTACCAACGACGTTTTCGAGAACTATCGCCTCGTCGTCGAATACCGCTTCGCCGGCACGCCGGGCAATTGCGGCGTGCTGGTCCACGCCTCGACGCCGCGGTTCTTGTACAAGATGTTTCCCAAGTCCATCGAAGTGCAGATGCACCACACGAACGCCGGCGACTTCTGGTGCATCGGCGAGGACATCGCCGTGCCCGACATGGAGAAGCGCCGCGGTCCGAAGGACACCTGGGGCGCGACGGAGGGCAAATCCCGGCGGATTCTCAACCTGACCGACGGCTCCGAAAAGCCGGCCGGCGAGTGGAACGCGATGACGATCGAATGCATTGGCGACGCGGTGAAGGTGTGGGTCAACGGCGACCTCGTGAACCACGGCATGAGCTGCACCGCGAAGAAGGGCCAGATCGCCATCCAGGCCGAAGGCTCCGAAGTCGAGTTCCGCAAGCTCGAACTCACGCCGATCGAGAAGCTCAGCGACGATAAATGAAGAATG
Source organism: Planctomycetota bacterium (assembly GCA_003576845.1). GTDB lineage: Bacteria > Planctomycetota > Planctomycetia > Pirellulales > PLA5 > PLA5. Next base: position 22,626 of record QEVJ01000069.1, read on the forward strand.
CAAAATGAAGAATGCAGAATGAACGCAGCATGCGCCGCGATCCATTCTGCATTCTTCATTTTGACTTTTGCATTTTCTAGAACGACAGTTCCGCCCGCACCGTCAGCCCGTCCCACGACATGATGTTTGAATCGTCGAGCAGGAACTGCGGGCCGACGCCGCCGAGCAGGTTCGACGGTTGTTGGGTGCTCATGCCGAGGTCCCACCACGCCTGGAAGAACCAGCCGGCCGAAAGGTTCAGCCGTTCGTAAGGCTGCCACTTCACGCCCAACTCGATTTCCGTAACCGGGATCGTCCGCGTCACCTTCGAGATGAACGATTCCCGCGTCGCCGGGTTGACGCCGACCGACGGAATCGAGCGGTCCATGCGATACTCGTACCAGCCGACTAGCAGCGAGGCGTCGAACGACGAGTAGATCGAAAACTGCTGGTATCGGCCGAAATAGCGCTTGCCTTCCAGGCCGATTTTCGGCCCCGCGCCGATGAACTCCTGGTCGATGTCGAGCCGGCCGTCGGTCGGGTCGGTCGTGAACACGTCGCCGTTCAAGTCCCACCGCGCGAGCCGCGCTCCCGCCGACCACGACAGGTCCCAGTCGGGACACGTGCGGCAGTCGCACGGAAGGCACTCGCCGCCGGCCCGAATGCACCGCGAAAAGTCGATGTCGAACACGTCGCCGCCGACGTCCACGGTCGAGGTGAGCGTGTCGCCCGGCGCGGGTTGAACCTCGAAGTACGTCGGCACGATCGTGGCGTTTGCATCCGGCGATGCCGAACGCGACGAATCGCTCTGTAGCCGCGTATACGTTCCCCGCAGCTCGGCGCAGCATTCGTCGAGGCGATAAGCGACGTAGCCGCGAGCCGACGGCTCGTAGTCGAAGTTGTGGTGCACGTAGGTGTCGGACGCGGTCAAGAGATTGCCCGGGCCGAGCGTTTGATTCTGGTGCAGAATATACGCGGTCGCTTCGCTGAAGTGCGGGCGGGCGAACAGGAACTCGACGCCGGCGAGCCAGCGGCCCGAGCCGCGCCGCAATCCGCCGCCGAACCAGCCGTCGCCGCCGCAATCGTCGCAGCCGCATTCGTCGCAGCCGTTGCACAACGCATCGCCGCAGCCCGTGTCCATCGAAGGGCCCATGCTTTCGACGATCGGCTGCGGCTCGTCCACGAAAACGCGGCGGTTGTTTACGACGGTCGCCCGCGGCGATATCACGCGCGGCGCTTCGGCGACGCGCGTGGTCGCGAGCCGAGCAGGAGCCGCCTGCACGACGGGCGCGGCCTGCAATATGGGCGCGGTTTGGACATATTGTGGAGTCGAGGCGCGCGTGACCGGTGCGCCCACGTTCGCCGGCGCCGCCATCGGCATCGGCGCCGCGACGACCGCGTTCGCCGGGCGAGCGGCTGTCGGCTGGGAGATCGGTTGAACGACGGGTCGTGCAATGGGCGGGCGAGCCGGCGAATCGGCGGCCACGACTTCACTGCGAGCTGCCTCATTGCGAGCGGTCGGTTGCGGCGCGGGCGTCTGTGTCGCTGCGGCCGGACGCACGGCCGTGTCGGTCGATGGCGCGCTCGCCCTGGCCGGGTCGCTCAGCGTAAGCCGGCGGTTGTAGGCCGCGTTGTTGCTCTGTGCAGCGGCCGACAGCGCGGCGAGTCCCATCGCCAAGGTCAACGCGGCGGCGCGCGCCGGAAGCAAGTGAATTCGCATGATCGTCACTCACCGTTCCAGAAAGTGGTTTGTCGGCGGCAAGCCTTTGCCGCGGCGGAACCAGGTGCGGAATCGGCGGTCTCCGCGGCGGCCAGCAGCCGCGCGGTAGAATCGCCCCCCGTTGACTAGATATCGGTACCGGAACGACCGGCAACCACAGAATTTCCGGAACAACCGATAGAACCGGAAGCGACGGAGGCGTTAAAGTTTGCGCGGTTTACGAAGTCGCGCACCCGGCGATGCTAGCACTACGCTTGTAGCCGAAGTCGCAAGACTTCCGAGGCCCACGTTGGCGGTTCAACGCCCGGAAGCCTGGCGACTTCCGCGACCGGTTTTGCCAGGGCATTACCGCGCCGTGTCCTCGTAGATGGGCAGATGCCGGTAATAGACTTCGAGCGACAACAGGTTCAGCGTCGTGACGTAGATCCGCCCGCCGAATCGAGCCCACATGTCGCTCGCCGGGCCGTCGGGGTCCCAGCTTCCGGCGAGCGGGCCTTCGCTCCGCTGCGATTGCGTCAAGAGCGGGTGCAGCCGCTCATTCCACGTCTGCCAATGCTCGCCGCGCATGTGGAACATCACCTGCGTGGCGTAATACCAATAGTACGCCCCTTGCCATTCGCCGGATGCGTTCTCGACCGCCCTCGGCAGCGTTTGCGCGAGGTAATCCGCCCCGCGGACCATTTCCGGCTTCGTGCGGTCCCAACCCAAGTACATCCGCATCAACAGGCCGATGCTCGTCATCTGCGGCGACTCGTCGTGATCCTTCGGCTTCGGCCCCTTGGGCCAGTAGACGTACTTGGCGCCGCGCGAACCGCGCGCCGTCGCTCGATCGAGCCAGCCCTCGACTCGCTGGAACGACTCGCGTGGCACGTTGAGCTTTGCGAGTTCGGCGCTGCGCAGCGCCATCACCATCCAGCCCGATACGGACGTATCGCTGTCGTAAGTGTCCGTGTTGGGAATCGGCGAGTACCTCCAACCGCCCAATTCGGGATGCTGCGAGCGAACGATGAAATCGATCGCCCGCTGGGCCGGTTCTTTGAGTCGTTCGTCGCCGGTCATGCCGTATGCCTCGCACAGCGCAATCGCGGCGATGGCGTGGCTATAGAGCTGTGCCGATCGGTTCGACTCAGCGTCTTGCGCGAGATAAAGGTTGCCAGTCTCCGCTTGTTGGTTGATGAGCCATTCGAGTCCGCCGCGGATCACGCTTTCATATTTGTCGCCGTAGTGGTCGTACCCCGCCCCGAGATAGGCGAGCAGAGCCAGTCCCGTCGCGGCGGTGTCCGAGTGAATTCGACACTGTTCCACCGGCGGCTTGCCGCGATAGTCGTGCAGGCTCCAACTTCCGTCGGGCGATTGCGAGCGAGTCAGGAATTCCAAGCCCGATTCGACCGCTTCCTCCGTCTTTGGCGACGGCTGACCCGCACCGGCGATTTCCGCGTCGCGATAGCGCCGAGCGCGGCGGAGGCGGTACGAATCGATCGCCATCCGAACCTGGCCGTCGATCGCCGGGAGACCGATCGACTTCCGCTCGGCCTGCCGCGTGCTGTCGAGGGCAATGTCGGGAACGTCGATCCGAGCGCGACGCGCGGCGATGCCAGCTTCGGGCGCGGGGAGCGCGCCCAATCCGCCCGGGCCCGTTTCCGCGCGGACGAACGACTGCGGTCCGCCCTCGCGGCGGCTCGGTTCGCCGGCGAACGTGCCGTCGGGCAGTTCGCCCGGTTCGCTGCCCGCCGCGTTGTCGATGGCGACGGATGGCGCGTCGGCCGAGCCGATGCCGCTCGGCAAATCGGCGGTCGGCGTGCGCCGCTTCGAGCCGCCGCCTGCGCTAGCGACCGCCGAGCCGGGATCGATGCCGCCGAGCGGGTCGCGGCGACCGGCGACGTCGCCGGGCCGTCCCGAATCGACCACGTTGGCGACGGGCGGACCGGCTTCCGCGCCCGACGGCCCAACCAGCGAACGCCCCGCAAGTCCCGCGGTCGACCGCGTGTCGGCGCGACCGGTTTGATCGAGCGGCTCGCCGCTGGGCGTGCCCGCCGAGCTCGGATTGCCCGGCTCGCCGCTGCTGTTTGCCGGTCCTCCGGCCAATTGCGGCGCCGTGGCGGGGCCGATGTCGGGGATGCCCGCGGGAGTCGTGCGGCGGCCCTCGCGGACCACGCCGGGCGTGCTGACGAGCGTTTCTTCGCCGGCGCCGTTCGGACGTCCGGACGCGACCGGACCGCTCGGAGTTTCTGCGGCGACGGCGGCGCCGCTTGGCGCTTCGCCGGCCGTCGCGCCACCGGTCGCGCCGCTCGTCGCGGATTGCGACCGCTCCGCCGCGAGCGTACCGGGCTGCGGCTCGCCCGTTCCGGTCGAACTGCCCGCCGTGCCGCTCGCCCGCGGCGCCTCGGCGACGACGGTTGGATTGGCCGAGTCGAGCAAGGTCGGTTGTTCTCCGCCGGGCGTGCGCCGCGTTGGCGTGGTGCTGCGGGCGATATCGCCGACGTTCGGTTGACCGCCGCCGGACGGCCGGCCGCTCGCTCCTTCGCCGACGATTTGTCGCGGACCGACGTCGACCGACGCGCTGCCGCGATCGGCCGAAACGCGGCCCTGCGGGGCGTTGGCGCTGGCCCGATCTTCCGCGAGCGACGAATCGGCATCGTTAAGCGCCGGCGCCGTGCTGCCGCCGACGGTGGCGTTCGGCGCGGGCTGTGCTTGGAGCGTCGACGAAGGCAACGAAGCGTCCGCCCGACGCTTGCCCACGAGCGCGGGTTGCGACGGCGAGAGCGCCACGCCCCGTTCGGTCGTTTGCGTCGGCGAAGGGCGAACGGCGGAGTCGCTCGGAACCCGACCCGGGTGCTGAAGCGCGCCCGGACCCGCGTCCAGATTCGCCGACCGCCCTTGCCCCGCAATGCCGCCGGTCGCTTGGCGCTCTGCTACGTTGCCCGGCGATGGGGACGGCCGCGGACCTTGCTCCGAATTCTGCGCGAGGCGCGGTTGAACCGCTTGAGCCGGCGAACCGATGTCCGCGGCCGAGCGGGGAGCGATTGCCGCGCGGCGGTTGTCGCGCGAAGTCTGCGCCAACGCGCCCGCCGCGTCCGAATCCGTAGCCCGCTCGACGCGAGCACCTGCGTCCGCGCTTGCGCCGGGCGCAACGGACGCCGTCCCGTCTGGCGCAGGCAGCGTCGCACTCGACAATGACGGCGTCGAGGCCGTGCTACGTTCGGCACTGGGCGCTCGCGGTTCAAGCGACGGGGCAACAGCGGGCGATGCGGCCGGCGTCGCCGGACCCTCCGCTGCGGCAACTGCCGACGGATTCGGCATCGGGCGCGCGCGGCTCGCTGGGTTCGTTGGGTCGATCGGCTGGGCCGCGGCAATGTTGTCGTTACGCGGTTGCCGCGAAGCATTCGGAACGCGAACGGCCTCGTTGGGCTGCGGCTCGGGCGCATTGGCTGAACGATCCACGGTCGGCGCGTTCGTTTCGCTGCGCTCGGCGACAGTCCGCGGGTCGGGCGCGTTCGGCGCCGTTTGCCGCGAAGGACCGGCCAAGTCTTGTGGGCGGATCGCGGTCGTCGGAGGTTGCACCGGGTCGGCCGTGCGCCGCGGAAGCGCCGGCGCGCTCGACGATTGGGCGACGTCCGTGGTACTCTGCGGCGTGCGCGACGGAAGTTCCGGGCGTTGCGCGTCGGCCGTCGTCGGTGCTTCGGCAGCCGGTCGCGGCGTCTGCGGTCCCGCCGTTTCGCGGCGGCTCGGCGACTGCGTCGGGTTGAGCTCATTCGGCCGCGGTTGCGACGACGAGTTCCGCGGAGGCGCGCTGGCCTGCGTCCGCGGATCGTCCGGCGACGGCGCCGGGTTGCGGCTGAGTTGCCCTTGCGTGTCGCTTCGCCGCGGCGTCGTCTGGTCGGGACGATTGAGCTGCGGAATGTTCGGCGCGACCGCGTCGTCCGGCATCGGCGCGGGTGGCGTCGGATCGGTCGTCGGTTGCGGCTCGACGGGCGGATCGACCCGCGTCTGCGTCTGGTCGTTCGCGTCCGGCGTCGGCGTTGCTACCGGCTCTTCGAAATCCTGCGGCAACGCATCCGGCGCGACCATCGACACCGTGATTTCTCGCAACTCCTCCGTGACCGCTTGCGGTTCCGGCTCGTCGAGCCATGCGACGAGCAAGTCCTTGTTCAAGACCACCGCCAAGATCGCGTGAAACAGCAAGCTCAGCACGGTCGCCAGTTGAACGCTCCGCCGCACGTGGCGATTGTCGAGCCGCTGCACCAGCCATACGCCGATGCCGACCGAGAACAGCAGCGTCGCCGTCCACGTCCAGGCATTGTAAAGCGGCCGCGGGTCGACGAATTCGAGCCGCGCAATGACCACGCCCTCGACGAATGCCGCGAGCAGCAACAGGGCCACGTTGACCGGCCAAAGCTGCTCGTCGACCGGCGCCCGACGGCCGACCTCCAAGCGTCGCACGATCCGTTGCGGGCTACGATCGGCCATAGCGGCGTCCGATGAACGGTAAGTGGTTTGCCGGAGCGCGGCAAACGGCGCGGCAACGCACGTTCGGCAAGCCGTGTTATTCTAGCCGCCCGACGAGGGTTGGGGCGAGTGTTTTCACGCCAACCCGCGGTGCGTAAAAGTGCCGAAATTCACTATGCGCGGCTCGCGGCCGATGGGTGACTTCGCGCGAGTTTCCGCCTCCCAGTAGAGATTGCCTACACGACCAAATCGTTCCACTCGACGAGACTTTTTCCATGCCCAAACCGGCCAAATCCCGAGCTGCTGCCCGTCGACCCGACCCTGCGGGCAAATCGCTCGCCGCCGCGAATCCGCTCGCCGATCGCAAAGGCGCGCGGCGCATGAGCGAGATTCCGCCCGACGTGCTGGCCGGGCTCAACGCGGGCGAATTGGCCACGGTCAATCTCGTCGAGTCGCTGGCAATCGACATGTCCGCGCTCGCTCGCAGCGCGTTCCGGCGGCTCGGGCACGACGCCCTGGCCGAAGAAGTTGGGCTGGCCGCCGATGCTTTGGCGGAATCGGGCGTGATGCGCCGGCTCATTGGCATCGGCGCCGCGATCCACGAAATTCTCGCCGCGAAGCCCAGGCGGCTGCGGATCAAGGTTTTGTCGCAAATCGCCGGCCACCCAAGCGATACCGTCCGCTCGTGGGCCTGCTTCGCCGCTCAAGCCGGCGAATCCACGTCGTTGGACGACCGGCTCGGCGCCGTGCGGCCGTTTGCCGCCGACCCGCATTTCGGCGTCCGGGAATGTGCATGGATGAGCGTCCGTCCGTTCTATGCCGAGCAGCTCGACGGCGTTATCGACGGATTGCTGGCTTGGACGGCTGACGGCGACGCGAACATCCGGCGGTTCGCGATTGAGAGCACGCGTCCCCGCGGCGTGTGGTGCGCCCATCTCGCCGAACTCAAGTCCGACCCGCAGCGGGCGGCCCACCTGCTGGAACCGGTCCGATCCGATCCGTCGCGGTACGTTCAATCGTCCGTCGCCAACTGGCTCAACGACGCCGCCAAAAGCAACGCCCGCTGGGTAACGGCCCTGTGTCGTCGCTGGCGCAACGAGTCGCCGATGGTCGAAACGGCGTGGATCGTCAAGCGGGCGTTGCGGTCGATCCGCGAATAACATCGACTGTCCCCCTCTTCCGGTAACGGCATGTGGCATAACGGCCTAAATCCGATTCCGGTCCCAA